>CAJFOV010000030.1 GCA_904397835.1 Candidatus Aristotella avistercoris
GGAGAGGTGTCCGAGGGGTTTAAGGAGCTGGTCTTGAAAACCAGTGACTCGTCAGAGCCGTGGGTTCGAATCCCACCCTCTCCGCCAGATAAACCTCTGGCTCTCCATGGATCTTGAGTTTGGAGAAGTACTCAAGTTGGTGACGAGGCGCCCCTGCTAAGGGCGTAGGCTGGATAAAACCGGTGCGGGGGTTCGAGTCCCCCCTTCTCCGCCAGACCTGCGGTTGGCAATTTGCCACCGCAGGTTTTTTCTATCTTGAAGTCTTATCCTCCGCTACATAGTGATCAGGCACCCCGGAGCAAGCGTTCGATTGCTTGCTCCGATTTTTTGTAAAACCGGAGTACACACAGACCACTCCTCCTTCTCTTTCACAGAATGTCATGCTCAGCCCACCGGTTCGGTTGCCTGTGACCTGCAGGTAGAGATGTCTCCTCGACAGCCCGCTGTTGCTGTCGATTTTTGCATGTTCCTCGTTTCCATCCGATCACGCCAATAGGGGCCGCTTTTTTATGTAATGATTGAGGAGAAGGAAAAACGGCAACTACTGCCGTATTGAACCGGTCAAATGCCTTGTCCTATAAGGACAGGCTTTCCTGCAGTTCCATCGGTGGACATATCAAACAAAAGATGTGTCAAATGAAGCTCATACGCCTCCATTGCTGCCCGATATCTATACTGGACCCTGGATATATATGGCTCACCAAGAGAGAAATTCATCTGTTTTGTGGGAGTAGGCTGCTGCAAAAGGGGCTTTTGAGATCTTTTTTGCTCTGAGGACGGAATGCCCTCATAAATTGATGGTATGGGGGACCTCTTGCAATGTTTTGGTATAGAAATGGTAAAATTTTGAATTAGCTGCCTGCGGTGGATGACGGCGGTAGAACGCTGTGCTATGATGGGATCAAGGAGGCTGTGAACGGCCCTGATGGCCGGAACCCTCCGATGGAGCGGACGCTATACCGGCGTCCCTGGGACCATAGAAAATGCTGGGAGGTAGTGCAGCATGTACAAGACCGTTGTGATCAAATACACCCCCAAGGTCAAGGAGATGGCCAGCAAGATTGAGGAGGCTGCAAACCGCATGGAACAGGAGGGATTCACACTGGTTTCCTGTTCCATCATGCCCTCGTCAAAGGGGATTCTGGTGTTCAAGGGAGAACGGGAGCCGCAGGCACAGGAATAATAGGCTATGCTGTTTCAGACCCCGCAATGACAGCAGGGCAGCTAAAAAGGATTTTGTGGAGTGCAGGCCCTTGTCAATGGGTGAAATCGATTCCCTGGTAGAAAAGAAAAAGGAGTCAGTGTCCTCTCAGACGCTGACTCCTTTTTGGCCTTAGGGCCACCGGTTAAAACTCCATGGTGGTTTTATTTATAATATCCCTCGGAGACCAGAACCTGTTCGTCCCAAGCCTCGCTGACCAGTACTTGTTTACTTACAACACGGCAAGTCTTGTGCTGACCGCTTCAGCCGCCGTTTTCGTCCTTGTGGACTTGGAATTCCCCGGCGCTATTGAATTCTGCCTGGCAGAAGTTACAGACGTAGACCCGCCTTGTCTCATACACAGCCTCGTGGTGGATGGTCTCATAGACAGGGGGGACCCAAACTTTATCATTTGTTTCCTCCTCCTGCGGCGGTGTGGAGGGCTGGCTGGAGCTGCCGCCACCGGACCCGGACGAGGAGGAACTGCTGCCCCCTGTCGAGGAGCCCTGGCCAGCCCCGCTGCCCCCCGTGCTGGGACGGCTGCTGGAGGTGTTGCCACCACCTGTGGAGGAGCCCTGGCTTGTGTCTGCAGAACCGTCACCGGTCTGGGTGCTGTCGGAGGAGTTGGAGGAATCGCTGGAATCTACTCCCTCTTGACTACTGGAGGAGGAATCAGGCCCGTTCTCCGCATCCGGTTCACGGTTTTCCTCATGCTCCGGCTGGGAGGGCTCCAGCTGGGAGACATCCCCCTCGCCGGAGGAAGGATCCTCCCACACAGTTCCCGGATCCTGGAGAATGCCCTCTGCCTGAAGGCTCTTGCTCATGACCGGCAGGGTGACGCCCCCCACGGCAAAGCAGATCAGGATCACGGTGAGGGCCAATCTCTCCTGTTTATAGGCCCCGCCGGCGGCAAAAAAGTTTATGATTTTCTGTTTAAAATGGAAGTTTTTCATAAGAACCCCTCCGGGTTAACAGCCAGGCATGGCAGCCTGGTGGGCGTTATAGGAACTTGTAGAGGATTTTAATGCCAAGGAAGGCCCCTGCAAACAGGAAGATCAGAAAAACCCAACCTGAAAGGGAGAGGGAGGCAGCCGCAGAAAAGAATGCGCTGATGTTGCATCCCCCTGCAATGCCTGCACCGTAACCCATCAGAAGCCCTCCAATGACAGAGGTGATCACCTGCTTGGCGGACTTGATCTTGCGAAACCGGAATTTGGCACAGGATAGGGCGGCGATGAGCGCCCCCAAAAACAGGGCCACATTTTGGAGGGTTGGTCCCAGGGTCACAGAATCCAGCCCGTTGATGAATGCGTAGAAAGCCCCTGTGACAGACAGGCCAGACTGGAGGGTGATGTAATGGAGAATGTTGAGACCCCCCAGAAGGATGGCCCCAGTCAGATAGGTGAGGGGGCTGGCCAGAATTTTTTGCACCTTTTCATTTTCACGCAATGCACGCAGCTTGTTCATAACCGGTCCCCCTATTGGCTCAATTTCTTTTTCTCCCACTTGACGGCGGCAGTGTAGAGCAGGAGGATGATCCCAATGTGGATGAGCAGGCCAAAGAACCACCCAAAGGTGGTGGGCAGGTACACCATGGGTGCGTCCACCACAAAGGGCGCCCACACCGTTTGGTAGTGGCTGTTGGCAAACAGGTAGCCAATGACCACACAAACCAGGGTGACGGCGTGGACGGAAAATCCCTCCGCCATACGGACAAACATGCCAGATGTGCAGCACCCCGCCAGAATCATACCCATGCCAAAGAGAAAGGCCCCCAGCATGAGGGGAATGCTGATGGTGGATACCCCCAAAAAGTCCAGCATGCCGCCGGAGAGGTATTTGATGGCGGAGACCCCCAGGGAGGAGACCAACACACCAATGAGAATGGCCCGGAATTGGGCGGTGGATCCAACAATCATGGGTTCATTGGCCATGGCGTTAAAGCAGATGCCGGATCGTTCCAGCACATAGCCCAGGGCCAGCCCCAGGACCCAGTACCAGATGAGACTGCTGCCCTTGAGGACACAAAAAATGCCCACAGCTATTACAACCAGCAGCAGAAACAGAGAAAAAATGTATTGACGGCGAGACTTGTTTTTCATGGGTACTCCTTACTACCATCTTCCGGCTGAAAAATGCCTTTTATTGCTTCTATCAAAACACAAAAATACGATAAAATCAAGAGTCGTTTATGGGATCCAATCATTATAGATTGTATAAATAAGTAACTTTGCATATATAAATATATTCAATTTGCACATAGGCGAGCCTCGGTGATACAATGGATGTGGTATAGAATACCATAAAAAAGGAAAGGAGAGGAAATGGATGAAGAGATTGTTGGCATTCCTGTTGAGCGTTGCCTTGGCGCTCTCTGTCCCCGTATCGGCATTTGCCGCAGCAGATGGTTCAGATATTGCCGGGCTGCAAGACGGAATGGTCACAACCCAAACATCAGACGCCTCGGAATGGACGTCCGAGGACTTCACCTATGGCCCCTATGAAAAGCTGCTCTATGGCTGTGATTACACCCGCCAGATCACCATCCGGGGTGTTGCCATCACCGGCTTTTCGGAGAGCGGAACGGCAAAGCTGGCCGAAAACAAAGATTTGGTCCTGCCCGCCGTGGACGACGAGGGCAATACCATTGTGGCTGTGGGGGACCGCGCCTTTTATGGCATGGGCTTGACCTCTGTCACCTTCCCAACGGGAATGATGGTGGAGTACGACGACACCATCACCAATAAGGTGACCAAGAGAGGCAACTTGATTGTTGGCAATTACGCCTTTGCCAACAACGAACTGACGGAGGTCATCCTGCCGGAGGGTGTTATCGCCTGCCTGCCGGGGGCCTTCCAGAACAATCTGATTGAGACGGTCAAGCTTCCCAGAACCATCTGGTGGCTGGAGACCATGGCCTTTGCTCAAAATCGGATTACCACCGTCAACTTCCCCACGACCTGTGATTTCCAGCTGGAGATGCACGGGCTGACCTTTGCAAGAAACTTTATCAAATCTGTCCGTCTGCCGGACTTCACAGAGGTTGTGAACAAGGATGTCTTTGCCTGGAATACAGGCAGCGAGCCTCTGGCAGATGACCTGGACAACGAGAATTACCGGACTTACACGTTGGGTGGCCAGAGCTATACCGCTGGTGTGGTTTATATGTACACCGACAACGCTGAGCTGGAAGCCAAGGACCGCATCCATCACACCGGCAAGGCAACCGAGTCCCAGCACTCGGACGTGCAGAAGCTGGTGGTCAACGATGGCACAGAGGCCACCCAGGACCCGAGCCTGCCCTGGAACATCAACGACTTTACCGTTGAAGGCACAGTCATCACCGGCTTGTCTGCGTCCGGCGAGGCCAAGCGGGCCACCAACAAGGATCTGGTGATCCCGGACATGACCGCCGATTACCAGTATGTCACCGAGATCGCCGCGGCGGAGGCCGGCGGCAACGGCCTGTTTGGCAGCGAGACCGAGGGCTTCGACTCCGTCTACCTCCCCAGTGAGCTGCGGAAGGTGGGCAATTTTGCCTTCCAAAACTGCGGCATCAAGGAAGTGACCTTCTCCCCCTTCTTGGAGGAGATCGGCATCTCCGCCTTTGCCATGAACGAGCTCACCAGCGTCATTCTTCCTGACACGGTGACTACCTTGGGTGGCGGCGCCTTTGCCACCAATCCCAAACTGGAGCGCATCAGCCTGTCCAAGAGCCTGACGGAGATCCCTGCCGGCGCCTTTGGCTGCAGCGACCAGAACAACTGGATGGAGAACTTGACCAGCATTGAGATCCCCGAGGGCATCACCTCCATTGGGGCCAATGCATTTGCGGGGAACAATTTCCATGAGATTGTGATCCCCTCCTCGGTCAAATCCATTGGTAACTACGCGTTTTCCACCAAGAACTACTTGATGGATCCCTGCACGCTGACTCTCAACGAGGGGCTGGAGACCATCGGCAGCTATGCCTTCCGCAACAAGATCATCGATGAAGTGGTGCTCCCCACCACTGTCACCAAGCTGCCAGCCAACACCTTTACCAAGGAGTACTCGGATGACACCGTGGGGATTGTCACCAAGGTCTACGTCAGCCTGCAGTCCCAGTATGACGACAAGACCAACTTCCCCGATTCCGACTATCAGAAGATCTATCTCACCGATGACACCGTTTGGACGGCAGAGGACTTCACCTATGAGGAGCAGTCCTTTGCAGTTTGGCCGGCCAATGAATATTCCTCCGAAAACAACTTTACGGCATGGGTGGTCTCCGGTTTTTCCGAGTCTGGCTTGGAGAAGATCGAGACCAATAAGGATCTGGTGATTCCCGCCACCGACCCGGATGGCAGAACCGTCCAGGGTGTGGGGAGCTCAGCTTTTTCTAAGCAGGGCATCACCTCCCTGAAGTTGCCCGCAGGGATGAAGGCCGCCTGGGATGACTCCACCTGGGAGACCAGCGGCAAGGGTGTGACGGAGCGTGGAGACTTCTTCATCGGCGCTAGTGCCTTTTACGGCAATTCCCTCACCACGTTGGAGCTGCCAGACGGAGTTTTCTATGTAGGCAACAACGCCTTTAAGGGCAACGACTTGGTTTCTGTCAAGCTGCCAAAGACCCTGATGCAGATTGCCCAGGGTGCCTTTGCAACCAACGAGATCACCTCTGTGGAGTTCCCGGAAAAGACAGATTTTGCCTTCCAGGTGGATGCCCAAGCATTC
The DNA here is from genome assembly GCA_904397835.1 of Candidatus Aristotella avistercoris. Taxonomy (GTDB): domain Bacteria; phylum Bacillota; class Clostridia; order Oscillospirales; family Ruminococcaceae; genus Aristotella; species Aristotella avistercoris. The sequence continues at coordinate 5,918 of CAJFOV010000030.1, forward strand.
GCCCAGAACCAGATCAAAGCGGTTCAGATCCCCTCCAACACGGAGAAACTCACAGATCTGGCTTTCTTCCAAAATACTGGAATGGAGCCAGTGGTGAACAATGTCTCTGGTGCAAATTCCAACATGTTTAAGAATGAGCAAAAGGGCGGCATTGTCTATGTCTACAAGACCGAGGCCGGCGGCTCATTTATCGACCACTATGACGCCAAATCCTCCAATACCCAGAAGCTGATCATTGGCACCATTCCCAATGTGGATGCCCCCTGGGGTGTGGGAGACTTTACCTATGACGGCACGGTCATCACTGGCCTGTCTGACACTGGGAAAGAGAAGATCCAAAGCAATGCCAACCTGATCCTACCCGATGTGAATCCCAATGGGGAGGCCATCACTGGCATTGGCAACAGCACCAATACCAACCCTGATACCTATGCCAACATCGGTACCTTTGGGTATTATGCGGATGGCACCGCCTATGTGCCCACCGGTATCATCTTGCCTGATACCCTGAAGAGCATTGGACGTATGGCCTTTGCCTCCAGCAAGTTCACCCAGATCAGTCTGCCAGACGGGCTGGAGACCATTGATATGGCGGCTTTCCAGAATGGTAGCCTCACCGCTGTCTCCCTGCCGGACAGTGTCACCACCTTGGGCAGCGGCGCTTTTACCGGCAATGGCAGCCTGACCAGCGTCAAGCTGTCCGCGGGCCTGAAAGAGATCCCCAGCGCGGCCTTCAGTGCAGGTGCAGCCACCACCATGGCCATTGGGACCTTGGTGATTCCCGAGGGCGTGGAGTCCATTGGAGCCAATGCCTTCTCCGGCGCCCATGTGGAAAACTTGACCCTGCCCAGCACCTTGGAGACCATCGGCAGCAATGCCTTTATGAACCACAAGCTCACCGAGCTGGTGATCCCCGACCGTGTCACCGAGATCGGAAGCGCTGCCTTCCGGGTTACGGAGGAAGCCATTGGAAAAACTTTGTCCAGCCTGACGCTGGGTAAGAACCTCCAATCCATTGGCACCCGTGCCTTTGGCGGAAGCGCCCTGATCACGGTGGACCTGCCCTCCGGCATCCAGGAGATTGCCGACAACGCCTTTGTTGACGGTACCGAGGGTGTCGTTACCCTGCGGACCTCCAACGAGGCCCTGCTGGAACTGAACACCGAGGAGGCCATATCCGACTCCCACGTGATTGTCTACGACAAGTTGGTGGGCTCCGGCTGGACAGCGGAGGACTTCACTTACGACGAGGAGACCGGTACCATCACCGGCTGGTCTGAGAGCGGACAAGCCAAGCGCAAGGATTTGAAAACACTGGTTTTGCCGGATAAGACCCCCGGCGGCAAGGATGTTGTGGCCATCGGAACCGAGGCCTTCAAGATCCCCGACAATGAGGTCATTGTGACCAAATTTGGCATTGATTCCCCCAACGGGATGACCTCTGTAAACCTGCCGGTCAACCTGGTGCGGATTGGTGACCGGGCCTTCTCCCAGAACGCCCTGACCGCAGTCGACCTGACAGGCCTGCAGGCCATTGGCGAGAGCGCCTTCTATGGCAACAAGCTGGCCAAAGTGGAACTGCCCGACACCGTGACGGAGATGGGCAGCGGCGCTTTTGCCACCAACAACATCACGGAGCTCAAGCTCTCTGCGGGATTGACTGTGATCCCCCAGGGTGCATTCTCTATGAACATCTGGCTGGAGCATGTGGAGATCCCCAACTCCGTCACCGAGATTGGCGAGACCGCCTTTGCCGGCGCACGGCTGACCTCCCTGACCATCCCCGAGTCTGTGGTGAAGATTGGCGACAAGGCCTTCCACCTGCACCACCTCACCGAGCTGACCATCCCTGGCAATGTCAAGTGGATTGGCGACTCAGCCTTTGAGGGTACCTACAAGGCTACGACCCTCAAGACCCTTGTGATCGAGGAGGGTGTGGAGCACATCGGCAGATATGCCTTCAAGGAGGCTCTGCTGGAGACGGTCCACTTCCCCAACAGCATCAAAGAGGTGGGTGAGCAGCCCTTCCTGAACAACGCAGGCAAGGATGGCTCCCATGTGGTGGAAGTGACCACCTACAACAGGGATCATCTGGCCTTCCAAGATGACACCTATGTTGTCAAGTACATTGGCACCTATGACATTGGTGCGTATGCGGATGATGTCGTCCTCTCCTACACCTCTGCGGAGTACACCGGCAGCGCCCTGGAGCCTGAGGTGACCATCCCCGGCTTGCAGGATGGTGTGGACTACACCGTTGCATACCAGAACAACGTGAACCCCGGTGAGGCCACCGTTGTAATTACCGGCATCGGCAGTTACGAGGGCTCCATCACCAAGACCTTTACCATTACAGAGAAGGGCGGAACGGAGAATCCTCCCGATGAAGGGGAGACGGATCCTTCCAAGCCCGGCAGTGGAGAGGATGGGGGATCTGACTCTCCAAATACGGGCGATGACAGCCAGCTGTCCCTGTGGCTCACACTTATGCTGGTGAGCGGCGGTGCGCTGACCTTTATCGTGCGTAGAAGAACCGACAAATAAGATAGCCCCTTGAAAGACGCCATTGGAATCCGGCCCTGTGGGTTGGAGACCAATGGCGTCCTCTATTATTTGCTGGAGAGGGGAATAGGGCTCAGGTGACGGTTCCCCGTGCAGAAGATGCCTGGAAAGGATCGGGCTCAGGCCCAGTCCGGCACACTGTTGTAGCGGCTGGCAACGTGCCCGATGGAGAAAGGCCTACACCTGCCTTTGGATCCAATTGAGTCTATGGCGCTTGGTGTCCTCTGGCACCATAAGGGATCAAAGGATGCTCTGTGCAGGATGTTCACCGGCCATAGGGATGGCAGGCTGTGTTGTTAGGAGCTTCTTGATCTGGCCGAACGGAGGCGCTGCAGAGTGCTCCCCCCTATGACGTGAAACTTGGGTTTGGTCATATGCCCAAATGTGGCAGTTAATGGCCGAAAAGGGCGCATCAATTCGACAAAATCTTAAAAAAGGGTGGACAGCGGCCCTGGAATATGCTATAGTAAAAACCACAAAAAAGTTGATAGAGGCGCGATGCGGAAGAGTATCCGGTGGAGGGGACACCCTGAGAACCCGGAGAAAGGCCAAATCGCCGAAACGGATTGCCGGGTGCGGCAGTTCAGTTGGGCATGGGGAGAAGATCCCTATGACTCCTGCCCTTTAGAATAAGGGGCAGAGGGGCTATCGGTGATAACTGTTTCTACTGGGATTCAAGTTGCATCGATGGATGCAACTTTTTTTGTGCCCAAAATACAGAAGAAAGGGGAATCAGACCATGGATGAAAATCAACGCACGCAGACGGTACAGGAGCTCTCTTCGGAGAAAACTGAGCTCAAGCGTGAGGTGGGGCTGTTTGGCGGCGTTTCGGTGCTGGCTGGCATTATGATTGGTTCCGGCATCTTTTACATCGGCGGCATCGTCTTGGAGCGCAGCGGCATGAGCCTTGGGCTGGCACTGCTGGTCTGGTGTATCGGCGGCCTTGTCACCCTCATGAGCGGAATCTGTTTTGCGGAATTGGGGGCCATGATGCCCAAGGCCGGCGGAAGTTATGTGTATTTGCGTGAGACCTATGGGGAACGAGTGGCCTTTATGAGCGGCTTTTCCAATTTTATTTTGGGTTCCTCCGGCTCCAACGCGGCCCTGGCTGTGGCCTTTTCAGCGGCCATTGCAAGCCTGACCCCCATGGGGGATCTGGCCAGCAAACTGTTGGCCACCTTTATGATTGCGGCCCTTACGGCGGTGAACATCTTTGGCATCAAGCTGGGCAGCATGGTGCAGAACATCTTTATGGTGCTCAAACTCCTGCCCATTTTTGTGATCCTGGTCTGCGGCCTGTTTATGGGGCAGCAGAGCCCAAGTTTGAATCCCATGCCCGCCTCCAACCCCGGTTTTGGTGAGATCTGCGGCATGATAGCTTTTGCCGTGGTGGCCACCATGTGGGCCTATGAGGGTTGGACCAACCTCAACGGCATTGCGGAGGAGATCAAAAAACCCAAGAGAAATTTGCCTCTGGCCATCATCATCTCCATTGTTGGTGTCACGCTGCTGTATCTGCTCTTTAACTATGCGGTGTACCGGGTGCTTCCCTATGACACCATTGTCTCGATGATCTCGGCTGGGGATTACTATCTGGGTACTGCGGCGGCCCAGTCCCTCTTTGGCAATGCGGGCATGGTCATTGTGGGTGTGGCCATGATTTTGGCCATCTTTAACTCCCTGAACGGGTGCATCATGGTGTTCCCCCGAACCTACTATGCCATGGCCCGGGATGGCGCCTTTTTTAAGAGCCTGGCAAAGCTGCATCCCAAGTACAAGACTCCGGTCAACGCGCTGCTGGTCTCCGCTCTGGTGTCCATCGCGCTGGTCTGGGCAAGGGATCTGAACCAGCTCACCAGCCTGGTGGCCATGTGCGGCATCATCTTCAATGGCATGACCTTCTTCGCTGTGATCCTGCTGCGGAAAAAATATCCCGATATGGAGCGTCCCTACAAGGTGTGGGGCTATCCGGTGCTGATCATTGTCATCTGCCTGGTGATGATCGGGCTGATGATCAACACCCTCATCGAGGACCCGGTGACCGCCCTCATCGGCCTGCTGGTGCCTCTGGTTGGTCTGGTGCTGTACGAGCTGATCTTTAAAAAGAGCCGTCAGGCCGTGTTGGATAAGGAGGAAAAGTAGCATGATGACTGCAATTGTCAACGGAAAAGTCTATGTGGAGCGGGGCAACTTTGCCCAGGCCCTGCTCATTGAGGATGGGATCATCCGCCTGGTGGGAACCAATGAGGAGGTGCTGGCTGCCGCTCCAGCGGGAACCCAGCAGTACGATGCCCAGGGCCACACCATTGTCCCCGGCTTCAATGACTCCCACCAGCACCTGGCCATGGTGGGCTCCATGCTGGAGGACATCCAGCTGCTTGGTGCCTCCAGCATCCGGGAGGTCAAGCGTATCGCCCGGGAATACATTGCAAAGCGCCAGCCGGCCCCTGGCACCGTCCTCCACGGCATGGGCTGGAACCAGGACTACTTCACCGATGAACACCGGCTGCTGACCCGCCAGGATCTGGACGACATCTCCACCGAGTATCCCATCATCTTGGAGCGGGCCTGCGGACACATCCTCACGGCCAACACCGCTGCGCTGGAACGGGCGGGCATCACCCCCCAGACCCAGCCGGTGGAGGGCGGCGCCTTTGACTTTGACGAAAACGGGGAGCTCACCGGTGTCATCCGGGAGAATGCCTGCCAGCAGGTCCTGTCCATCCGGGCGGCCAGAACCCAGGAGAGCATCCAGCAGACCCTGCGCACAGCCATGGCCCATGCGGCGGAGTGCGGTGTCACCTCGGTGCAGACCATGGATCTGCGTCCTGCCGATTGGCGGGAGACCCTAGAGGCCTACAACGCCATCCAGGCGGAAAACCCCACCCTGCGGGTCTACCACCAGTGCAACTTTATGACTCCGGAGTCCTTCCAGGAATTTCTGGATGCGGGCCACCGCACCGGAGAGGGGAATGCCTTCAACAAGATTGGCCCCCTGAAGCTCTTTGTGGATGGCAGCCTTGGAGCCCGCACCGCCCTCATGCGCCAGCCCTATCAGGACGATCCCTCTACCACCGGCATTGCCACCCTGACCCCTGAGCAGCTGGACACCTTGGTGGGGATGGCTGCGGACAACAACTGCCAGGTGGCCATCCACGCCATCGGTGACGGGGCCATTGAGCGGGTTCTGGACAGCTACGACAAGGTCTGCAAGGACGGCCAAAACCCCCTGCGCCTGGCCGTCATCCACTGCCAGATCACGGATCTGCCCCTGGTGGAGCGGTTTAAGAAGAACGACATTCTGGCCCAGGTACAGCCCATTTTCCTGCACTACGATATGACTGTGGTGGAGGACCGGGTGGGCAAGGAGCTGTCTTCCACCAGCTACGCCTTCCACACCATGCAGAAGCTTGGCATCCACACCAGCTTTGGCACCGATTCCCCTGTGGAGGACATGAACGCCATTGACAACCTCTACTGCGCTGTGACCCGGAAAAACCTGCACGGCCAGCCGGAGGGGGGCTTCTATCCCCAGGAGTGTGTGGATATCTATGACGCGGTGGACGCCTACACCGCTGAGAGCGCCTACTGCTCCTTTGAGGAGCAGGTCAAGGGCCGCCTGAAGCCCGGCTACTACGCCGACCTGGTGATCCTCAGCGAGGACATCTTCACCATGCCCGCCGATGACCTGCGCAAGACCCAGGTGTTGGCCACTATGGTGGATGGCCGATTTGTCTACCAGAGATTCTAACATATGACAGGAGGGCCGCGTATTGCGGCCCTCTTTTTCTGTCCGTGGGCCAGGATCGACGCTGGGAAACCTGCCAAGGAATTTCTCTTGCAGATGGTGCAACGGCTCCCTCTGCGGAAGCCTGACCTTCAAGAGGGAAATTGAGAGAACCGCGCCGGTATGGTCAAGGCGTACAGGCGTTGCATCACTCGGAAAAGAAAAGCCGGAACCGTTGACAGGAGAAGCTTTTCCTGATATACTTAGCAATACTAATTAGTAAAACAAAATGTGAGGCACACCATGGACAACCGGTATATCCAACAGTTCAAAAAGGGCTCTCTGGAGATGATACTGTTGAGCATTCTCTCCAGGGGGGAGACCTATGGCTATGAGATCATGACCCAGCTCAACACCCTGGGCGGGGAGATCTTTGGCGCCCCACGGGAGGGGACGGTGTATCCGGTGCTCTACCGAATGGAGGACGCCGGCCTGATCCGGTGCCGCCTGGCGCCAGCCCCAAATGGAAGAAGCAGAAAATACTATGCTTTGACCGATCTTGGCAGGCGCACACTGGCGGAGTTGCAGACCTTTTGGCGTGCCTACACCCGGCGGGTAGAGGATTTTTTGGCGTTGGCGGAGGATCAGGAACCATGACAAAACAGGACTATATGGACCAGGTGGCAGGGGCCCGCTCCCTGCCCAAGAGGTACCGGCAGGAGATTTTGCGGGATCTGGAGGAGCTCTTTGACTGTGCCCAGGAGCAGGGGGAGGATCTCCAAGCGGTCATCCGCCGGTTGGGACCTCCCAATGAATTTGTGGAGAACCTGTTGCAGGAGCGGGGGATTCCCCGGCGCAGAGGGGTGCCGGTGGGGCTCTTTGGTTGCGGAATTTTAGCGGTGCTCTGCCTGCTGTCCGGTGGGGTGCTCTGGTGGAGGGAGCGCACTGCGCCGCTGATCATTGGCGGCGCCCAGGGAACCACGGACATTCTGGTGGAGGGGGATCCACTGGTATGGTGGCTGCTCTTGCTGGTGGTGGGTGCCATTCTCGCTTTGGGAACAGGGCTGTGGTATGGACTGATCCGGAGAGGAAGGGGGGCGTGACGGTATGAGACGGCATCATAGATGGATTTTGTGGATGGGAGTCCTACTCATGGCGGTTCTGTGGAGCGGATGCCAGGGGGCAGAGTCAGAGGAACCGGGGTCTTCCCTTCCCACCCAGGAGGAAGTGATCTGGTTGCCAGAGGGGGAGTGGCCGGAGAACGAATGGACCGCCACCCTGCCGGACCCGCCTGAGGGGACGGTGGAGCGGGCCTGGATCACACAGGGAAACTACTGTGCGGTGTCCATGAACTTTACGGCCCAGCAGTCCCAGGATTATCTGGAACGACTGAAGGAGGCGGGCTTCGTTCCAGTGGTGGAGGACAATCCCCAGCCGCTGCAGGGGCAGGAGGATGTGATCTCCCACAACCTCCTGCTGCAGGGGGAACAGGTGGCTTTGAGTATCTCCTATCTGACCGGCGGGGAGGAGAGCTTTGGCATGTCTATCAGTCGGGAGCGGGCCCAGTAGCGGGCAACATAGGCAATCATTATAACCGGTCTGGGAATTCCCCAGGCCGGTTTTTCTATGCTTGCGCGCCTCGACTTTATAGAAATACAGAATAGATAGATTATTGGGAGGGCTATCCCACAGGGCGGGATTGGGCGAGCATGTCAAAGTACCCATCGAACCGAAAAATCTATGGATAGGCACTGGCACCGTCGCTGTGGGAGTGAATAGGAGATGTATTGTAGAGAAAATAGCCAAAGTGCAGTAGAATCGCAAAAAAATAATACAAATGGTTGAATAAGGGCGGGTGTTTGAAGGCAGTTTATGAAAGGTGGATGTTCCGGTGGCACGGCAAAAGGGAGTTTTTCGGCATAAAAGATCTTTTGGAAGAGGATTTTTTTGATTCATTCGTCACAAATTTGTTGCCCCTTTGCGGATCATTGACACGGAATCCCTTGACAGGCGGGAGAAATCTGATAAAATACAATTAAAATATTTTATTTAAAATATTTTGATTAAAAAATTTGAACTGAATGGAGGGCTTTCCCCATGTTTGAGAAGGTAAAGAAGGTCATTGTGGACACTCTGAACTGCGACCCTGAGGCTGTGACCAGCGAGGCACGCCTGCAGGAGGATCTGGGTGCGGATTCCCTGGATGCGGTGGATCTGAACATGGCGCTGGAGGATGAGCTGGGCATGGGCATTGACGACGACGCCCTGCCGGAGATGAAGACCGTGGGCGACCTGGTCAAGTATCTGGAGAGCAAATAACATTTGATAACCATGGCGAGGGCCCTCCCATTCGGAGGGCCCCTGCTGCTGAGAGAACGAGGGCGCGGGGATTCCCGTGCCGAGAAGGAGCAAACATGGAAGAAGGATTGGAATTTTGCGGAACCGGGCGGGCAGTGCCAGAGCACATCCTCACCAATGAGGATCTGTGTGGAATGGTGGAGACCAGTGACGAGTGGATTCAGGCCCGCACCGGCATCCGGGAGCGACACATCTGCCAAGGGGAGACCCTCACCGACCTGACGGTTCTGGCGGCCCGCCGGGCCATGGAGATGGCCGGCATCTCGGCAGATCAGGTGGGGCTGTGTATTGTTGCCACCATCACCCCCCACTGCGCCACCCCGTCCCAGGCCTGCCTGGTTCATGAGCAACTGGGCCTGGCCCAGGACTGCCCGGCCTTTGACTTGAATGCAGGGTGCACAGGCTTCCTCTACGGTCTGGAGACCATGGCGGCCCTGTTGCCCCGCCAGAGGCGCCCCTATGGGCTGCTCATCGGTGGGGATGTGCTGAGCAGAGTGGTGGATTGGACCGACCGCAACACCTGTGTCCTCTTTGGGGACGGAGCGGGAGCGGCGGTGCTGGCCCCATCCAAGGCTCCCTGGACCTGTCATCTGCACACCCAGGGGGATGGCAACATCATCTGGGCCCACGGCCTGAGTCTGGGACAGAGTGCCATCCACATGGAGGGGCAGGCGGTCTATCGCTTTGCCGTAGAGACGGTGCCAAAGTGTGCCATGGAACTTGCCCAGCAGGCCCAGCTCCCCCTGGAAGAGGTGGACTGGTTTGTACTGCACCAGGCCAACTGCCGCATTGTGGAGGCGGCTGCCCGTCAGATGCACCAACCCAAGGAGAAGTTCTACCTGAACATGCAGCACTACGGGAACACCTCCGCCGCCAGTATCCCCATTGCTCTGGATGAGATGAACCGGGCCGGGATGCTAAAGAAGGGGCAGAAGATTTTGAGCGTCGGCTTTGGCGCTGGACTGACCTGGGGCGGCGCGCTGTTCACCTGGTAAGCGTGGCCCAGACGGAGGGAGGATGTCATATGAAACTCAATGAATTGCTGGGGACAGAGTTCCCCTTTATCCAGGGCGGCATGGCCAACATCGCCACAGCGGAGTTTGCCGCCGCCGTCTCCAACGCCGGGGCCATGGGCCTGATCGGCGCAGGAGGCATGAACGCAGAGACCTTTCGGGAGAGTATCCGCAAGTGCAGGACCCTGACGGACCGACCCTTTGGCGTCAACATCATGCTCATGCATCCCCAGGCCAAGGAGATGGCGGAGATCGCCGCGGAGGAGAAGGTGGCTCTCATCACCACCGGGGCGGGGAACCCCTCCCCCTATCTGGCCATGTGGAAGGAGGCGGGGGCCAAGGTGTTCCCCGTGGTGCCATCGGTCTCCCTGGCAAAGATGGTGGCGCGCTCCGGCGCGGATGGCGTCATTGCCGAGGGCACTGAGAGCGGCGGACACGTGGGGGAGCTGACCACCATGGCCCTGGTTCCACAGGTGGTGGACGGTGTGAATGTGCCCGTGGTGGCCGCCGGCGGCATTGCCGATGGGCGCCAGCTGCTGGCTGCCTATGCCCTGGGGGCCTGCGGGGTTCAGCTGGGCACCTGCCTGCTGGTGAGTGAGGAGTGCCCCATCCACCCCAACTATAAACAGGCGCTGCTCAAGGCCACGGACCGTTCCACCGTGGTCACCGGACGCATCTCCGGTACCCCTGTGCGGATTCTGAAAAATCAGATGTCCAAGGAGTATGTGGAGCGGGAAAAGGCCGGCGCCGACAAGATGGAACTGGAACAGTATACCCTGGGCAGCCTGCGCCGGGCTGTCTTTGACGGAGATACCAAGACCGGCAGCCTCATGGCCGGTCAGGTGGCCGGGCAGCTCCACGAGATCCGCCCCCTGCGGGTGATCTTTGAGGAGCTGGCGCGCCAGTGTGAGGAGCAGCGGCAGCGTCTGCTGGAGGGGAGGTAAGTGAGATGAATAAGTTGGCGTTTTTGTACGCCGGCCAGGGCGCCCAGAAGGTGGGAGCCGGCCAGGATTTTTATGAGACCTATCCCGCCTTTCGGGAAATTTTGGACCACGCGCCAGTGGACTTTGATCTGAAGAAGGTCTCCTTTGAGGGCCCGGAGGAGACCCTCAACGACACCCGCTACACCCAGCCCTCCATGGTGGCCTTTGCCGCAGGGGTGACTCATCTGCTGTATGATGAGGGAATCCGCCCCAGCTATGCCGCCGGGCTGAGCTTGGGGGAGTACTCCGCCCTCCATGCGGCCGGCGTCTTTGATGCCCAGACGGCCATCTCCCTGGTGGCCTTCCGGGGCAAGGCCATGGCGGAGGCCGTGACTGACCGGCCCTGCAAGATGATCGCTGTCATGAATTTGGATCGGATGACCCTTCAGGAGATCTGTGAGCGGGCCAGCGACTACGGTGTGGTGGAGATCTCCAACTACAACTGCCCTGGCCAGTTGGTGGTGGGGGGAGATGCCGGCGCCGTGGAGCGGGCGGCTGTGTTGGCTGTCAATGCCGGGGCCCGCAAGGTGGTGCCGCTGAAGGTCAGCGGACCCTTCCACACCTCCCTGATGAAGCCCGCCTCCCAGGCCCTCCATGAGAAGTTTAAGACCATTTCCATGGAGGAGATGCGCTTTCCAGTGCTCTTCAACTGCCGGGGGGATCTCAAACGTCCGGAGGACACCATCCCTGAGCTGTTGGAGAAACAGGTCTGCTCCAGCGTCTATCTGGAGGATACCATTCACCGCATGGCGGATCTGGGGGTGGATACGGTGGTGGAGATTGGACCGGGCAGGGCCCTTTCCAACTTTGTACGCCGCACGGAGAAGGGGATCACCTGCTACTCCGTGGAGACCGTTGCGGACCTGGAACGCACCGTCAGTGCCCTGAAGGAGGTGTGCTCATCGTGACAACAGAGCGCGTGGCCCTGGTGACCGGTGGGAGCCGGGGAATTGGCCGGGCCATCTGTACCCAACTGGCCAAACAGGGAATTGGCCTGGCCATCAACTATGCGGGGAATGATCAGCTGGCCCAGGAAACTGCCGATGCCTGTCAGGCGCTGGGGGTGCAGACCCTGCTGCTCAAGGGGGATGTCTCCAACGCCAAGGTCTGTGAGGAGATGGTTCAGCAGGTGCTGGACACCTTTGGACGTTTGGACATTCTGGTGAACAACGCCGGCATCACCCGGGATAACCTGGCTCTGCGGATGAGCGATGAGGAGTTCCAACAGGTGCTGGACACCAACCTGAAAGGGGCCTTTTACTGCTGCCGGGCGGCCTACCGGCCCATGATGAAGCAGCGCGGCGGAAGAATCATCAACGTCAGCAGCATTGTGGGGCTGCGAGGCAACGCGGGGCAGGCGAACTATGCCGCCAGCAAGGCGGGGCTCATCGGCATGAGCAAGTCCCTGGCCAAGGAGCTGGCCGCCCGCAATGTGACCGTCAATGTGGTGGCCCCTGGCTTTATCCAGACGGATATGACAGATGTGCTCGCCGACAAGGTGCGGGAGGCCCTGCTGGGCTCCATCCCCATGAAGCGGCTGGGCCAGCCGGAGGATGTGGCCAAGGCGGTGGCCTTTTTGGCCAGCGAGGATGCCGCGTATATCACCGGACAGGTCCTGTGCATCGACGGCGGCATGGCCATGTAGATAGGCGGACGCCTTGAAAAGGGACGAAGCAATTGACACAAATGGAAAACCGACGAAATTGCGGCCGGATCCAACCCGGCGACAAAGGAGTAGGGATATGAAGACGCGAAGAGTGGTTGTGACGGGAATGGGGGCGCTCACGCCCCTGGGAAACTCTGTGGAGGAGAGCTGGCGCAACGCCTGCGACGGCGTGTGCGGCATTGGTCCCATCACCCAATACGATTGCAGCAGCCAAAAGGTCTCTCTGGCGGGGGAGGTCAAAGGGTTTGACCCCACCCAGATCATGGACAAAAAGGAGGTCCGCCGCACCGACCGCTTCACCCAACTGGCGCTGGCTGCAGCCCAGGAGGCGGTCAAACAGAGCGGGCTGGACTTTGCCCAGGAGGATGCCGCCCGCTGCGGGGTGATCCTCTCCAGCGGCATTGGCGGACTGCTGACCATGCAGAACACCTGTGAGACAGGGGTGCGCAAGGGATACGACAAGGTTTCCCCCTTCTTTATCCCCATGACCATCACCAACCTGGCTGCTGCCCAGGTTGCCATCCGCTTTGACATCCACGGCATGTGCACCTGCCCAGTTGCCGCCTGTGCCGGAGGCGGTGCAGCGGTGGGGGATGCCATGCGCTTTATCCGGGACGGCTATGGGGAGGTTGTTCTCTGCGGCGGTGCAGAGGCCACCATTACGCCCCTGGGAATGGGGGGCTTCACCTCCATGCACGCCCTGTCCACGGAATCCAACCCGGAACGGGCCTCCATCCCCTTTGACGCAGAGCGCAGCGGCTTTGTCATGGGGGAGGGCGCCGGGGTTCTGGTGCTGGAGGAGTATGAACATGCAAAGCGCCGTGGCGCCACCATCTTGGGTGAGGTCTGCGGCTATGGCGCCACCTGTGACGGGTATCACATCACCGCCCCGGATCCCCAGGGCACCTGGGCGGCCCGAGCCATGACCCAGGCCATGGAGGATGCAGGCATCACACCCCAACAGGTGGGATACATCAACGCCCACGGCACCTCCACCCCCATGAATGACGCCTGCGAGACCATGGCCGTCAAGCAGGCCCTGGGAGAGTGGGCCAAACAGGTACCCATGAGCTCCACCAAGTCTATGACCGGCCACCTGCTGGGGGCCAGCGGCGCCGTGGAGGCCATCTTCTGCCTGATGGCGCTGCGGGATCAATTTGCGCCTCCCACCATCCACTATCAAGTGCCGGATCCCCAGTGTGACCTGGATGTGGTACCCAATGTGGGCCGCAAGATCCAGGTAGACTATGCCCTGTCCAACTCTCTGGGCTTTGGGGGCCACAACACCAGCCTGGTCTTTGGCAGAGGGGAGGGGATGTAGATGGAACTGAACATCCAGGAGATCATGAAGATTCTGCCCCACCGCCCTCCCTTCCTGTTGGTGGACCGGATCACCCAGTGCGAGCCGGGGCAGATGGCCTGCGGCATCAAGGCAGTGACCATGAATGAACCCTTTTTTACCGGTCACTTTCCAGGGAACCCCATTATGCCCGGGGTGCTGATTTTGGAAGCCATGGCCCAGGTGGGCGCGGTGGCCGCCCTGAGCCTGCCGGACAACCAGGGCAAGCTGGCCATCTTTGGCGGAGCAAAACAGGTGCGCTTCCGCCAACCGGTGGTGCCTGGGGATACCCTGGAGATGACCTGTGAATTGGTTGCCCAGCGGGGGCCCGTTGGCTTTGGCAAGGCCGTGGCCAAGGTGGGCGGCAAGGTGGCCGCCCAGGCGGAACTGACCTTTGTGCTGCAGGCTCCGTAGGAATATAGAACCCGGTGGGGAAGAATGAGGAAAACGGGAGGTGTTTCCATGCTTGAGGAGGTCTTTACCCGGGTGTATACCAAGTTTAAGCTCCACTTTTACCAGTCGGTGTTCTCCCGATTCCAGAACCGGGAGGCCAGCCTGACCACCGTGGAGACCTTTTGTATGGAGATCATCAACGTATTGGGCAGGCCCACTGTCAATGAGTTTGCGAACTTTGTGCACATCTCTGCTCCCAATGCCGTCTACCGGATCAACAACCTGGTGCAGAAGGGCTATGTGAAAAAGGAACGCTCCCCCCAGGACCGGCGGGAGTATCACCTGTCTGTGACCCAAAAGTATGTGGACTACTATGACATCAGTTACCAGTACGTGCGCACGGTGATGGAGCGGATCCAAAAGCGATTTACAGCCCAGGAGGTCGAAAAGTTTGAGGAGATGCTGCAGGTGATCTCCAACGAGCTCATGCCGGAGATCCCCCTGGAACGGATGGGGAGAAGCGGCATCGGTTGTGCAGGAGAGCAGCTGGTGCTCAAGAGAAAGCCAGTGCCGCCAACAAAGGAGAAGGCATAAAAGAGGAGCAGATCCCATGGGATCTGCTCCTCTTTTATTTTGGGGACTATAGTGTGGGATCGCTGCTGGTACCACTGGAGCAGCACAGACATTTTCTATGCGAAGGCGCAGATTTAAAAGCGGATTCCTTTGGCGTTGGTATAGTAGTCCAGCGCGTGTTGGACGAACTCCTGAGGCAGGGAAAAGTATTCCGACAGCTGCCACAGGGTCTGCTCCCCCTGGCACAGCGCCTGCCGGATGGCATCAGGGGGCAGGAGTCTTTCATAGGCCCAGCGGTTGGCCCGCTCCTCATGGCGGGCAACAAGGTCCCATGGACTGGCGGGACCGTGGGTGGTGCCGGTGGCGCAGTGGCCCAGCTCATGGCAGAGAATCTGCCGGTACTCCCCTTGGGTGTCAATCTGCTGGCTGTCGAGAAAAATGCCGTACTTCCCTCCAGATTCAATGGTGACTGCCTTGGCAAAGGGAATGGGGCGGTGGTAGACGGTGGCCTGCAGGCGGACAGCCTGTTGCTCCAGCTCCAGAGGGGAGGTTGGGTTTAAATCCATGTGGCCAATACTCACGGGTTCCCCTCCTCCTTGCGCTGTTGCTCCTGGAAAAAGCGGGCCAATTCCAGGAGCTTCTGCTGGTTCTCCGGTGTCAGAGCGCTGGCCTCTTGATAGAGGGCATAGGTGAAGTCGTCCAAGGGAACCATCTTTTGTTGGGAAAAATCGTCCATGGACACCTGAAAATAGGCGGCCAGCCGGCACAGCGTGGGCAGGGAGAGGTTTTGCTTCCTGCCCATTTTCAGATCTGTTAGGGAGCCACGGCTGACCTTGGCCTCCCGACACATCTGGGTGACATTGATGCCCCGCTCCCGGCAGAGGGCCTCAATTTTTTCATAGAGTGGATTCATGAATTTCACCATCACGTATAAATTGAAAATTTATCTTTGACTTTTACGCAAAAGCGTAATACAATAGAGGAGACGAGTCGGTGGAAAGAGCCCTTCTGAATACTTTCAATGTATTACAGATCCACCGAAAAGTCAAGAAGAGAGGGCCGGTGAAGATCCTATAACGGAAGATGACGGGCCCTCTGAAAGCTGGGAGGGAACGGAGATGGGCGGTTTCTCTCATGACGACTCAATTTGAGGTGAAAGAGTGGTAACACATGTTTTGGATCTGGATTTTCAGCGTCCACAGACGCTGAAATGGATCTATGGAAAACAAAACGACCGGAACAGCAGGCAACTCTGCCTGCGGCTGTGGGACGCTGGCGCTCCCTACACAGTGTCACCGGGGGTGGTGGCGGTGTTCCGTGCCCGCAAGCCCGATGGGACGGTCTGCCTCTATGACAGCGATGAGGATGGGAACACGGCAGTGACCATCCAAGACAACCAGATTCAGGTGGTGCTGCTGGAGCAGGTCCTCACCCTGCCTGGCACGGTTTTGTGTGAACTGAACCTGTATTCGCCCCAGGGGGAAAAGCTTACCAGCTTTACCTTCCAGCTGGTAGTGGAGCAATCGGTGGTAACAGATGGAGAGGTAGCCTCCGGGGACTATTATAATGTGCTCACTGCTGCCATCGCACAGGGGGCAGCACAGGTACAGGCGGCGGAAGAGGCGGCCGGGATGGCGGAACAGCAGGCTTCACTGGCCCAACAGGCCGCCCAGGCGGCCAGCGGGTCCGCTGAAGAGGTGGAACAGGCCCTGGAGACCAAGGTGGACAAGCCCGATCAAACGGTTCCAGGGAATTTGGCCCTTTGGGGTGTAGAGGGCGCCCTGCTGGATGGGGCCTTGGCCGCCAGCAAAGTGGCCACCCTGAACGACAGTGGCAAGCTGGCTCAAATGCCCACCGCGTCAGATGTGGGGGCAGTACCCACCGGCCGGATGGTCAACGGGAAACCCCTCTCTGGGGATGTTACACTGACAGCGGCAGACATGGGAGCAGTACCTGCCGAGCGGATGGTCAATGGGAAGTCCCTTTCTATGGACATCACCCTGGGGCCGGAGGATGTTGGCGCTGTACCTCTGGGACGTAAGGTCAACGGGAAACTTCTCTCTGGGGATGTTACCCTGACGGCTGCTGATGTGGAGGCGGTTCCACTCAATCGGACCATCAATGGAAAGGCTCTCTCTGTAAATGTTGCCCTTGCAGCGTCAGATGTGGGGGCGGTGCCGACGGAGCGAACCGTCAATGGAAAACCTTTGACGGGTGACATTGCTTTGACGGCCTCGGATGTAAACGCTGTGCCTGTTACCCGCACTGTCAACGGCAAGGCTCTATCCGATGATATCACCCTTGCCGCCGACGATGTAGGGGCAGTGCCCATTGTCTCCCCCGCCACCGCTGGGCATCTGGCGGCACTCACCGCCGGCGGCGGACTGACCGAC
>CAJFOV010000031.1 GCA_904397835.1 Candidatus Aristotella avistercoris
CGGATATGGCGGAATTGGCAGACGCGCTAGATTCAGGTTCTAGTGAGTTCACGCTCATGCAGGTTCAAGTCCTGTTATCCGCACCAGAAGGTGAGAACCTGAACGCCCAGGCGTTCAGGTTCTTTTTTCTTCTCCTGAAGTAAGGTTTCTGGTATGGGCAAAGGCCCGCTTTGCCTGTGCCGTCTGGCGGAGCGGTGTACCAGCGGCAGAGGGCCTGCGGTTCTTTTGCTCAGGCGTGGCGGACCCGCGGTCCCCGCCCATTGGCCTTGGAGTTCCCTTGTGCCAAGGTTCAAAGGGAACTTTTGGAATCTCCCCCTGCAAATTTGAGAGGGAGTTTGTGAAAATCGTTGCGCCACATCCCTGGAATGCTCGTTTGGGGCACAGAATGTGGGCGTCTGAGGCATCTAGAAAAGTGAGGAACAGATATGCTGCAATTAGAAGGAGTCACCTGGACTCTGCCAGGTGGGGAGGAGATTGTTCGGGGCGTTGACCTGGAGATCGGCGACGGCAAACTGGTGGTCATCACCGGCCCCAACGGGGGCGGCAAGACCAGCCTGGTCAAATTGATTGCCGGCGTGGAGCAGGCCACCACAGGAAAGATCCTCCTGGATGGAGAAGAGATCACCCACATGGATGTGACCGAACGGGCCCGAAGAGGTGTGGCCTATGCCTTTCAGCAGCCGGTCAAATTTAAAGGCCTTACGGTGGGGGATCTGCTGGAGCTGGCCGCGGGCAAGGTTCTGACGGAGGAGGAACTCTGCGACCTGTTGGCCAAGGTGGGCCTGTGCGCCAGGGAGTATGTGGACCGGGAGCTGAGCGCCGCTCTCTCCGGCGGGGAGAGCAAGCGCATCGAAATTGCCACGGTCCTTGCCAGGGGCGCCAAACTCTCCATCTTTGATGAGCCGGAGGCCGGCATCGACCTGTGGAGCTTCTCCCGCCTGGTGGAGACCTTTGAATCCCTGCGCCGCACCCGCAAGGGCACCCTGCTCGTCATCTCCCACCAGGAGCGAATCCTCTCCATTGCCGATGAGATTGTAGTTATCGACCAGGGACGGGTCAAAACCCACGGGCCGCGCTTTACGGTGCTGCCGACACTCCTGTCGGATCAACACGCCTGCGGCTGTCCGCAGGGAAAGGGAGGGCTGTGCTATGAATAAGATTACAGACGAGCTGCTGCGGCTCATCTCTGACTTTAAGGGGAATTTTCAGGGGGCCTTCAGCATCCGGGAAAATGGCGGCTGTGCCGCCCGCCAGTCCACAGAGCACATCCAGATCACCAACCGCAAGGACGGCTTGCCCGGCCTGGAGGTCCACATTCAGCCCGGCACCAGGGGGGAGAAGGTTTATATCCCCGCCTGTGTCACCCAGGGCGGAATCGACGACCTGGTGTACAACGACTTCTATGTGGGCGAGGGGGCGGATGTGATCATCGTCGCCGGCTGCGGGGTCCACAATGAGGAGGATACCGAGGCCAAGCACAACGGCATCCACCGGTTCTATCTGGCTGAGGGATCCCATGTCCTCTACCAGGAGAAGCACATTGCCACCGGCGCGGGCAGTGGCGCCAAGCGGATCAACCCTGTGACAGATGCCCACCTGCAGGCGGATGCCTGCCTGGAGATGGACACCGTCCAACTGCGGGGGGTGGATACCACCCTGCGGAAAACCACCGCTGTTTTGGAGGATCGGGCTCGCATTGTGGTCCGCGAACGCCTCCTCACCGATGGGGAGGAGACGGCCAAAACTGAGTTTGAGGTGACGCTGCGCGGAGAGGACTCCGGTGCGGATCTGGTCTCACGCTCGGTGGCCCGTGGTAACTCCCACCAGGACTTTGTCTCCATCATCCGGGGAGAGAACCGCTGCACCGGTCACTCCGAGTGCGACGCCATCCTGGCGGACAACGGCCGGGTGGACGCCTCCCCCGCCCTGCAGGCCTGCCACATTGACGCAGCCCTGATCCATGAGGCGGCCATCGGCAAGATTGCCGGGGAACAGATCCTCAAGCTGCGCACCTTGGGCCTGACGGAGGAGGAAGCTGAGGAGAAGATCATTGAGGGTTTCCTTAAATAGCGGTCTTTTTCAATGAAATGGATTGAATCGGGCGCCAGAGATCGGTTTTGGGTCTCTGGCGCCTTTGCCACTCCCAAAAATTTGGCGGTTTGACAGATGGATGGGAGGCGGCGTGTCGAGGCTTGGCGTTTGGGGATCCATATTCCCTCCCATTGCGGCCATGGGATGGCGCTGCAACGGGTGTGTTGGGTCAATCTTTCTTTTTCTTGTCTTATTCGGCATTTTATCTTATACTGAGGAAAGAGAGTCGCGCCATGACTTTTACAAGGGAAGAAGGAGAAGATAAACGATGAAAAGAGCAAGTAACTCAGCGACAGCATTTCTTTTGGCCTGTCTGATTGTGCTGTCTCTGTTGACCGCATGTGGGCAGGAGCCCTCTGGTTCCTCCCTATCCTCTGAGGAGACCTCCCTTAGCAGCAATGTGGAAGACGTCAGCGATACCTCTGAGGCGGACCCCTCTGACACCCAGAGTTCCTCCAGTTCTGGAGATTCCAGTACATCGGATGGCTCCTCCACATCCGGTGGATCCACCTCTGATGCAGGTCACACCCACAGCTATACCTCCACCGTGACGGCGGCCACCTGTACCACCGGGGGCTATACCACCTACACCTGTTCCTGTGGGGCCAGCTACCGGGGCAACCAGACTGCCCCGTTGAACCATGCCTATGGCAGTTGGTGGGTGGCAAAGGAGCCCACTGTTTCCGATTCAGGCAGCCGAGTCAGAACCTGCAGCCGCTGTGGTGCGGAACAGTGGGAGACCATTGCACCGTTGGTGGACCCCACCGCCTACGCCAACGAGGTGATCCGCCTGGTGAACCAGGAGCGGGCAAAGGTGGGGCTTTCCCCCTTGACGTCGGCGCCGGTCCTCAACTCCTATGCCCTCCAGCGCAGCAAAGAGCTGGTCAGTGTTTTTGATCACGTGCGCCCCGACGGCAGCGATCCCCTGGACTATGTGATGGGCCTTGGCGGCTACTACACCGCTGGGGAGAACATTGCGAAATCCTGGGGCATGGCAGATACACCAGCCCGGGTCATGGATGGCTGGATGAATTCGCCCGGCCATAAGGCCAACATTCTAAATCCGAATTTTTCTTACATCGGCGTGGGGTGTTACCAAGTAAACGGTGGTTACTACTGGACCCAGATCTTTGCCGGATAGCAAAAGCGGCGGTGTTGATTCTACAGGGATACCACCATGTGGAAGGTGGAGCCGATCGGTTCTTTGGACTTTTGATTCCCACTGGATCGCAAATTTTGGAACAGCGTTTTGTCCTGCGATGACGGATCTTTGGATCATTTGGAAGGGGCCAAAAAGGACCCCATTGTATTGTTGATGCCCCAAGGTTTGCAGGCTTTGAGGCTGTGGAGGTTTTTCCATGAGTTTTACAGTCAATTTTGGCCCTTGGGGCACCATCTTTCCCGTTCCAACAGCGGTGGTGGACCAGCACATCAAACTGTGCGGCGCCACCCAGCTCAAGGTGCTGCTGCTGGTGCTGCGGTCAGGGAAGCCCCAGGTGGATGTGCCAGACCTGTGCAAACAGCTGAACCTGTCCACCGCCGATGTCCATGACGCTCTAAACTACTGGGTGAACTGTGGGATTTTACAGCAGGAGGAACCGGCCCAAACCCAGGGGATCCAGGCGGATCCCTTTGCACCTCCGGCGCCTGAACCTGCTGTTTCACAGGCTCCAACAGAGCGTCCTCCCATCTCCACCACGGTGCAGACCCCCCAGGGGCAGCGTGTCACCACCATCAGCAGCCGCCGGCACCTGACCCAGCAGGAGATTGCCGTTCTGGCCGCCCAGGATCCAAAGGTCTCTGTCCTGGTGCAGGAGGCCCAGGCCAGGCTGGGCAAGCCCCTCTCCCCCACAGAGACGGAGGCGCTCATCTCCCTCTACCAATATGGGGGGATGGACATCGATTTGATTCTCATGGTCATTGAATACTGCAAGTCCATCGACAAGACCAGCATGCGCTATGTGGAGCGCACCGCCTACAACTGGCTGGACAGCGGCATTGACACCCATGAGCGGGCAGAGGCCCACATCAAGGAGTTGATGGAGCGCCACTCCCAGGAGGGGCAGGTCCGCGCCGCCTTTGGGCTGGGCAGCCGGGCGCTGACCACTTCAGAAAAAAGGTACATCCACCGCTGGTTCCACGACTTTGGCTTTGACATCGCGCTGATCCGCCTGGCCTATGAGCGCACAGTGGACAGCACTGGGAGCCTCTCCTACCCGTATCTGAACAAAATTCTTGCCAATTGGCACGAGAAGGGGATCACCACGCCGGAACAGGCCTGTGCAGAGATGAGCGTTCCGCCGGCCCGTCCCAAGGGGAGGACCCCCGCTGCCACCGGTCAAAAGAAGGCCTCCTACGACCTGGCGGAGATTGAGCGGATGATCACCTATGGGGATGTCCTCTCCAAACAGGAGGAATAAAACGCCGTCCCTGCCGATAGAGAGAAGAAAGGAGCCACTATGAGCTACCCGAAGGAAATCTACAACCAGGCCTTCCGTATTCTGGAGCAGCGCCGGGTCCATGCCCGGCAGACCCAGGAGGACCACCAGGAGGAGGTCTACCGCCGCCTGCCCCGCGTGGCCCAGATCGACCGGCAGCTGGCCCAGACCGGGATCGCCGTGGTGCGCAAGGTGCTGGATGCCCAGAACATTGATGAGGAGATCCAGGTCCTCAAGGAGGAGAATCTGGCTCTCCAGCAGGAGAGGGCCCATCTGTTGCAGCAGGCGGGGTATCCCGCCAACTATCTCCAGCCGGCCTACCACTGCACCAAATGCCAGGACCGGGGATATGTGGGCAATGTCATGTGTACCTGCCTGAGCGACCTGCTCAAACAGCAGGCTTATCAGCTGCTCAACGCCAACATTCCCCTGGAGGACTACGGCTTTGAGCGCTTTCGCTTGGATTACTATGACAACACCCCTGTGGATGAGACCCAGGTGGTGCCCCGTACCCGGATGGCCACCATCTTTCAGCGTTGCCAGGACTATGCCCGGCGGTTCCATCCGGGGGCTGAGAGTCTGCTCCTTCTGGGGGGGACCGGCCTTGGGAAGACCCATCTCTCCCTCTCCATCGCCGCCGCTGTCATTGAAAAGGGTTATGGGGTCATCTACGCCTCCACCCCCAACCTCATCAACAAGTTGGAGCGGGAACACTTTGGCCCTGCCAGCCCCGAGGAGGACCGCAGCTACCTGAACATGGTCTGCCAGTGCGACCTGCTGGTACTGGACGACCTGGGGGCGGAGTTTGCCACCCAATTCAGCGCATCCACCCTCTACCACATCATCAACCAGCGCCTGGTGGAGCGCCGCCCCACCATCATCAACACCAACCTGACCCCGGCAGAGCTGGAGCAGCGGTACCAGGAGCGGATCGTCTCCCGCATCCTGTGCAGCTATGTGGTCTTTCAATTTGTGGGCCGGGATATCCGTCTGCTCAAGCGGACCCAGCGGTTTTGATCCCCCAATTCCTCGGGGCCATTCGTCCGTCAATCAAAGAAAATAGGGCCGCTGTTCTCCCATGATGGGAGGACAGCGGCCTTTTTCTACTGCAACTGTTTGGGAGGGCCCTCTCTGTGACACCTCAGCCGCCCCCTTGGAGGCACCAAACGTACAATTTGCGGGTGGTGGAAAGTTCTATGGCACGGCCAAGAGAAAAAGGAGGGAGCTATGGCCCATCCATCCCCAGGGTACTTCCCTTTTCCACATATTTCGACCGATCGCCCCTGTGGAAAACTCTGTGGAAAGTGTGCAAAACATTAATATTCCGGTTGGGTAATACTTTATGTATTGGATTTTCCACAAAAAAGACAGGGTCTCTCCACGCTGGCGGAGAATACCCTGTCCTTCTGATACTACTGTTCCTTCTTTTCCACAATGACGGAGGGATCCACCCACTTGCCGTCCTGCTTCATGGCAAAGTGCAGGTGGCTCTCCAGGGAGACCTCCGCCGGCGCCACGCCCAACGTGGCAATGGCCTGCTCCATCTTGACCTGGTCCCCCTCCTGCACCAGAACCTGATCCAGGCCGCAGTAGAGGGAGAGGATGTTGTCCCCATGGTCAATCTCCACCACCTTGCCCCAGAGGGCGTCATCGTACACCCGGGTTACGGTGCCGGCGCTGACGGCCAGGATGTTGGTCCCCTGTTCGGCCTTGAGATCGATGCCATTGTGGGTGCGCCAGTCCCCCATGGTTTTGTTGTAGACCAACTTATCCCCGCTGTAGCTGGCGAAGATTTCGCCATTGACGGGATAGACATAGGCTGCTGTAGGCAATTTTGTAGAGGCTGTTTGCTGTTCGGAGTTCGCGGATGCATTGGTTTGCTCGGTAGAGGAGGATTGCTGCACATCCGACGGTTCGGACGGCTGGGAGGACTCCTGCTGGGAGCTGTCCTTTGGGATGTCCGGCTCGCTGGCACCTGCCGGCTCTTCCCCCGCCGGCTCGGTAAAAGACGATGGTTCCGAGCTGGAATAGCCCATCTGATCCAGGCTGTTCATGGTGCGGTCAATGGACACCCAGGCTGCAACACCGGCCCCAAGCAGGCAGACGCCCAGGGCGGCATAGAAGCCTTTGCCTGCCAGGAACCGTTGGAATTTGCTCTTTCCTGCGTATTTTCTCATGGTTTGGAAACACCTCCAAGAATAGTTTGTATCAAAGGCTGCTCTCTTATGCTATTGTTCGTGGGCAGCGTCCTTTTATGCGAGGGAGCGGCGGGACACCAAGAATTTTCTGCTGCAACATGCGTTTCAAAAATTTACAAAGGGCAAGGGATACCTGCTATGGCCCAGGGAAGGGTCACTGCAGGCCGCCTCGGCGCGGACCCTGTTCCCCTGAACCTGTGTTCTGGGGGGATTCTTTGGGCCTCTGAAAGGACTGATAGAAGGTGCGCACAGCAATCAGCAGCAGAAAGCCGCCAAAGAACTTGGAGAGCAGCTCAGACCCCAGCCACTGGGCCAGGTAGTAACCGGCAAATACACCGGGCAATCCCCCCACCAGGGCAAGGGCCGCCGTGCGCCAGGAGACCAGTTTGTTTTTGGTGTGTATCACCAGGGAGAGCAGAGCCACCGGAATAAAAAACACCAGGTTGATGCCCTGGGCACGCATCTGCTCCATCCCCACAAAGGCGCTCAGATAGATGATCAGCACGGAGCCGCCCCCAAGGCCCATGCTGCCCAGGAGAGCGGATGCCAGCGCGGCAAGCCATTGGATCAAAGCGCTCCCCCCTATCACAGCAGCAGGCGAATGCCCGCATAGAGCACCAGTGCCGCAAACAGCCGCTGCAGCAGGCGGATGGGAATTCTTTTGAGTGCAAAGCTGCCAATGAGCGCCCCCAACAGACCGGGGAGCAGGTAGGGGTAGGCCTCCTGCAGTGTAAAGGCCCCCGACCGCAGATAGAGCCACCCGCTCACCAAGGAGAGGGGCAGCGTCATGGAGATGGCCGTGGCGTGGGCCTGGCGGTCCTGCAGATGCAGCGATTTGAGCAGGGGCACCGCCACCATGCCGCCCCCCGACCCAAATAGGCCGTTGATGATCCCTGCCGCCACACCCGATGCAATGGTGGTCCCTTTGTTCTGCTTCATACTGCCCCTCCTTCCATTGGACCTGTTGGTATCCTTGTCAACTTCTCCCCAGGTTATACAGCTTCCAAGGTGCAAAATTCACCGGATGGGTGGGACCACATCCCTCTGCACCCCACTGGAGGAAAAAACGGATCCGAACGCGATGAGACATCTGAGACAAACCGATCCTCTGCACTGCCACGCGAAAAGGGATCTCCCCCTCTGGAACGGGCCCTTTCCACCGTCTTGAAACGAAAAAAGAGGACCCGCCACAGGGGCGAGTCCTCCCATCCGAGGGGATGAACCTCATGGAACAGCGCCATTACCGGCCGCTCTTGGATCCATCTGCCTAAACTATTCTTTCTCCTGGGGCGGCTGTGTCTGACAGCCCGCCCCACCCATGGGACAGTTGCTACAGCATCCGCCGCAGCCTGGCGCGCGCTTTTTTCTGCGGTGGTTGCTCCAGAGGGCAAACACCATGGCGCAGGCCAACAGAAGAAGAACCAACCAATCGATGCCGCTCACATTGGATTCCTCCTTAGAAAAATAGGCTTCCCACCTGGTAGATGACCAGCGCCACGAGGTAGGCTGCCGTGGTCTGGTACAGGGCCGTGGCCAGGGCGGACTTCATGGAGCCCATCTCCCGGCGGGTTGCGGCGAAGGCGGCCACACAGGGCATGTACAGCACCGTAAACACCAAAAAGGAGAGGGCGCTCAGGGGGGTGAACATGGTCTGCAGGATGCTGCTCAACTGCAGGTCGCTGCCGGCGCCAGTGAGCACAGTCAGGGTGCTCACCACCGTCTCCTTGGCGGAGAGGCCGGTAATCAGTGCGGTGGAGGCCCGCCAGTCCCCAAAGCCCAAGGGGGCAAAGAGGGGAGCGATCACCGAACCAATGGAGGCGAGGATGCTCTCGCTGCTGTCTGCCACCAGGTTCAGCTGCCAGTTGAAACTCTGGAGGAACCAGATAACCAGAGAGGCCACAAAGATGATGGTGAAGGCCCGGTGGATAAAGTCCTTGGCCTTCTCCCACATGTGGAGCAGTACGCTCCTGGGGGCGGGCAGACGGTAGGCGGGCAGCTCCAACACAAAGGGCACGGAGTTGCCCTTAAATAGGGTGTTCTTCAGCAGCAGGCCTGAGAGGACCGCCACCAGAACCCCCAACAGATATAGGGAGATCATCACCAGCGCCCCCTGATGGGGGAAGAAGGCCGCCGTAATCATGCCATAGATGGGCAACTTTGCACTGCAGGACATGAAGGGGGTCAGGATGATGGTCATCTTCCGGTCCCTGTCACTGGAGAGGGTCCGGGCAGCCATAATGGCCGGGACGCTGCACCCAAAGCCGATGAGCATGGGCACAAAGGACCGGCCGGACAGGCCAATCTTGCGCAGAAGCTTATCCATCACAAAGGCCACACGGGCCATGTAGCCGCTGTCCTCCAACAGGGAGAGGAAGAAAAACAGCAGCACAATCAGCGGCAGGAAGGACAGCACGCTTCCAACGCCAGCACAGACGCCGTCAATGAGCAGGGAGTGGAGCCAAGGGCTGATATTCGCCTGGATCAGCAGATTGGACAGCTGGTCTGTCAGCCAGCCAATCCCCTCCTCCAGCAGGCCCTGGAGAGGGCCGCCAATGACGCTAAAGGTCAGCCAGAAGATCACCAGCATGATTCCCAAAAAGATGGGGATGCCCCAGATCTTGTGGGTGAGGATGCGGTCGATCTTCTCGGAGCGCACCTGTTCCCTGGTCTCCTGGTGCTTGACAACACAGTCTTTGCAGACTCGCTCGATGTACTGGTAACGCATATCCGCCAGGGCGGCCTCCCGGTCCATGCCCACGGCTTCCTCCATCTCCTGGACGATGTGGTCCAGAATATGCTGCTGCCCCTCGGTGATCTGCAGGGCCTTGGTCATCGGGTCGTCCCCCTCCACCAATTTGGTGGCGGCAAAGCGGGCGGGATAGCCCGCAGATTCAGCCTGATCCTCCACCAAGTGGGCGATGGAGTGGATGGCCCGGTGGACCTCACCGGTGCAGAAGTCCAATTTTTCAGGGATCCGGTGATTCTGGGCCACGTCCAGAACTGCCTGAAGCAGGTCAGAGACCCCCTCCCCCTTGCTTGCCGCAATGGGAATCACCGGGATGCCCAGATGCTCTGAGAGCTTTTCCACATGGATGACGTTGCCGCTGGCCGCCACCTCATCCATCATATTCAGCGCCACCACCATTGGTACGCGCAGCTCCATCATCTGCAGCGTCAGATAGAGGTTGCGCTCCAGGTTGGTCCCATCCACAATATTCAAGATGGCATCCGGGTGGTCGTGGACCAACATATCCCGGGTGACCACCTCCTCCGCGGTGTAGGGGGACAGGGAGTAGATCCCCGGCAGATCCACCAGGGAGACGTCCTTGTGGCCCAGGATCCTCCCCTCCTTGCGCTCCACCGTGACGCCTGGGAAGTTGCCCACGTGCTGGTTGCTGCCGGTCAGGCAGTTGAAGAGGGTGGTCTTGCCGCAGTTCTGGTTGCCCGCCAGGGCAATGAGAAGGCCCATGCTCTATTCCTCCTTCAGACCGATTTTGGCCGCATCCTCGCTGCGCAGGGTCAGCACATACCCCCGCAAAAACAGCTCCATGGGATCCCCCATGGGGGCCACCTTGCGCACCAGCACTTTTGTGTTGGGGGTCAGGCCCATATCCAGCAGCCGGCGGCGCAAGGCGCCCTCTCCGCCCACTGTGGCAATCACCCCAGCCTGTCCGGGTTTTAGCTGATCCAATGTCATGTAGAATTCCTCCCCTGAGCAGAAAACACTTTTGTGCACCAAAAGAGCCCGCGCCCCTGGCGCCGGCCATTTTGTGTGCTAAATTCTATAAATTCTTTCTCTTTGTTAGTTCATACTTACAAAATACCCTATTTTTCCCCCTCTGTCAAGAGGGGGTTTGAATCTTTTGCAAGGCCATGGTATACTACAAAAAAGGGGGAGAACAACACCCAATAGGAGGGAGGTGCAATATGGGGAAGCTGACCGCCTCTAAACAGGACTATTTGGAGGCTATTTTGAGTTTATCCCAAGGGGGAGATGGAGGCGTACGCTCTGTGGACGTGGCAGCCATGCTTGGCTTTTCCAGAGCCAGTGTGAGCCGTGCCATCAGCCTACTCAAAGCGGATGGTTTTCTGCTCCAGGAACCCTATGGAACCATCACCCTGACTGAGAAGGGCCTACGGGCCGCTCAGGCTGTGCGCAACCGGCACAACCTGCTCAAATACTATCTCATTCACCTGGTGGAAGTGGACGAGGAGACCGCAGAGCAGGACGCCTGTAAAATGGAACACATTGTCAGTGAGGAGACCTTAAACCGGATCGAGCAGATTGCCAGCGAGCATATGCACACCTATCACCATGCACAGCACTCCTTTGAGGAGGGCAACCAAAACCTATAACGCCGCAGAAGGGAAGCGTGCCGTGGATAAAATCCACTGCGCGCTTCCCTTTTGTGAGCTTGCAGGCAACAGGGGTTCCAGAAGACACCGGATCCCCGGGGGCAGCACAACAGTTCTACAATTGACAGGGATGACGCCGCCTCTACAGCACAGAAAAACTGCTTACAGGTGGCTGCTGTGCCCAGCCTTTTTTTGGAGGGGTAAACAACCATCATCACATTGCTTGATTGGGCACTGAAGAAGCAATTTTACTTATTTTAACGATCCGTCTTTTTCAGCTGATCTCCTAGAGCATTTCCAGCGCCCCTCTTATGGGCACTGCCTTCTTTTTCTCCCTTGAACATCATCCATCTTCGCCATTGGCAAAGCCCTTGATCCACTGTCAACAAGATTGAGCATCTTTACACAAAAGTGACAATAATACAAGAAGGAGCAGCTTTTGCTGCTCCTTCTGTTATTTCTATTCAACTCTGTTTCGTACGATTTCAACCGGACTCGCTCATCTTCTTGATGGAAATGGAAAGGGACACTCTCCATCTTCTGCGAACCCTTGACTGCCTCTCTCAAAGAAAGATCTTTTTCCCTTTGGAGTTCCCCCTCCTGTCACAAGGGGTGGCAATCAATTCTCTTGAACATTTTCCTGGCCCATGGGACTCACCAAATTCCTTTCTGGTTCCTCTGTTGAACCATCCTGTTTTGATGTGCACCAACTGTTTCTATGATAAACATTGGCCATTCAATGATTTGCGAACCAGCTTTTCACGCCTTCTTCCCAACACGAAAAGTCGTTTCTCACCGGAAGGGGTTCCTTACACCCAAGCATTTGGGCAACCACCATTCCCTTTGGAAGAAAGAGCCCTTATGGCTGCATCACTGGATTCAAAAGCTGTCCGATCTCTTCCTGTTGTGAGTACATCGGAATCACCTCTTTCGTGGTACCTATCCTGTACCTTATTCCTCTAATAATCCCTTTCTTTGTCTATAGCATACCACCTCTTTTCCATTATGTCAATACTTTTTTTGATATTTGTTTAAATAATTTGTAAATAAAATACTAATACATTTTCCCTGCTCCATCGGTTGCATTCCAACATAGAATGTGTTAAGATAGTGGCAGTACCAATGAAGGCGCCGGCAAACTGTTGAGAACGGATTGCCCCCTCAAAACAATGGGAGGTAACTTATGGAAGAGATGGATCTGGGCCCGGATATCCTCACCCTGGAGGATGATGAGGGGCAGGAGCATCAGTTTGAGGTGCTGGACACCTTGGATCTGAATGATGAGCATTATTTGGCGTTGATCCCGGTTTTTGATGAAGCCCAGGATATGTTGGACGACGACGCGGAACTGGTCATCCTCAAGACTGTGGAGGAGGATGGCGAGGAGTTCCTGGAGGCCATCGACAACGAAGAGGAGTTCAACCAGGTCGCTAAAATTTTTATGAAGAACCTGGAGGAACAGGATTACACCATCGAACAATAATGCCAGTAACTCCCTGCTGTGTTCGAGTATCGTCAGTCATTATAATCCAACACTACTCAAAAAAGGCGCCATTCTTCGCCGTGGGATTGCAGACCTCCTAGCGTCATGCTGGACGAAGGGAGCGTGAAGACGGAGGGGTGGCACCGCTCCTGTCAAAAGACGGGTTTTAATTTGGCTGGCGGACGGCATGGTGGGGTTGTGCGTAACATCACCTCCTGTTCTATGGAACAGGAGGTTTTGTTCTGTTCCAGCGCCAAACGCGCCGATTTTTCCATCGGTCCAACGGCCGATCATGACTGGAAAGGGGGAACGATACCGATGGATTGGCTCATGCGAAGCCGGGCCGTACTGGGCCCGCAGGTGCTGCAGCGGCTCCAGCTGTGCCGGGTGGCCGTATTGGGCCTAGGCGGTGTGGGGGGCGCCGCAGCGGAGGCCCTCTGCCGCAGTGGTGTGGGGCATCTGCTGCTGGTGGATGCAGACCACTTTGAGGGGAGCAATCTGAACCGCCAGACCTTGTCCACCTGTCAGAACCTGGGGGTGGCAAAGACCCAGGCAGCCCGAGAGCGGCTGCTGAGCATCGCCCCTGACTGCCAGATCCAGACGGCGCAGACCTTCTATCTGCCGGACAACCGGGAGTTCCTCTTCTCCTTCCGGCCGGATGTGGTGGTGGACGCCATTGACACCGTTATTGCCAAGTTGGATCTGGCCCAGACCTGTGCCCAGCGGAACATCCCTCTCATTGCCTGTATGGGCACTGGGAACCGGCTGCAGCCGGAGCTGCTCCAAATCGGCGATGTGACCGATACAGTGGGCTGTGGCTGTCCCTTGGCCAAGGTCTACCGCCGGGAGTTAAAAAAACGTGGGATCGTCCGGCAGACCGTTGTGTTCTCCACTGAACTTCCCCGTTCCGTCTGTGTGGAGACCACCGAGCACGGCCGGCACAGCCCGGGGAGTGTGGCCTTTGTACCGCCGGTGGCTGGCTATCTCATGGCCTCCTGGGTGGTGCGGCAGTTCCTATAGGCGCTTGTTCCCACCTCTTCTCGTCCATGGAATATTTGGGAAGAGCCTCTGTGGTAACCTATGACAGGGAAAAGCCACGTCCCAAGGATATATTGAACAGAACAGCACACACTTGATAGAATATCCACGGCCCCGTTGACGGCACGTATTCCAGTTCTTTTCTCTTTGCGAGGGATGACGCTGCACTGGCGGATTTTCTGTCAGTTTCTCCAAAGTATCACTGCAATGGTAGATACAGTTCCTGGGACAATTCCCACAAAAAGAATAGTGTTGATAGCTGAAGCGGGAGCCCCCTTGAAAAGGGGGCTCCCACCGTTTTCAATTTGGCTGAAGGACTAGATCAGCTTGATCCGTCTGGGGGTGTCCTGCGGGATCAGCTTTGCCCGCAACAGGATGGGGATCATCGCCTGGGTGAACAGCACCAGCAGCACCACCTCAAAGGGCAGCAGGGCCGCATTTTTGACAACGCTCTTTGCCAGATAGAAGTAGTACCCCTTGTGGTAGATGATCATATTCCATAGGGAGCCCAGGCCCACATTGATCAAGGCGTTGATGCTCAATTTACACAGAAAGATGCGCAGCACACTCAGGCGGGCTCGGTAGAAAAAGACGCCGTAAAACAGGCCGCTCAAAATGCTGGTCAGGGTGTAGCCTGGGAAAAATCCCCCCACTGGATGCAAAAAGTAGCCCAACAGGTCCCCTGCCCCACCGCTGATCATCCCCACCACGGGGCCATAGATCATACAGCCCACCGCCTTGACAAAAAAGGTAAAATAGATGCGCAGGGAGAGATCCCCCAGCGGGATAAAATAGGAGCTGATGGTCATGTTCAACGCCATAAACAGCGCCGCCAAAATCACACTCTTGGGCTTTTTCAGCTCTTGAGCCGCCACCCGCCAATAGGCCAGGGAAAAAGGGGTCCGGAACAGACTGGGGCAATCCGCATTTTTTTGCATAAAAAATCCTCCTCTTTTGGTCTCATTCCAACGCCACATAGAGGAAGATCGTATTTCCCAGTATGCAGCAGCGGGATGCGAATTTTGAACCGCAAGAATCCTTTTCGTCCGCCTGGCAACTCCCCGTCCAAGCGGCACTTAACGCTCAAAATCCTACTCTGCTTTTTGGATTGATATTTTGTTCCCCATGGGGAATAGATTCACTATACACCCATCCCATGAAAAAGTCCATACCCAAATTGGCTCTCTCTTTTCAGTCCACATAGGCGGGGACATTGGCCGTTCTCAGAGTGCCCCACAAGCACCAGCAGAATATGCCGGTCCGGCTGCCGATCATCCACCCCCTGCCCTGTGAAAAACAGCTGTATTCCCGGCTTTCTGGTCGCCCTCTGTCTCTTGCCGCAGATGGACCGCGGAAGTTATGGTTGGCTCCCTGGACGGGGCCCTCGGGCAAAGCAAAACACCCCTGGAAGGATCTTTTCCCTTCCAGGGGCGCTGTGTTCTCTTTTAATATCCGTGGCTCTTGTCCTTATCCTTGTTTTTAAAGATGGACATGATGTCAAAGAACTCCGGATCGTCATCAAAGTTACCTCCAGCAGTGGAGGTGGTGCTGGAGCTGGCAGGGCTGTGGAAGCGGTAGTTGGGGATCTCCACCTCGGGCTTTTCCTCAAAGCCGGTGGCGATCACCGTCACCTGCATCTCATCTTTGAAGCTCTCATCAAAGGCCACGCCCCAGATGATGTTGGCCTCCGGATGGGCCGCCGACTGGATCATGGTGGTGGCGGTGTCGATCTCATCCAGGCCGATGTCCGAGGAGGCCGTGATGTTGATGATGACACCTTTGGCGCCCTTGATAGAGGTCTCCAGCAGGGGGGACTCAATGGCCATCTTGGCGGCAGCCTCCGCCTTATCCTTGCCCTCTGCCCGGCCGATGCCCATGTGAGCATAGCCAGCATCCTTCATGATGGAGTAGACGTCAGCAAAGTCCAGGTTGATGAATCCGGTGATGTTGATCAGGTCCGAAACGCTCTGTACACCCTTGCGCAGCACATCGTCGGCGGCTGCAAAGGCGTTGGCCAGGGTGATCTTGTGCTCCGACATGGTCTTGAGCCGCTCATTGGGGATCACCACCAGGGCATCTACATTTTCTTTCAGAGCGGTGATGCCCATCTCCGCCTGCTTCATGCGCTGAGCGCCCTCAAATTTAAAGGGCTTGGTGACAATACCCACGGTGAGGATCCCCTGCTCCCGGGCAATCTCCGCCACCACGGGGGCCGCTCCGGTGCCGGTGCCGCCGCCCATGCCTGCGGTGATAAAGGCCATCTGGGCCCCCTTGAGGGATGCGGCAATCTCTTCCCGGGATTCCTCTGCGGCGCGCTGGCCCTTCTCTGGGCAACCGCCGGCGCCTCTGCCCTTGGTGAGCTTGTCCCCAATGGGGATCTTCTGGGTGGCGCGGGAGGAGATCAATGCCTGCTGATCGGTGTTGACAGAGATAAATTCCACACTTTTGACACCTGCTTCCACCATGCGGTTGACGGCATTGCCGCCTCCGCCGCCCACTCCGACCACTTTAATGGAAACTACCTTTTCAAAGTCGTTTTCCATGCTGAAGTTCATTGGCATTTTTCTGTTCCCCCTAAATTATATCTTCCAGTGCAGATGATCTGCTACGTATTTTGTGTTTTTGCGTAAGAAAGGCACATACTCATACCTTATAATGTATCAGATTTCCCAAAGGATTTCAATATCGATCCCCTGAATATGCAGAATTTTCTAGCCTTAAATTTCTCTTACGCGGCTTGGCTGGCTGCCCCTTCCCCACTTTCTGTCGATTGCTGGGAGGAGCTGTCGGAAGAACCCTTCGATGTCTCATTGTCCGGTGTTGAAGCGCTCTCTGATTCGGATGAGGATTCCTCCCCGCCAGGTTCCTCTTGGGAAGGGGACGTCTCCTCCTCCGGGTTTTCCTCCCCCTGGGGCTGGGATTCCTCAGGTGCAGTGGGGCCGTTCAAATAGGGCATGAGCTCCGCCATCTGCTCCTGGGCATAGGGGATGATGGACACCCGCTTGTTGATAGAGGCGTCCAAAATACCCACCTCTCCCTCCTGGACGTTGTTCTCTAACACCTCCTGCAGGAGACGGAGCTTGTTGACCAGGTTGGACTCGCTCCCCAGCTGCACCAGGAACCGGTCCCCATAGTAAAAGCATAGGTTCAACCGGTCGCTCAGATCCACCAGCTCAATGCCAGTAAATCCAGTTTGGGCCACAGCCTCCTGGAGCAGGCGGAGCATGTTGAGTTTTTCCGCCTGGTCCTCCCCATCCAGGGTCTCCCCCGGCTGCTTCCCCTCGTCGTTCAGGCCCACCACCCGCCAGGCGCCATCGGGGACCTGGTAGGTGTTTTTCTCCAGGATCTTTCCATCGGCGTTGAGCAGGGTATAGGAGCTCTCCCCCTGCAGGGCCAGGGCAGGAGTCTCCGACGTCACCTGTAGCACCAGCTTGTCCGGCAGCACACGACGGATCTCCACCTGGCTGATGTAGGGAAACTGGGCCTTGATGTTCTGCTCCACTTCGGCCTGCTGGACCCGCCACAGGTTGTCCTGCAGCTGGATGCCGGATGCTGCCACAAGCTCCTCCTGGGTGTAGGGGCTGTCCCCCTCCACTTGGATGGATTTGATTTGGAAGAACACCGTCATGGAAAGGGCCAGGCCCACACCCAGGACCAACAGAATCAGCAGCGTATAGTGAATGATATACCGCCCGTGGCGGCGCCTTCTCTTGCGCTGACCCGTGTTGGCGCGGGCCTGGTTGCGATCTGACGGATTGGTTCTACGATCCTTCTTGTTCATACCCCTCATCCTTCTTCTGTTCCACGTCCTTGCCTTCCTGCACAATATCTGCACCCAGTTGTCGCAGATGGCGGTCCAGATGCTCATATCCCCGCAAAATGTGGGAGATCTCTGCAATGGTGCTCCTTCCCCTGGCGGCCAGAGCGGCCACCACCATGCCTGCCCCACCCCGCAGATCGGTACAGCAGACAGATGCGCCGGTAAGGGCCTCCTGACCCTCCACCACGGCCACGTTGCCCTCCAGGCGGATCTTGGCCCCCATGCGGCTGAGCTCCGGAACATGCTTAAAACGGCTCTGGAAGATGGTCTCCACAAAGATGGAGGTCCCCCTGGCCACCGTGCACAAGGACATGAGCGGCGCCAAGGCGTCTGTTGGAAAGCCCGGATAGGGGCTGGTGCGCACGCTGGCTGGCGCCTGCAGCGCGCCCTGGCAGGTGAGATGAATCCGGTGGGGCTCGCAGTAGATGCGGCAGCCCATCTCCTCCAACACCTGGGTCACAGCTCGGTAGTGATCCGGGAGGGTATCTTCAATGGTCAGGCTGCCGCCGGTGATGGCCCCGCAGCAGAGATAGGTCACAGCAGCGATGCGGTCGGGGAGAATCCGGTGTCGGGCCCTGCCCAGACGTTTGACCCCCTGGACCTGGATGGAACCATCGGCGCGCAGCTGGATGCTGGCCCCGCAGGCGTTGAGATAGTCGGCCAGATCCTGAATCTCCGGCTCACGGGCGGCATTGAACAGCGTCGTGGTCCCATGGGCCGTGCAGGCGGCAATGAGAATGTTCTCCGTGGCCCCCACGCTGGGGAAGGGCAATGTGATGGTGGCCCCCTGCAATCCCTCAGGGGCAACACAATGTATGTAGCCGCCCTCCTCCTGAATCTGTACCCCCATCTTTTCCAGGGAGGAGAGATGCAGATCGATGGGGCGGGGCCCCAGTTCACATCCCCCCGGATGGGTGAGCTGGGCCTTGCCAAAACGGGCCACAATGGCCCCCAAAAACACAATGGAGGAGCGCATCTCCCGCATCAGGTGGTCCGGGATGCTCCAACGGGTACAGCCCTGGGTGGAGATGTGCAGCTCGGAGCCCCTGCGGCTGGTTGTGCACCCCAGATGTTCCAAAATGCGCAGGGCGGAACGCACGTCCGTCAGGTCCGGGCAGTTCTCCAGCACCGATTCCTCACTGAGCAGACTGGCCGCCAAGATGGGCAGCACCGCATTCTTTGCCCCGTGGATGCGCAGGATCCCCTCCAGGCGCTTTCCGCCATGCACCACATAGTTTGCCATACAACAGCCTCCTCCTGGCCCCGCGGGGAGCCCTTCACTGTTGTCATCCTATGCGATGAAAAAAAGTTTGGTTCCTGGGAAAAAGAGGCGATAGAGAGGGGCAGATTTTGCCCCTTTTCCGCCTTTTAAGGCTCCTGGCCCCTGACCAGGGAGAGAATCTCCCGGCAGATGCGCTCGTTGGCATCCAGAATGGCCATCTTTTGGGCGTTGATGCCCAGGGTCCGCAGGCGCTGGGGATCCTGCTGGAGCTGCTCCACCAGGCGGCAGAGTTTCTCCCCCGTCAGATCCTTCTCCTCCACCACAATGGCGGCTCCATGCTCCTGGAGCACCATGGCGTTGAAGTACTGGTGGTTCTCCGCCACGTTGGGGGAGGGGATCAGGATGGAGGCCCGTCCCATGGCCTGCAGCTCACTGAGAGTGATGGCCCCCGCCCGGCAGATCACCAGATCCGCAGCGGCCAGGCAGGTGGCCATGTTGTCAATATAGGGCCTGATATCCAGGTTGGGGCACCCTTTGAACTCCACACCCCGCTCCTGGAGCATCCGTTGGAACTCCTGGCGGCCGGCATTCCCCGTACCGTGGATGTGATAGATGCTCCCTGTACGGTGGTGCCATGCCATGACGTCGGCAATGGATTCATTGAGCCGCCTTGCCCCAAGGCTGCCTCCGAAGGAGAGCAGGCAGAGCCGGTCCCCCACCCCCAGCTCCTGGCGGGCCTTGGTCCGGTCGGCATAGATCACTTCCTCCCGGACGGGGTTGCCGGTGACGATGTACTCCCGCCCATGGGGCAGTCGCTCCTGGGCCTCCGGAACGGCCAGCAGAACCTTGTCCACGTATTTGCACAGGAGCTTGGTGGTCACACCGGGAAAGGCGTTCTGTTCGTGGGTTGCCGTTTTGATGCCCAGCTGGGCCGCCTTGCGCAGCACCGGGCCGCTGACATAGCCACCGGTGCCCACCACTACGTCCGGCTGATACTCTTCGTATATCTTTTTCAGCTTTTTTCCTGTTTTCAACAGATAGTACACACTGGAACAGTTGAATTTGATGTTCTTCCAACAGATCCGCCGCTCAAACCCTTGGATCACCACAGGGATAAAGGGAAAACCCGCCTGGGGTACCAGCTTTGCCTCCATGCCATGGGGATTGCCCACAAAGCGGATTTCTGCCTCCGGATGCCGGAGCTTGAATGAATTGGCCACAGCAATGGCCGGATTGATATGTCCTGCCGTTCCCCCGCAGGCGAACAGAATTTTCATGGTTGCCATCCCCCTTTTCATCCTCTCCACTGGCCGCCCACCGGACGGCATGGTTACTCCTTCTCCAAATTGGCATTGCGGGACACAGAGAGAATAACCCCCATGGAAGCCAGCAACATGATCAGCGACGTGCCACCAAAGGAGAAAAAGGGCAAGCTGATGCCCGTGTTGGGTACCGTATTGGTCACAACAGCAATATTTAAGAAGGTTTGGATGCCCACCTGGGCCGTCAATCCCACTGCCAGCATGGTGCCAAAGCGGTCCTTGGCCCGGGCGGCGATGACAAAGCCCCGCCACACCAGCAGCGCAAAGAGCAGCACCACCAGCACGGCGCCCACAAAGCCCAGCTCCTCACAGATGATGGAGAAGATAAAGTCGTTCTGGGACTCCGGCAGCCAGAGATACTTTTGCCGGGAGGCGCCGAAACCCACCCCCATGAGACCGCCGGAACTGATGGCGTACAGGGACTGGATGGTCTGAAAGCCCTTGTCCGTGGGATCGGAGAAGGGATCCAGCCAGATCTCAAACCGGCTGCCAGCATAGCTGGACAGGCCCGGGACAAAAATCACCGCAGCCACAATCAGGGCCGCCACAATGATCGCCCCAGCAAACCAGCGCCAGTCGGTGCCGCCTACGAACATCATCACCGCTGAGATGGCCATAATGAGCACCGTGCCCGACAGATGGGGCTGCAGCAGCATGAGGACCACCACAGGGGCCAGCACCACGCCGAAGAAGAGCAGACCCTCTTTAAAGCGCTTCATCTCCTTGTAGTGCAGGGAGACATGGTGGGCAAAAAGAATCACCAGGGCAAATTTCATCACCTCGGAGGGTTGGAAGGACACAAATCCCAGATCGATCCACCGGGCGGCATTGGGGTTGCTGGAGGGCAGCACCAGGACCAGGACCAGCAGCACCAGGGAGCCGGCATAGGCCAGCCAGGCCACCTTGTGATAGAAATGGTAGTCGATCTGCATAATCAGCAGCATGGCAATGATGCCCAACACTGCGTTTTTGGCCTGGTTGGAGATGTAATAAAAACTGTTGCCGTCATAGCGGTCATAGGAGGTTGCATAGCTGGCGGAAAAGAGCATCACAAGCCCCACCACCACCAAAATCAGCACCAGCACCAAAAAGGTGATGTCAAATCCCCCCCGCCGTGTTTTGACAGAGTTGGCCGCAGCCGGCGGTGCAGAGAGTTTTTTGATGGTCCGGGTCTTTTCCGTGGCCCGGGCAGCGGTTCTTCCCCTGGTCATGGTCCCTCACCTCGCCTTCCTTTGGAGTACCAGAGGTCTATTACAGACAGATCAAAGCATGGTTGTGGCCCAGATGGCCAGCAGGCAGCCCACCGCCGTCACTGCGGAGAACAGGGCCACAATCTTCACCTCGCTGTAGCCACACATCTCAAAGTGGTGGTGGATGGGGCTCATCTTAAACAGGCGCTTGCCCCGGGTTTTGACGCTGATGACCTGCAGGATCACCGACAGGGTCTCGCACATATAGATTATACCCACCAGCACCAGGAATATGGGCTGGCCAAGGCCAAAGGCCATGGCCACCACCAGCCCGCCCAAAAACATGGAGCCGGTATCCCCCATAAACACCTTGGCCGGGTAGAAGTTCCACACCAAAAAGCCCAGACAGCCCGCCGCTGTGGCCGTAGCCAGCAGACCGATCCCCTGCAGGGACAGGAGGGATGCGATGACCATCACCCCCAGGCTTGCCACAAAGGTGACCGAGCCACACAGGCCGTCCAACCCGTCAGTCAGGTTCACCGCATTGACTGCGCCCACAATGATGAAGACCGCCACCGGGTAGTAGAGCAGCCCCAGATCCAAATACCAGTTGACAAAGGGGATCACCAGGACGGTGGAACGGTCTCCACTGATGTAACAGGCCAACAGGTAGATGCAGGCGATGAAGATCTGCATCACCATCTTCTGCCGCTCGGTCAGGCCCTGGTTGTGCTTTTTGATCACCTTGATGTAGTCGTCCACAAAGCCCAAAAAGCCAAAGGCCAGGGCCATGATGATGCCCATGAGCAAGCGGGTGTTATTGATCCGCTCCAAAGGATTGTACAGATCCACCCCTTGGGAGGAGAGCACGGCCCAACCCGCTCCCACGCCGGCAAGGATGCCGACAATGAACATAAAGCCGCCCATGGTGGGGGTTCCCTTTTTCTTCTGATGCCAGGTGGGACCGATGTCATTGATGGGCTGGCCAA
Organism: Candidatus Aristotella avistercoris; assembly: GCA_904397835.1. Lineage (GTDB taxonomy): Bacteria > Bacillota > Clostridia > Oscillospirales > Ruminococcaceae > Aristotella > Aristotella avistercoris. Next base: position 22,148 of record CAJFOV010000031.1, read on the forward strand.
AGTGGATGCGGTGCAGGAAGGGAATCAAGAATTTTCCGATGAGGGCGGTCACAATAAAGGAGACCACCGCTGTTGTCACAATGGATAAGCTGCTCATATTGAACCTCCTGAATTCTCTGGCATTCCGCAGGCCCTGCCGCCTCAAAAGGCGCAGCCTGCCTGATTCCACTATATGTGTGCACGCAGTTGTTCTATGACACGCTCCATCTGCATTCCCCGGCTGGCCTTGAACCAGACCAGATCGCCGGGCTTGAGCTGCTCCTGCAGATGGCGCACCAGAGAATCCCGATCCTCAAACCAGAGCGCCTGGGCAAGGCCCCCCTCTTGTGCGCCCTGGAGATATCCCTTGGACAGGGGCCCGTAGGCCAGCAGCACATCCACCCCGCTTTGGGCGGCCATCAAGCCAACCTGGCGGTGACTCTCCTGCGCAATGTCCCCCAGTTCCAACATATCCGAAAAGACTGCAATTTTGCGCCCGTTACAGGCCATCTGTTCCATGGTGTGCAGGGCCGCCTCCATGGAGTCGGGGCTGGCGTTGTAGCAGTCCTCCACAAAGGTCATTCCCTTGTATTCCACCACCCGCTGGCGCATCCCCGCCGGGACATAGTCCGCCAGAGCCTGGGCGGCCTGGGCAGGGGAGAGCCCCAGGGAGATCCCCACCCCAAATGCAGCCAGGGCATCGTAGATGTTGTGTATCCCCAGGCAGGGGATCCTGGCGGGGAACCATTGGCCCTGATAGTGGATCATGAAGCTGGTCTCCCGGCCCAGCTCCTGAACGTGCTGGGCGGTGATGTCCGCCGTTTGATCCTCAATGCCGTAGAACAGGACCTTCAAACGGGGGATCTCCACGGTTTTGAGCAGGTCGTTGTCCTTGCAGAGGATCAGGGGGGAACCGTTGCGCAGGCCTCTGGTGATCTCCAGCTTTGCCCGCAGGATATTCTCCCGGCTGCCCAGCTTTTCCAGGTGGGAGACCCCCACATTGGTAATGACCCCCACATCCGGCTGGGCGCAGAGGGTCAGGTCCTCAATCTCCCCCAGGGAGTCCATCCCCATCTCCACCACGGCGGCCTGGTGCTCCGGAGTCAGGCGAAACAGGGTCATGGGCAGGCCCACCTCGGTGTTTAGGTTCCCCTCGTTCTTCAGGGTCTTGTACTTGCTGGAGAGAACCGCGGCGATCATCTCTTTGGTGGTGGTTTTGCCAACGCTCCCCGTGACACCCACCACCTTGATATCAAACTGACTGCGGTAACACCGGGCCAGATCCAACAGGGCCTGCCGGGTGGATTTGACATAGAGGATCCGGTCGTCCGCCCGGTACTGCTCCTCTTGGGCCAGGGCAAAGGCCGCCCCCTGCTCCAGGGCGCTGGCAATGAACTGGTGGCTGTCCAGATGCTCCCCCTTGCGGGCCACAAAGAGGCAGCCCTTGGGCAGATTCCTGGTGTCTGTGGACACCTCCTGAAAGGTTCCCTGGGCATTGGTGTTTGCGCCAATGGCCTTGGCGGCCTGTTGAATCGACATCGGTCTCAAAGCAAATCCCTCTTCTTCTCATTTGTTTTCTGGTGGGCGGCCCACTCCTCCACCAGCTGTTTTTCATCCAGGGGCAGGGCCCTGTGGCCCACCACCTGAACCGACTCGTGGCCCTTGCCGGCCAGAATCAGCAGATCCCCCGCCTGACTATGATCCAGGGCCCAGCGGATGGCCTTCCTGCGGTTCACAATGACCCGGTAGGGTGTCGAGCCGCCCTGGAGGCCCCGGAGCATCTCCTGGAGGATGACCTGGGGGCACTCGTCCCTCGGGTTGTCGGAGGTAAAGATCAGGTAGTCCGCCCCCTGGGCTGCCTTGCGGGCCATCACAGGACGCTTCCTCCGGTCCCGGTTGCCCCCGCAGCCAAAGAGCAGCACCACCCGCTTGGGGTGGGCGGGGCGCACCGCATCCAGCAGCTTTTCGATCCCATCCGGGGTGTGGGCATAGTCCCGCAGCACGGTAAAATCCCCGCGGTAGAGGCACTCCATGCGCCCCGGAACCCCTGGAAACCGGCACAGAGGCCCGATCATCTCCTCCAGGGGAACCCCCAGAGCGTCCAGGCAACCCACGGCCACCAAGGCATTGCTGACCGAAAATTTTCCCAGCATGGGAAGGGTGACCGGCAGGCTGCTCCCTCCGTGGCAGAGGAGGAAGTGGGCCCCGTCCTCCTGCCAGTGCAGATCCCTGACAAAGAAATCCGCCGTCTCATCCGTCAAGGAGATCGTGCGCACCGGGATCTCCACCTGGCGACAGAGGCGCCTGCCATAGGCATTGTCGAGGTTTATTATAGCACAACTGCCCATAGAAAACAGCTTCTTTTTGGCAGAAAAGTACGCCTCCATCCCCTGGTGATAATCCAAATGATCCTGGGTTAGATTGGTGAAGGCACACACGCCAAAGAAGAGGCCCTGGAGCCTGGATTGATCCAGGGCATGGCTGGAGGCCTCCATGGCCACATATTGGATCCCCTGTTCCGCCAGAGACGACAGAGTCTGGTGCAGCTCCTTAGCATCCGGTGTGGTGCTGCCGTGGCTGTTGAGGGTACCAATCACCTGGGCTGGCCGGCCGCTCTCCTGGAGCATCCACTGGATCAGATGGGTCACGGTGGTCTTGCCGTTGGTTCCAGTGACCCCAATGAGGGTCAGATTCTCCTCCCCCACCCCATAGAAGCGGGCACAGAGTGTGGCGTACACCTTGCGGGTGTTCCGCACCAACACCTGTTTTGGGGCCCGGGTGGGACGCTGGGCCACCACGCAGACGGCCCCTGCCCACCAAGCGTTGAGGGCAAAGACGTGACCGTCCAGCTGGGTCCCATCCACACATACAAAAAGGTTGCCCTTTTTCACCTGCCTTGAATCACAGGTGATTCCTGTTATTTCCACATCCGGAAGCTTCCCCCGAAACGGGATTCCCTGAAATAGCTCTTGCGCCTTCATGGGAGTCCTCCTTCTGTGTCAATCAACCGGTCGCCCGGCAGTGATGCAAAGGTGGTAAAAAGATGATTCAGTTTTAAAAGTCCAACTTCTCTTTGAAACGTCCGCTGTAGGGAAGGGCAGCAATGCCACTTGCCCGTCTATGGGGTCTTGGGGCAGATATCCCCTCCTGGAACCGGCCGGTTCCAGGAGGGGAACGTTCATCGCTCGTTGGTGAGGTTGTTGACAAAGTCCACGGTGACCACGGTTCCCCGCTCCACCTGGGTATCCGCTGTCACTGACTGCCGCACGGAGACATAGTCGCCGCCGTCGCTGAGCACGCCGGAGAACTTCACATTGAGTCCCGCCGCCTTGAGGACCCGGCTGACCTCCTGGGGTGTCAGGTTGGTCACATCTGGCACGGTGGTGAGGGTTTCCTCCTCCCCGCTCTCCTCGGTGTACAGGAGCACTTTGGTCCCTCTGGGGGCCTTCTGTCCGCCGGCGGGCACCTGGCGCACCACGGTGTCCCCATCGCCGATGACGGTGTAATCCAAGCTCTTGATGGAGAGGGATCCCTTGGCATCCACCACGCTCTGGTTGACCACGGAGGGGACCGTCACATCCAGCAGCGCCAACTCGTCTGCAGTATACTGAGGCTGCAAACCAATGTAGGGAAGCAGCTCCTCCAGCACGGCCTTGACATAGGGGGCCGCATGGGTTCCGCCTGCTGGTGAAGCCACATCCGGCTCATCAGTGACAATCAAACAGATGATCTGAGGATCGTCTGCCGGGGCAAATCCAACAAAGGAAGCTACCTTCTTGCTGTCATCATCAGAATCCAGTTTTTCACTGGTTCCGGTCTTGCCTCCCACCCGGTAACCGGGGATGTAGGCGTAGTTTCTGCCGCCCACGGAGACCATCTGCTCACACATCTCCGCTACCAGAGCGGACGTCTCCTCAGAGATGACCTGGCGGACCTTGGTGGGCTCTGTGGTGGAGACGATGTTGCCGTCAGAATCCACCACCTGCTGGACCACATAGGGCACCATCAGGTTCCCGCCGTTGACCGCCGCAGAGACAGCGGTGATCATCTGAATGGGCGTGACCTTGTTGCTCTGGCCGAAGGAGGCGCTGCCCAGCTCCACCATGCCTGGACGGGTCAAAGCCTCTTCACTCAGGAAGACGCTGGTGGCCTCGCCCGGCAGGTCGATGCCGGTGGTCTGGCCGGTGGTCAGGCCGTAGCTCTCCGCATAGCGGTAGAAAGATTCGCCCCCCAGCCGCTGGCCAATCTGCACGTAGGCCGGGTTGCAGGAGTTGATGAGGGTCTCGGTGAGGGTCTGCACCCCGTGGGGGTTGTAGCTTCTCCAGCAGTGGAATACCGTGCCAGAGACATTGATGCTCCCCGCGCAGTTGAAGGTGTCGTCGATGCTGACCGCCTTGCTGTCAAGGGCGGAGGAGACCGTGATGATCTTAAAGACAGAGCCGGGCTCATAGGGGTCCGAGATGGCCTTGTTCCGCCACTGGGTGAACTGGGCCTCCTGCAGGGTGGCAGTGTAATCCTCCCCCTCCAGGCTCTCCAGCTTTTCCACCTCTCTGGAGTCTCCCAGGGCCTGGGGGTCGTTGGGGTCAAAGTCCGGTTTGGTGGACATGGCGTAGATCTCCCCGGTTTGAGGGTTCATGATGATACCGGCACAGCGGTTCTGGACGTTAAACTGCTCCACAATCTGGTTCATGTACTTCTCCAGCACCTGCTGCATGTAGGTGTCAATGGTCAGCACCAGGCTGTTGCCATCCTCAGCGTCGTACATTTTGCGGTAGCTGAAGGGCATCTCACCGCTTTTGCCATCGGTGATGGATACCACCTTGCCCGGCGTGCCGCTCAAAACACTGTTGTAATAGGATTCCAGGCCATAGGCGCCGCTGTTATCTGACCCTGTGAAGCCCAGCACTGTGGAGGCCAGGCTCCCATAGGGGTAGTAGCGCTTGGTATCCGTCTCCAGATGGATCCCCTTGACGCCCGTCTCGGTGATAAACTCTGTAATCTGGTCCGCAACATCCTTTTCAATCTTGCGGGAGATGGTCTCATAGTAGCTGGCGGTGTTCTGGCAGCGCTTGACAATGGTTTCCCGATCCACCCCAAGGATCTCCGACAGGCCGTCGGCAATGGTGTTTACGGTGTTCTCATAGTCGTTCTCTGGAATCTCGGCTGGCGCCACAAACACGTTCCAAGCCGTGGCGCTCTGGGCCAGAATGTTGCCGTTGCGGTCCAGGATGGACCCCCGCTGAGCGGAGATGGAGACCGATTTCAGCTGCTGGTTCAGGGCCTTCTCCTGATACCCGCCGCTGTCCACGATCTGTAAAAAGAACAGCCGGCCAATGATGATGCCGCTGCAGATAAATACGATGATCCCCATCATGATGGCCAGGCGGGCCCTCATGCGGTTGGTTGCTGGTTTTGCCATGGGCGAAGATCCTCCACTCTCAGTTTCCAAAGGCCATCGGGGAGGGAAAAATGCCACTTCTGCAGGGGGTCAATTTTGTCTCCATTGGCCTTGCAGAAACAGATGAAAAGCATTAAGATAAAAGTAGCCTCTTCCCTTGCCTTTCGACGTTTTCCCCATACCCATTGTATTTTATTGACCGGTAAAGTATGACTTGATCTGGCCAAAGAAGCTCTTGAGCTGGTCCACCACCTTCCCTAGGGAGAAGGTGCTGCGCTCCTCAGTCAGGACCTCAATGTGATCCTCGTTGGAGAGGTTCACATATTGAATCTGAGACTCGTCCAACTTGTTCAGGCCCAGGTACTCACTGGCATAATCCCCCACAGCGGACAGAGAGGTCTTGCCCTCCAGTTCTGTCTCCAGGCGCAGGGCCTCCCCTTGGAGCTCCTCCAACTCGTCCCGCTGGTCGCTGATCTGGTGGGTCAGCTCGTTGGACAGGGCCATATAGTAGACATTCAGGCTCAGCAGGAGAGCCACCAGGCCCATACATAGAACCATCCGGACGGCCACCTTTTTTCCGTTGTTCCGGGCTTGTGCCGCGCGGCTCTGCTCATAGACTTTGAGCTGTACTGCTTTCTCCTGTTGCTTAACCTGTGGGGTGCGCTCTTCAAAACGTGAGAAGTCGTAGGTGGTGCTGTGCTGTGCCATGATTTCTCCTCCTTCCTGATCTACGTCCTTTTCCGTAGGGGCAGTTTTGTCTATATCTTTTCAATGACCCGCAGTTTGGCTGTGCGGCTGCGGTTGTTCTGCTGAATCTCCTCCTGGGTGGGTTCAATGGCCTTTTTGGGGGTCAAAACGCCGCGAGGTTTCTTTCCGCATACACAGATGGGAAAATCTGGAGGACACGTGCAACCCTTGGCATAGGCAGCAAAGCGCTGCTTGACCATCCGGTCCTCCAACGAGTGAAAGGTGATGATGGCAAAGCGTCCCTTTGGCGCCAACCGGTCAAAGGCGGTGTCCAAGCACTGGCTCAAGCTCTCCAGCTCCCCGTTGACTGCAATACGAATGGCCTGGAAGGTCCGCTTGGCCGGATGCCCTCCCTCCCGTCGGGCGGCGGCAGGAATGGACTGTTTGATGATGTCCACCAACTGGAAGGTGGTTTGGATGGGCGCGTGCTCCCTGGCGCGCACAATATTCTGGGCAATGCGGTGGGAGAATTTTTCCTCCCCATACTCCCGCAGGGTCCGCTCAATCTCCTGGGCGTCAAAGGAATTGACCAAATCGTACGCTGAGAGCCCCTGCTGACTCATGCGCATATCCAGGGGGGCGTCCGCCTGGTAGGAGAAGCCCCGCTGGGCCGTATCCAACTGGTGGGAGGAGACTCCCAGGTCCAACAGGATGCCGTTGACCTGACCAATGGATAGCTCGTCCAACACCTGGGTCATCTGACAGAAGTCCCGCTGCACCACCGTGGCAGGCAGACCCGCCAGGCGCTCCCTCGCCGTTTGGATGGCATCTGGATCCTTATCCAGGGCGATGAGGCGGCCGGTGGTCAAGCGCTTTGCAATCTCCCGGGAGTGACCGGCGCCGCCCACGGTGCCGTCCACATAGATCCCCGTGGGATCAATATTCAGCGCGTCCACCGCCTCGTGCAGCAGAACGGAGATATGTGTAAAATCCATTCCAAATCCCCCTTAGAATCCGATGCTTGCCATCAATCCGGCCATGGCCTTAGGTGTAAGCCGGTTGTTGACCTCTTTCCAGCGCTCCTTGTTCCAAATCTCTGCCCGGTTTGTGACACCTGCCACAATGATGTCCTTTTCCAATTGTGCATACTCCCGCAGGGTGGTTGGAATCAAGATACGCCCCTGCTTGTCCGGCTCCATAATCTGTGCACCAGCAGAGAGAAAGCGCTGCAGGTCAGCGGTCTCGGCCATGGAGGATTGCGTCAGCCGATCCATCAACCGCTCCCAAGTGGGCAGCGGAAAAGCAGCTAGACAACCATCCAGCCACTTGCAGATGATAAAGTTTTCCCCCAGATCCTCCCGCAGTTTGGCAGGGAAATTGACCCGTCCCTTGGCGTCCAATGTTGGATTGTACTCTCCAATGAACATCTTCCCCACCTACCCTTCGGCCTGACGGAAATATAGGGATGGCTCACCCCTTTTCACTACTTTTCACCACTTGGATAAATTATATCGTCTTAAACCGCAAATTGCAAGGGTAGCACTCTGGAAAAATCCAGCAATCAAGCCGTTTCTTTCGACAAAATACGGCAAAAATGTCACCGAATTGGAGTGCTTTCCCCAAAAGCGTGTTTGTATTGTGGGGAGGTAAAAACGTATGTTCACCGCAAATTGACGTCCTCTTCCCCACTGGGGCTGCTTTTTGTCCCAATAAACGCCCCTTTGCAGTGACAGAGCTCCCCCCGTATCCCCACTGGAGTCCCCTTCTTTTTTCCACCACTTTTGCACCAAGTGGATGGATTTTCTCCAAAAATCTTACGAAAATTTTAAGAATTTCCCGTGCGGTCGGCGCACATTTTCCACTCCGGAGCAGAGGAGCTCCCTGTTATACCAAGCTTTCAACACTATGCGGTCTCCTTTTTATCGTAAACAAAAGTTCCCCGATTCTTTGAATCGGGGAACTTTATCTTTTTCACCTATTTTAAAATAGGAACCGCAAAAAGCCAAAGAAGCCCTGGGAAACCAGGAGCATAATCAACCCGCTTGTGAGCACCCCGGCGGCAATGGCCATGGTGGCCTTCACCAGCCGCATCCGCAAAATGGCCGCAATGACCGAGCCAGTCCAGGCGCCAGTCCCTGGCAGAGGAATTGCCACAAAGAGATACAGTCCCAATAGCTCATATTTGCCAAGATTTTGGGCCTTTTCATCCGCCTTCTTCATAAAGCGCTGGAAGAACGGCCCTATTTTGGGCCAGGTTGAAAGGCAATTGAGCAGTGTTTTGGAAAAAAGAATCAAAAAAGGTACCGGCAAAATGTTGCCGACAATGCAGACCAAATAGGTGCTCCACACTGGGAGACCCATGCCGATCCCCACCGGGATGGCCCCCCGCAGCTCCACAATGGGCAGCATGGAAATCAAAAAGATCCAGAGATATTGCTTCAGCAAACCAGACGTCCTCGCCTTTCTTATCATCCTTTGGGCAGGTTTCTACCACAAGTATTGCCATTGTAACACAGGCCCTTCTGATTTCAAAGGAATGTTAGAAAAAATTAAGAGTCTGATTTTCCTCCAGGATTCAGTGGAAAGGAATCCCTTCGGGTAAAGCTGGGGATGGCAAGGGGGTACCACTCCGCTACCGTCCCACTTTTGATTCGAACCATCCCATGCGATTTTCATCAGCGACGGCGCATCCGCCGCAAAAGAATGGCACAGCACAGGACAAAGCCCCCGAAAAGTGCCAGCAGGGGCAGCGCCCCCTGGGGCCAGGAAGCAACCCCCGTCAGAAGCCGCCCACCCCAAAAGGCAGGGAACACCATGCCTGCCTGCTGCAGCGCCTTTGGCAGCAACTCCAGGGGGAAGAGAATGCCGGAGAGCAAAATGGAGGGGAGGAAAAATAGCTGGGAGATCATGGTCAGCTTGGCCTGATCTTGGATGGCCAGTCCCAGAACACTCCCCAGGGCAAGAGAGACAGCCACAAGCAGAACCAGCCCACCCACATATGTCAGGGGCCTGTCTGGCAGCGGGGCATCAAACAGAAGGACGGCCATTCCACAGAGAAGGGTGGACATAACCAGTAGGTGAACCAAGGCGGACAGCACGGTGTTGACCAACCCCATCCATAGGGGCACCCCATTGGCGCGGTACATCCCCTTGATATCGCTCCCATAGATCTCTGCAAGGGTGGGCGGCACCCCAATGAGAGCCCCCATGGACACGCCCATCACCGTCATGTGGGGGATCAATGTCTGTTTTGCCTGGGGATCTAGGGCGATAAAGATGCTCCCCACAAACACAAAGAACAACAGTGGCACCAGATAGCAGGTGATGAGCAGGGATTTGCTGCGGATATCCAACCGGCACTGGAGCTGGAGCCCATACCAAAAGGCGCTCATGTGGTTTCCCCCTTTGCAAGCAGTAAAAAGTGTTCCTCCAGAGTCCCCCGGTCCACCTTCAGGTCCAAAATAGGGATGTTCCGGCTGCGGTACCCCTCCAACAGGGACAGAAGGGTCTGGGTGATGTCCTGGGACTGATAAGTCTCCTCCCCCGTCGGGGTGCGAATGGTGATGTGATAACGCCTGCCCACAGCTTGAGTGAGCTGTGGCACCGTCCCCAAAAAGGCCATTTCGCCCCTGTTGAGGATGGCAATGCGGTCGCAGAGGCTTTCCACCTCGGCCATATCGTGGCTGGCCAGGAGGATGGTCCTGCCCCGCCCTTTGAGGGATTGGATCAGACGATGGAGGGCGATGCGTCCCTCCACATCCAGGCCTGCGGTGGGTTCATCCAAAAAGAGGAGCTCCGGCTCCCCAATGAGGGCCAAGGCCAGGTGGAGCCGGCGCTTCTGCCCGGTGGACAGCTCCCGGTACTGCCGCTTGCCCAGTTGGGGAATCCCCAGTTCCTCCAGCATGTCGGAGGAGATCTTGGCTCCCTTCCACTTGGCAAACAACTTGACCGCCTCCATGGGTCTGATGTGGGCTGGGAGGGAGGCATTCTGCAGTTGGATGCCTCGCTTCCCCCGCAGCGTCACAGAGCCGCCGTCCGGCTGGCGCTGCCCTTCAATACATTCCAGAGCGGTGGTCTTGCCAGCGCCATTGACCCCCAGAAGGGCAAAGATCTCCCCCTGCTCCACCTGGAAGGTCAGCCCTTTGAGCACCTGGTGGGCCCCATAGCGCTTGCGCAGATCGGCCACTGCAACGGCCGGCGTCATTGTGCACCCTCCCCAAAGGGGTTCATCCCTTGCGCTGTAAAATAGGCCTCTAGGGCGGGGGCCATATACTGGTTAAGAATCGTCTGCCTCTGCTGCCATTTGGTATCCCCCACCTGTAGCTGGCCCAATTGTTCCAGCTTTGCCAGCAGGGAGAGATCCCCACCGGTGAACTCCTGTATCATCGCCCAAAACTCCTTGGCCAGGGCCTGGCCCTGGGCACTTCCAGGGGGAACCTGCTGCTGTTGCAGGGCGGCGGCCTGATCCTGCATGTGGACAAACCGTTCCATAAAGGCCAACCCCGTCTCCTGGTCAAAGTGCGTGCGGATGTGGTCCATGGTCTCCTCATCAAAGTGCTTGATGAGCCAGTAGTATTCGTTGTTCATCTGCAGGTTGACGATGATATCCGCATACTTTTTAAAGTCCACCGTCTGCATCTGGAGCACTTCCTCCCGCAGGGCCTGCAGCTGGGCGAGGGATTCGGACAGCTCCTGTATCTTGCGCTCCACACTTGCGGCCTGTCCCTCCAGGACTTTGGCCACCTCATCGGGGGTATCCAGGGGAATTAGGCGATTTTTGATGTCGTCCAGGGAAAATCCCAGCTGCTTGAGGGATAGGATCTGATGCAGGCAGACCAGATCCTGGTAGGTGTAGAGCCTGCGTCCCCCCTCACTCTGGGCGGTGGGTGAGAGCAGCCCCACCTGATCGTAATACTGCAGGGTGCGCACTGTGACTCCCATGCGCTTGGCTGCCTCCCCCACGGTCATATAGTCCTGGGGCATTCCTTTGATTGTTTCCAAGGTTGATCACCTCCTGATCCCAGTATAGTTCATGACGCCGCGTCACAAGCAAGGGGGAGACCGCATGTTTTTTCAAAAATTTTCGGTGACACTGCCCATGGAGAAGTCAGTAGAACAGCAAACGCATATCTCAGCGAAAAGTACGGGACGAAGCCCCCAAAAGGGCTCCGTCCCGTACCGGTTTTCTATGTGATATTTGGGGAATGCAATATTTTAATAGGCCACGCCCTGGGCCAGCATGGCATCAGCCACCTTTTCAAAGCCGCAGATGTTTGCGCCGGCCACCAGGTTGCCCTCACAGCCATAGCGCTTGGCCGCATCCTCAATGTTGTGGAAGATATTAACCATGATGTCCTTGAGCTTGGCATCCACCTCTTCAAAAGTCCAAGAATAGCGCATGGAGTTCTGGCACATCTCCAACCCGCTGGTGGCAACGCCGCCCGCATTGGAAGCCTTGGCCGGTGCGAACAGGACCTGGTTGCTCTGGAAGACTTCCACAGCCTCGGGGGTGGAGGGCATGTTGGCGCCCTCTGCCACAACCTGCACGCCGTTGTTCACCAACTGGCGGGCCTGGTCGCCATTGATCTCATTCTGGGTGGCGCAGGGCAGCGCCACATCGCAGGGGATGCTCCAGATGCCGCCGCAGCCCTCGGTGTATGTGGCGGAGGGAACCCGGTCCACATACTCCTTGATGCGCTTGCGCTCCACCTCTTTGAGCTGGCGAAGCACCTCCACATCAATGCCCTTTTCGTCATGGATATAGCCGTTGGAATCGGACATGGCAACAACAGTTCCGCCCAGCTCATAGGTCTTTTTGGCAGCATAGATGGCCACATTGCCGGAGCCGGAGATGACTACCTTTTTGCCCTTGATGCTATCCTGCTTCATGCACCGCATCATCTCTTCGGTAAAGTACAGCAGGCCATAGCCGGTGGCCTCTGTACGGGCCAGGGAACCGCCATAGGAGAGGCCCTTGCCGGTGAGCACACCGCTGAAGGAGTTGGTCAAGCGTTTGTACTGGCCATAGAGATAGCCGATCTCCCGGCCGCCCACGCCAATGTCGCCGGCGGGTACATCGGTAAACTGGCCGATGTGGCGGTAAAGCTCGGTCATAAAGCTCTGGCAGAAACGCATGATCTCCCCATCGGACTTGCCCTTGGGGTCAAAGTCGGAGCCGCCCTTGCCGCCGCCCATGGGCAGACCAGTCAGGCTGTTCTTGAACACCTGCTCAAAACCCAAGAATTTGATGATGGAGGCATTGACCGAGGGGTGGAACCGCAAACCGCCCTTGTAGGGCCCGATGGCGGAGTTAAACTGAACCCGATAACCCCGGTTGACCTGCACTTTGCCCGCATCATCCACCCAGGATACACGGAAAGTCACCATGCGCTCTGGCTCAATCATACGCTCCAGGATCCCGGCCTGCTCCAACTTGGGATTCTGTTTGACCACTGGCTCCAAGGTCTCCAGAACCTCCCGGACAGCCTGGTGGAACTCCGGCTGATCCGGATCCCGCTGGCACACGGTGTCATAGACTTTCTGCAAATAGGCGCTCTCAAATGGCATGTTGGTTCCCTCCAATGTGTTCCTAGATATTTTAGCGATTTGCTGTCTTAAACTCTTGTCGCTATGGATCTGATTATACTCGTAATTTTGCAATAATTCAAGAGCTAAATTTCATTTTTTACCCACTTTTTTCAGGAATTAAAAGATTTCACCAATTTTACTGAAAAAATAAAAGGATAAACCTGCAACAAGGGCAAAATCCCTCCGCCTAGCACAAACATCGAAAAATGTAGGACTCGCTGGCCCGGTGCAGCTTGCGTCCAAAGACAATGTATGATAAAATAAAGGGTACTTTTCATCAGAAATTGGGGGACTTTGGCAGCGGCGTATAGCACAGCAATTATACCGTCTGTAGAATGACTCCCTGGCTATATGAAAAGGAATGGAGGGATTCATCTTGTTCTGTCGTTCCTGTGGCAAACAGCTGCCCCCTGGTGCCACCGTCTGCCCCTACTGCGGCGTGCCAGCGGGGATTGGGCGGCTCTACTGCCCCAACTGCGGCAACGCCACACTGCCCCAGGCGGTGGTCTGTGTCAAATGCGGCTGCAACCTGGTCCAACCTGGCTATGGGCAAGGTGCGCCCAACCCGGCGGCTATTCAAAAATCAAAGATTGCGGCAGGCCTGTTGGGGATCTTTTTAGGGGGCCTGGGGATCCACAACTTCTACCTGGGCTTTACAGGCAAGGCGACTACCCAGTTGATTTTGGGGCTTCTCTCCTTGGTGACCTGCGGCATCACCGGCATTGTCTCAGCAATCTGGGGACTGGTGGAGGGAATCGCCCTCTTGACCTCCTCCTATGCCACGGATGCCAATGGAATTCCCCTAGCTTGACTCAAGTTTTATCGGATGTTTTCACTGTGACCACCACATACAACAGCGGGCGCAGGCAACTGCGCATGAGGAAAGTCCGGGCTCCACAGGGCAGGATAGCTGCTAACGGCAGCCGAAGGCGACTTTAGGGAAAGTGCAACAGAGATATACCGCCAGCGGGAAACCGCTGGTAAGGGTGGAAAGGCGAGGTAAGAGCTCACCGGGCGGATGGGAGACCACCCGCCCCTGTAAACCCTATCCGGAGCAACACCAACTGAGGCGATACAGCGGCCCGCTGTGCCTCGACCGCGTGGCTAAAGCGTTTTGGCGACAAAACGCGTAGATAGATTGTTGTTTGATACAGAACTCGGCTTACGGGGTGGTCACAGGTGAACATAAAGGGTGGATGCAATTGCATCCACCCTTTCTTTCTGCCAGGGATTTTTACGATGGACCTCGGGCTCTAAGCCACGGAGGTTCTCCCTACGCATCGGTCTTATTTTGGTTTGCAGGTTTTCTCGTTTGCATTTTTCAGCCAAAGATCCAAGGGATCTTTTGTTGACAATTGCAGTTTCTCTTCCTATAATGGAACGGTACATGAAAGATTTTTGACGATTTTGCAGCTATTTGACGTTTTTAAAGCAGAAATGAGAATGGTTGCATAGGATCCCTCCATCGCCGCCTCCTGGGGATCTGATTCCACCGGGCGGCTTCTCCAGAGGGCTACCCAAACGCCTTGGATTCCTCTTTTTGGGGAAAACCCTCTTGGGACAGGCATCTGGATCCATCAAATCATATTTATGCGACAAGGAGGAAACCCCATGGATGTCCATGCAGAAAACAAGATGGGGGTCATGCCAGTCAATAGGCTACTGTTGACGATGTCTGTGCCTATCATGATCTCCATGCTGGTTCAGGCCCTTTACAACGTGGTGGACAGCATGTTTGTGGCCCAGCTCAATGAGAACGCCCTTACCGCTGTCTCCCTGGCTTTTCCGGCCCAGAATCTGATGATTGCCGTGGCCACCGGTACCGGCGTGGGAGTCAACGCCCTGCTCTCTAAAAGCCTGGGGGAAAAGCGCTTTGACCGGGCCAACCAGACAGCCGACCACGCAGTATTTTTGGCCCTCTGCAATGCGGTGGTCTTTGCGCTGCTGGGTGTTGTAGGATCTCGTTTTTTCTTCCAGTTCCAGACGGATGTGGCAGACATTGTGGACAATGGCACCTCCTATCTGATCATCTGCACGGTGTTCTCCTTTGGGTTGTTCGGGCAGATCACCTTTGAGCGCCTGTTTCAGGCCACCGGAAGAACCTTATACACCATGCTCACCCAGGGGATCGGCGCCATCATTAACATCATCTTTGACCCCATTTTGATCTTTGGACTCTTCGGCTTTCCCAGGATGGAGGTGGCCGGAGCTGCTGCTGCCACGGTACTGGGGCAGATCATCGCTTTCCTCCTGGGGGCCTATCTCAACCACAAAAAGAACCAGGAGATCCAGCTATCCCTGCGGCGTTTCCGGCCCAATGGGCAAATTATCCGCCGGATCTATGCTGTAGGGGTGCCCTCCATCATTATGTCCTCCATTGGGTCGGTCATGACTTTTGCCATGAACAAAATCCTCATTGCCTTTTCCACCACTGCCACCGCGGTATTTGGCGTCTATTTCAAGCTTCAAAGCTTTGTATTCATGCCCATTTTCGGCCTGAATAACGGAATGGTGCCCATTGTGGCCTACAATTATGGCGCTCGCAGGCCCCAGCGGTTGACCAGAACGGTTCAGCTGGGCATCTGCTATGCAGTGGGGATCATGGTGTTGGGCTTACTCATCCTCCAACTCTTTGCAGACAAGCTTTTGTTGATCTTCAATGCCTCAGAGCACATGCTGCAGATCGGCGTTCCCGCCTTGCGCACCATCAGCTGGAGCTTCCTGTTGGCCGGCTTCAGCGTCATCTGCTCCTCCCTGTTCCAGGCTCTTGCCCACGGTGTTCTAAGTCTGGCGGCCAGTCTGGTTCGTCAGCTGGTGATATTGCTCCCGGTGGCCTTTCTTCTCTCATTGTCTGGGCAGTTGAATCTGGTCTGGTGGGCCTTCCCCCTGGCGGAGCTGGTGGCTGCTATTCTGTGCGCCTTCTTTTTGCGGTACATTTACCATCGGGAAATTCTTCCCCTCTATCTGGAAGTGGAGACGGACTGTATGGATGTAAACACATTGTAGTCATAACCGATGTCGCCCGGTCAGTGCATGGTACACTGACCGGGCGCTTTTTTCAGCACACCGCTTACAGCTGGCGGAAACGGTTCATTCGCCAGAGGGTCCAAAGGTCGGATCCCCCCTCCAGCAGTAGACAAAAGCCGATGAACCGCACCAGAGTCGTGGCCGCTCGAAAGGGACGGAACAACAGCAGCAGCCCCAGGACCATCACCAACAGGGCCAATGCCAGGCTGGCCCACCACTGGGGGTCCCCCGTCCCTTTGAGTTCCAAGGCCTGCTGCACCTTGGTGATACTTTGGAGCAAAATGGTCACCCCCAGCACCACCGGCAGAATGGAGAGCACCACTGTGGGACTCACCAGCATAAACAACCCAATGCCCGACGCAACAACTCCCACCACCAGGTTCAGTTGATAGAAGCCACCAACCCCTTGGCCTCGCTGGGAGAGATACCCCACCAGCCGGGTCAGACCGTAGACCAATACCAGGGCCCCGAAGACGTAGCAAATAATGGTGCTGCTAACCGCCGGCCAAAGGAACAAAATCAGTCCCAGGACAACATACAGAATGGCCAGAAGCAGATAGCTCTGTGTCAAACGTTTCCAAAAGTTCTCCATGGAAATTCCTCCCTCTTATGTCGTTTCAGATGTCAAAGGCCCTGCAGGCGCCTGCGCTGCCTCTCTGTCAATGGAGCTAGGCCTCCCGCTCAAAAATAACCTGATATCCATCGGTTCCATAGACGCCCATCTTTTCGTTGAAGGGCACCACCACCTGTTTCAGGCGCCAGCCCTGTTCCGCCTGGGCAAGGATCACCTCTTTGCAGGCTTCAAAGGTGCCGCCAGCCTTTCCCTGGAAGCTACGCTTGGCAGGGATCTCCACAAATTTGTATTCATACCGGCGCATTGGCACATCATCTCCTTCTTAAGGTTCCCATATTAGCATACCACATGGCACTGCCCTTTGTAAAAGTGTTTGTAGAAATCTTCTCTTTCATCCAGCAAATTTTCTGTGAAGGACCACCAAAAGAATGTCCGTCGCTTTGGCGTGGTTTTCCTTTTCACCGGGTGCATACTATGGTACAATGGCGGTGATATGGATCAACTTTCCCCCACAAAGGAACAGATTATATCCAAAGGAGCCGGCCATTTGGCAAAAAACGCCCCTATGATCTCCATTTATAACATAAAAATAGGCCCGCAGGGCCGATTCCTTAAAAGTTAAAGCCATTCTCTATGCCAGTAGGTATAGAGGTTGTTATAACATAAAAATGGGCCCGCAGGGCCATTTTCTTAAAGTGTTTCAACGTTCTCTCAGGCGGCCAATGGAAAAGCTTTGCTTTTTGGAGAACGCCGTGATGCCATAATGGAAGATAGAAGGGAGAGAAACCCATGCAGTGGAACATGCGCCAACGGCTGGAAGAGCTGGCAGAGCCCAAGTTTCAAGCCTTCTCCGCCACCCTGCTGCCCGGAACAGGCAACATCTTGGGGGTACGCCTGCCCACTCTGCGTCAGATGGCCAAGGAGATCTGCCACGGGGATTGGCGGGATTATCTGAATCACGCCACAGAGGACACCTTTGAGGAGACCATGCTCCAGGGGTTGGTGATTGGTTTTGCCCCCTGCTCTCTGGATGAGACGTTGGCACTTGCGCAAGCTTTTGTGCCTAAAATCACCAACTGGTCCCTGTGCGACGCCTTCTGTGCCGGACTCAAGAAGAAGGTCCGCCAGAATTCCCAGGCATTTTGGGTATTTTTGCAGCCCTACCTGGTTGCTCGAGAGGAGTACGCCCTGCGGTTTGGCGTGGTGATGCTCCTGGACCACTTTGTCACGGCGGAATACATTCAGCAGGTGCTCCACATCCTGGAGGAGACCCGTCACCCTGCCTATTATGTGCGTATGGCGGTGGCATGGGCCATCTCCATCTGTTTTGTGCACTTTCCCCAGGAGACTATGGCCATGTTACAGACAAGCCAACAGGACACCTTCACCTACAACAAGGCGTTGCAGAAGATCACCGAATCTCTGCGGGTAGATCCACAGACCAAGGACATCATCCGAAAAATGAAGCGCAAAGAGGAACACCGCCCCTTGTGAATTTTTTTGCTTTATGGTTTAATAGAGGAAAGAGCTGTCAGAAACCAGTTTTGACGGTAACTGTGGGGGATATGCCCCAAAGTAAATTTTTTTGTACATAAAAGAATTGAGGGATCGCAATGGGAAGAAGTGGTAGAGGCGGCGGTGGCGGCGGCCGCAGCGGCGGTTTTTCTGGCGGGTCACGGCGCAGCGGCGGCTTTTCCGGCGGCAGCCGAGGTGGTTTTTCTGGTGGGCATAGGAGTGGCGGAAGCAGTTTTCACCGTCCGTCCGGAGGCGGCTGGGGCTTTCGGCCTCCCAGGCGGCCCTCTGTCGGCCCCATCTTTGTCAACACCGGCAACATCGGCGGCTCGCGCCGGTCCTTTGGTGGTGGAGGTGGTTCCTCCTCCGGTTCCAACAATTCCGGCTGTATCAGCGTGGGAATCGTTCTGGTCTTTATCGTCTTCCTCTTTGTGCTTTTCCAAACCATCGGCGGAGGTGGAAGCGGAAATTCCATCACCAAATCCACGGTGGAACGGGAGCCGCTGCCCGCCGGAGCGGTGGTGGAGACCGACTACTACACCGATGAGCTGGGCTGGATCACCAACAGCAGCGCGCTGACCCAGGGGATGAAGGAGTTCTACGAGCGGACCGGCGTGCAGCCATATCTCTACCTGGTGGACTCCATCGATGGCGACCGGAGTTTGACCACCCAGCAGCTGTCCGACTACTCTGAAACCCTCTACGACTCCCTCTTTGAGGATGAGGCCCACTTCCTGCTGGTGTTCCATGAATATGGCAACTCCTACAACTGCGGCTACACGGTGGGCGCACAGGCCAAGGCCATCATGGACGATGAGGCCATCACCATCCTGGCGGACTACCTGGATCAATATTACTACTCCGATCTGAATGACGAGGAGTTTTTCAGCACCACCTTCGCCAAAACTGCCGAGCGGATCATGAGCGTCACCCGTTCCCCTCTGCCCATCATCCTCATTGTTGTGGGGGTGATTGTGGTGGTGATCCTGCTCTTCTACTGGTGGAAGGCTGCCAAGGCCCAGAAGAACAAGGAGGACGAAAAACTCAAAGAGATCCTTGAGACCCCCTTGGAGACCTTTGAGGACCAGGAGCTGGAGGACCTGGAGGAGAAGTATGCGGACCCCACCTCCGGAGAAAAGACGGAGGAGTAACGCCGGCATCAGGGGCTATCATAGTTATTGTGTGAAAAACTCGATGGGAAGAAACCTTTCCATCGAGTTTTTTTGCAATAGGTACTTGACTTAAAGCGCACTTTAAGGAGTAAAATGGCGTCAACCAATTGGAGTGGGCGCCGTCATCCCACCGCCGTCAAAAGGGGACCCCTGTTCTGCAGTGCAGCAGGGGCGGCACGGGGGTGGAAGGGAGGAAACGCCTTCTCCAATGGGGACCGATGGAAAATCCACCGGTGCGCCGCAGCTCCCGCCCGCCCTGTGGGGCGGCTGTTCCTACTCGATGGGGCTCCGGCGATCAAAGTGAGGTGCAACATATGAAACCATTGATTCTGTATTACTCCTATGGTGGCAACACCAAGACCATTGCCGAGTTCATTCAGCAGGAGACCGATGGTGACCTGGTTCAGCTGGAGCCGGCAGTGGCCTACAGCGACAACTATGACCAGGTGGTGCGCCAGGGGGAGGATGAGGTCCAGCAGGGCGTCACCCCGGCTCTCAAGCCCCTGGATCTGGACTGGGAGGCCTACGACACCGTCATTCTGGGCACTCCTGTGTGGTGGTACACCTTTGCCCCGGTGGTACGGACCTTTTTGACCAGCCACGACTTTTCCGGCAAGACCATCTACCCCTTTGCCACCAATGGCGGTTGGCTTGGACACACCTTCCGGGATGTGGAGCAGGCGTGCCCGGGCGCCACGGTGCAGCCTGGGCTGAATGTCAGATTTGACGGCAGCCGCCTACGCACCGCCCCCTCTGAGATTTCCCGATGGTTGGAACAGATCAAAAAGTAACAAGAGCGGGTCCCTGAGACAGTTATAAGACAAAACACGGCCCTCCACTGCCTGATATTTGGACAGTGGAGGGCCGTTGCTATTTTTGAGCGCGAATGGGGTGGGGCCCCTCCCGGAGCTTCATCGATGGTACCCTTTTAGAGGATCGCCTTCCCCCGGAGATAGACCTGTTTGAGGTTCCAGTGCTCGTCCAGCACCACGAGATCTGCAAACTTCCCTGTCTCAATGGTGCCCAAATCATCCAGCACGCCGATCTCCCGGGCCGGGTTGTAGGTTGCCGCCTGGATGGCATGCTCCGCCGGCACCCCAAAGGAGATGACATTCTGCACACAGGCCAACAGGTTTGTGGTGGAGCCCGCCAGGGCGCCGTTGTCCAAGGTGGCGCGCCCGCCCCGGACATTGACCTTCTGCCCGCCCAGATGATAGGTCCCATCGGGCATCCCGGCGGCGGACATGGAGTCGCTGATGAGGTTGACGCGGTCGGGGCCCTTGGCCCGGAAGACCATGCGGATCACCGCCGGATGGATGTGGATGCCATCGCAGATGAGTTCCGCCGTCACATCCCGGTCCATGGCTGCGCCGGCCACCCCCGGGGCACGGTGGCTGATGCCGGTCATGCCGTTGAACAGGTGGGTCACATGGTTGACCCCCAGATCCATGGCCTGAATGGCCGTGTCATAGTCGGCGTTGGTGTGGGCCAGGGAGAGGGGCACCTCCCCCTTGAGGGCCTCGATGAATTCCATGGCCCCTGGCAGCTCCGGGGCAAAATCCACCTGCCGGATGCAGTTGCCACTGATCTCCTGCAGATGCCGGTACACCGCCGCATCCGGGGCCAGAAGGACAGAGGGATCCTGGGCGCCGCACTTCTCCTTGGAGAAGAAGGGCCCCTCCATGTGGATGCCCAAGCAGCGGGCCCCCCTTGGGCCCTCCTGCCGGAAGGCGCGAACCTGGGCAAAGACCCGCTCCAGGGTGGACACCGGCTGGGACATGCTGGTGGCCAAAAAGGAGGTTACGCCGTGGCGGGCGTAGAATTCACTCATGGCCTGCAGCCCCTCCAGATCCCCATCAGAGGCATCCCATCCCACGCAGCCGTGGGTGTGGATGTCAATGAGGCCGGGGATCAAAAAGCAGCCGGTCAAATCCTCCCCCGGTTGGTCGGGGGCCTCCTGTCTGACGTCCACAATCCGATCCCCCTGCAGCTGGACATGCAGCTGCTCAAAGGTAAATTCCGGTGTAAACACCCAGGCATTCTTTAGCAACATGCTTTATCTCTCCTCTCGATTGGGGGACCGCAGCGGTTCCCCATCATTTCCTTTTGTCATCTCCCCCACTGTTCCCCAGCGCCGTAGTCGGCGATGGAGCCGGCCAGGTCCGATTCCCCGTCGTACACCTGGGTGAAGGACTCCGGCACCTTGCCCACAATGACCGTCTCCGCAATGCAGTAATCGGTCTGCAAGACAGTGGTGGTGTAATGTCCCGGCACCAGGGCGGAGACCTTCACCTGGACATGGAGCATCA
The DNA here is from genome assembly GCA_904397835.1 of Candidatus Aristotella avistercoris. Taxonomy (GTDB): domain Bacteria; phylum Bacillota; class Clostridia; order Oscillospirales; family Ruminococcaceae; genus Aristotella; species Aristotella avistercoris. The sequence goes on from CAJFOV010000031.1 coordinate 43,394, forward strand.
TCTGGTGGCGGGTCTGGTTGATGCCGGCGGCGTCAAACTCATTGGTCAGGCTGGTCTGAATGGTGCCGACGGGCGTCATGCGGAAGGGCACCTTGGGGCCCCGCCCCATGAAAAACTCTCCCCCCAACAGGGTGCCCAGAGGGATGTTCAAATTGCGCATCTCATAGGAAGTCAGCTGGGTTTGGATCCGGTCGGTGAGCTCCGCCTTGAGCAGGTTCACCTGTACAGAGTTGGTCTGGATGGAGGCCACACTTCCATCCTCCAGATACTGGATCTGGACCAGGTCCCCGTACTGCAGCCCCTTCTCCGCCAACAGGTCGGCAATGGTGCCGTTGATGGACTTGTTTCCAATGAGCTGAGCCTGGTACTCACACATGGTGCGCACCACCGGGCGGATTTTGATGTCGATGCCCACCACCAGCAGCAGAAATCCCAGGAGCCAGGCCATGGCCCGCAGAATTCTAGTCCGGCGCTGATTGTGCAGACGCCGTCTTTTTTTGATCCGCATGGCGCTCCCCCCTTTTCCTTTTGCCTATCCTATGAAGAACATGCAAAATGGGTGAAAGGGTAAAAATGGATCCAGCAGAACCCTCTCTCTGTGCCAAATTTGGGCGGCTGGTTCAAAACATCCAGCGGGGCAATTGAGGAAAGGCTGTTTGCTCCATGTCGTGTGTTCGACAAGGGCTGCTTCACCTGGAGCAGCCCCGTTAACCGGTGCTGCAGGGGGACTGCGCCAACAGTTGGGGGAATTATCTCTGCGTCCCAGGAAAGATCTGCCTATACCACCTGGAAGAGATAGAATTTTAAATAGTCCGTCTCCGGCACGTTCCAGAGAATGGGATGGTCAGGGGACTGTTGACGGGCCTCAATCTGCCGCAGGGACACCCCAGCATCGCTGGCGGCCCCCCGCAGCATCTGACAGAAGAGCTCCGGCGTCATAAAGTGGGAGCAGGAGCAGGTGGCCAAATAGCCGCCCCGGGGCAGCAGGCGCATGGCCTTGAGGTTGATCTCCTTGTAGCCCCGCTGGGCGTTGCGCACCGTGTGGTGGGATTTGGTAAAGGCAGGGGGATCCAGGATAATAAAGTCATAGTCCCGGCACCGGTTCCGGTCCAATTCGGTGAGCAGGTCAAACACGTTGGCCACCTGAAAGGACATATTCCCCTCCAGATGGTTCAGATGCGCGTTGCGCTGGGCCAGCCCCACCGCATCCTTGGAGATATCCACCGCGTGGACGTGCTGGGCTCCGGCCGCCGCCGCATTCAGCGCAAAGGCGCCGGTGTGGGTAAAGCAGTCCAACACCCGCTTGCCGGCACTGAGTCTTGCCACAGCCTGACGGTTGTACTTCTGATCCAGAAAGAAGCCGGTCTTTTGCCCATGGGCATAGTCCACCCAATATTGGATGCCGTTTTCCGTGAGCAGGATCTCCGATCCCTCAGGGGTGGGGCAGCCCTCCAGGGGATAGTACCCCTGATTCTGTTCCATGCCCTCCCGCTCCCGGATGGCCACGTCGTTGCGCTCATAGATGCCGTCGATCTGCTCCCCTTCCTGGGTGAGGAGGCGGTACAGCAGGGGGAAGAGAATCCCCTTGCGCTGTTCCATCCCCAGACAGAGGGTCTGGGTCACCAAGATGTTGTGGAAGCGATCCACTGTCAGACCCGGCAGCCCATCGGACTCGCCAAAGACAAGGCGGCAGCAGCTGTAGTCCTTGGGACCCATGACCGTTTTGCGGTAGGCCAGGGCATACCGCAGACGGCGCTCAAAAAAGGCCTGGTCAAATTTGTCGTTGGCATTGGTAGAGAGGATGCGCACCCGAATTTTGGAGTGGCTGTTATAAAAGCCCGTCCCCAGGTAGCGCCCCTTGGGGCTGAGCACATCTGCCAGCGCCCCGTCCGAAAGATCCTGGGGCAGGGCGGTGAGCTCCGAGTCATAGACCCAGGGGTGGCCTCTGCGGATGCTGTGCTCCGCCCGCTCCGTCACGGAGATGGCGGGGTATGCTCTTGCTTGATTCATAGAAAGCTCCTTTTGGCCCTTCCCGCTGAGAGCACAGGTGGGCCGTCTATTTCTCCCGCTTTCTCCGACCGGTCTGCGGGAAATCTCTGGAAGTATTATAACATAAAAAAGCCCCGATGGGGCGATTCCTTAAAAAGTTAAAACGTTCTTTGCCCGTCAGGGCAAAGGTTGTTATAACATA
>CAJFOV010000032.1 GCA_904397835.1 Candidatus Aristotella avistercoris
CGCCTGAGAGAACATTGAAACGTTTAGAGGGATCGGCTCTTACGAGCCGTTGTTGATGTTATAATAACCTCACGGCGTTCCCCGATGCAAAACCTCTGCTCCATATGGTGTTCTTCTCCCTGCTTTCCTAGGAATTCACTTTTCCCATAAAAAGCAGCTTAATGAAAGCCCTTCCTTGCTCTGGTCTTCATCACAGCAATCATTCTCCGATGATGGCCATGGGCAATATTGGCCCCGCTCCTCTCTCATCCTTTTGTTCTTTCCGTTTTTTCACCCTGATTCTCTACCACAGCCCTCTTACTTGTTCTTATGGACAAGCCCCTTCTCCATTGTGAGATACGATCGGCCTGTGTCAAACTTATGGATTGGAGCGATCACCACTTTTTATTGGACAGGTAGATGGCAAATACCTGGTCCCTATGCAGCAGGAGAGTTCCCCCTGATTGCATTGCCTATGTATCCTGCATCTGCGCGCCGATATATCTGGAAGCTGGAGCTGATGGCCGCAGAATATAAGGGATGCTTGAAGCAATGTCCTGACTTGCCCTGACGTCACTTTGGAATATACATCAAATTGAGTGGAAAGGAATCGATCCCATGAGTATCTCACTATCGGTCATTGTACCTGCTTACAACGAGCAGGATATGGTCATTCCCTGTGCACAGACCATCTCCTCCCTTTTGGAACAAGAGGGCATCCCCTATGAAATCCTGTTTGTAGATGATGGCTCCAAAGATGAGACATGGCTGCGCATTCAAGATGCAAACCGCAGCAATCCCCAAGTGCGGGGATTGCGCTTTTCCCGCAATTTTGGCAAGGAGGCCGCTATTCTGGCCGGCCTCTCCAATGCTCTAATTATGGCGCAACCCAGTGGGGATGGGTGCTGCGTCGTGATTGACTGCGATCTGCAGCATCCACCAGAAAAAATCGTAGAAATGTACCATCTTTGGCAGCAGGGCTATGAGGTGGTAGAAGGGGTCAAGGTCAGCCGGGGGAAAGAAAGCTTCCTCCACACCCTGTGTGCCAAATGCTTTTATGTGCTGATCAGCCGGGCGGTGCATATTGACATGTCCCGCGCCTCTGATTTTAAGCTCTTGGACCGCAGGGCCGTCCAGGCGCTGTTGAGCCTGCCAGAGCGGAATGTATTCTTCCGGGCCCTATCTTCCTGGATCGGATTTTCCACAAAGCAGGTGGAATTTCAGGTGCAGGAGCGCACTGTGGGTCACTCCAAATGGTCCCCCTGGTCTTTGGTGCGGTATGCTGTACGCAACATCACCTCCTTTTCCACCTTTCCCATGAAAGCTGTGGCCATTTTGGGGATACTGATGCTGTTGGTGTCCGTGGTTATGGGTGGGATTGCCCTCTTCCAAAAGATTGCTGGGGTGGCTTTGGGAGGCTTTACCACAGTCATCATTCTTCAGTTGTTCATTGGCAGCATTGTGATGATCAGCTTAGGGGTCATTGGGTACTACATGGCCAAGATGTATGAGGAGATCAAATGCCGGCCTCGGTTCATCATCTCCCAGACCTGTGGAGGGAATCAACATGTTCAAAAAACTATTGGATAAAACCCTTTGGAAGTTTTTGCTGGTGGGTGTGGCCAACACCCTGTTTGGCACAGCCATTATGTTCCTCTTTTATAACGTTTTTCACCTGAGCTACTGGGTCTCCTCCGCCTCCAACTACTTCTTTGGAAGTATCCTGAGCTACTTTCTCAACAAGCACTTCACCTTCCAGAACCACAGCAAGGGGCCAAAGGTGGTCCTCAAGTTTATCCTCAACATTGTAGTGTGCTATGCTGTGGCCTATGGTCTGGCCCAACCCCTGGTGCGCTGGGCACTCTCAGGGGCCTCTGTCACCGTCCAAGACAATGTGGCCATGCTGACGGGCATGTGCTTGTTTGTGGGGCTCAATTACTTTGGCCAACGGTTCTTCGCCTTTAAGGAGGAAAAATAATTCCGCCCTGGCAAAGAGGCCGCTGGCACAACTGCAAATAAAAATCCCCGGAGCCTGTCCGCAATTGGGACAAAACTCCGGGAATTTTTGCGTTCCAGGGGCACAAACTGACAGGGCAGGGAATGACGCCACCTGGTTGCGGCGCGGTCCTGGAAGGTGAGACAACCATTCCTCCCGCCTATGAGCCCCAGCGCGCCCGTTCTGCCAGGTCGTTGGAATAGATCGCGTTGGGGCCCAGGGCCTCCTCCAGCCGCAGAAGCTGGTTGTACTTGGCCACCCGCTCCCCTCTGGCAGGGGCCCCAGCCTTGAGAAGCGCCCCACCCCAGGCCACTGCAAGGTCTGCAATGCTGCTGTCCATGGTCTCGCCGGAGCGGTGGGAGAACATACAGGTATAGCCCGCCCCCTGTGCCATCCGGACGGTCTGCAGGGTCTCGGTGAGGGTTCCAATCTGGTTGGGCTTGATGAGGATTCCATTGCCGCACCCCTGGCGGATGCCCTGTTCCAGGCGGGCCGGGTTGGTGGTAAATAGGTCGTCCCCAATGAGGAGCAGACGGCCCCCCAGCCGGCCGGTCAGCTGACGCCAACCGCCCCAGTCCGTCTCCCCCAGCCCGTCCTCCAGGGTGAGGATGGGATACGCCTGGGCCAGGTCCTCCCAGTGGGCAATGAGCTCCTGGGCCGTATATACCTTTCCCGACTTGGGCAGGCGGTACATGCCCTCCTGGTACCAGCTGCTGGCGGCGGCATCCAAGCCCAAAAAGATGTCCACACCGGGGCGGTAGCCCGCCTGGCGGATGGCCCGGAGCAGCCACTCCAGGGCCTCCCGCTCTTGGGGGAAGCTGGGGGCAAAGCCTCCCTCATCCCCCACGGCGGTGGAATAGCCCTGGCCCTCCAACAGCCGTCCCAGGGCGTGGTACACCTCCACACCCCAGCGCACCGCCTCATGGAGGTTCGGCGCCCCCAGGGGTAGGATCAAAAACTCCTGAAGATCCAAATTGTTGTTGGCGTGGCTCCCACCATTGATGAGATTCATGGCGGGGACAGGCAGCCGGTTGCAGTGGGTCCCGCCCACAAACCGGTACAGGGGCAGGCCCAGGGCGCTGCTGGCCGCCTTGGCACAGGCCAGGGAGACCGCCAGGGTGGCATTGGCCCCCAGGTTGCTCTTGTCCAGCGTGCCGTCCAGCCCCTGAAGGAGGGCGTCAATGGTTACGCTGTCCCCGGCATCCTGCCCCAGAAGGGTGCGGGCGATGGGCCCGCGGATATGGGCCACCGCCCTTCGCACACCCAGCCCGTCATAGCGGGATCGTTCCCCGTCCCGGCACTCCTTGGCTTCTGCCCGGCCGGTGGAGGCCCCTGATGGCACACTGGCGCGGCCCACGGCGCCTGCGGCAAGTTTGACCACCGCCTCCACTGTGGGGTTACCCCGGGAGTCCAAAATCTCCCGGGCGGTGATATGAACAATGGATCGGCTGTTCATGGCTGTTTCTCCTCTCATTTGGATGGCATCCTCCGGCCACCTGTAGAGGCGGGGGGGGCATTTTTGTCTCCGGGGACTGGAACCATACCAAAATTTTGTTTCAAAAAATTCCTTGGCGTTAGTTTTGCTCAAAGTTTGACCAGTATGCCCGCAAGATTTTGCTCTGCTACTCTTTTCCAACCCCACAATGGGTATCTTTTTTCGACAGGCGGCGCACACTAGCACAGAACGGCGCTGCCGTTTGACGGTCAAATTCCCTTGGCCGCCTGCAAACCAGCAAAACCATGTGGGAGGTCACACCATGAAACGGAAATCTTTTTGGGCGCTGACGTTGGCGCTGCTGCTACTGGCACTGCCCCTGGCCGGCTGCTCCGCCTGCCAGGCTGAGGAGGACTTGAGCTCGGATCTCTCTGGGATCGGCAGCTCCATCAACTCCCAGTTGGACGAGTCTGCCGACTCCTTGAGCGACGCCGCATCGGACAAGGATCTGCAGGACCACTGGGACGATGAGAACACCTCGGACAGCACCGAGAACTCCACCCACAGCAGCTCCAAGGCCGCTATGAGCACCGATTTGGATCAAATCGGTGCTCTCAGCAACAAGGCCCAAGGGTGGGGCCCGGGCAGAAACATGGATGAGAACAACCGCCCTGTGGCGGCGGAACAGTTCCAAGAAAAATATGGCCAATACGACGCGGACTTCATCGGCGCCGAGGAGGAAAAGGTGGTCTACCTCACCTTTGATGAGGGGTATGAAAACGGCTACACCAGCAAAATCCTGGATGTCCTGAAGGAAAAACAGGTCAGCGCCGTCTTTTTTATCACCATGCACTATGCCAAGTCCAACCCGGACCTGGTCCAGCGGATGGTGGACGAGGGTCACGTCATCGGCAACCACAGCACCAAACATCCCAATTTTACAGAGATCTCCCTGGAGCGGGCCCAGACCGAGCTGCAGGAACTCCACGACTATATGAAGGAGACCTATGGCTATGAGATGACCCTCTTCCGCTTTCCGGAGGGGGCCTTCACAGAACAGATGCTGGCCCTGGTGCAGTCTATGAACTACCGCAGCGTCTTCTGGAGCTACGCCTATCAGGACTGGGATGCCAGCAAGCAGATCGGGGCGGACCAGGCCTATGAAAAGCTCATGGGTGCCCTGCACCCGGGGGCCATCTATCTGCTCCACGCGGTCTCCCAGGACAACGCCAACTGCCTGGGGAATGTGATTGACTCCATCCGCAGCCAGGGCTACACCATCGCCGCCTATGATCTGGGGACCGATTGATTCTAAAAGGAATCATGCCCCTCGCGCACCATTTTCCAGCGGACCTGGGGCTCCCTCGGACGGGCATCCCCCACCCGAAGCAGGCCTGCAACAATCCACACAACCGAGCGGGCGGCAATCCAATTGGATTGCCACCCGCCCTTCTGTTTCAATGGAAAGACCAGATAGGCCTCCTATTTGCGTGGGGGACAGCGCCTTTCCGACCCAAACCCTTGTGCAACCTATATCACAATGGACAGAAGATTTCCAATATTTTAACAAATTTTTAAAAAACATGTTGACTTCCAACCGGAAACGTGATTTACTGGAATCGTAAATTGGTTGGCCAGCCAATAAATAAATGCTTGGGGGCCGTTTCTCCATCAAGTTGTATCATAGTGCGAATCACTCAGATATGGTAAAACGGGAGGGGACGGACTGCAAGCACAATGTTCTCCTGGGCACCTAATCATAGGAGATAAAGCCTGGGGGAAACAGTGCCCTATCGCAAGATTCTAAGGGGTATTACACTAAAAGAGGAAAGGGAGGAAAAACTATGGATGCAATCATCCAAGCTATGGCTGAGTTCGTCAATTGGTTGTGCTATCTTCCAATTTGTGAACCCATTTTTAACCTGATAGGCGGTCTCCTGAACATCGCTCCAGAGACAGTCACCCGCTATGTGGCCAGAGCGTTTGAAAGGAACTTCTACGATGCTCTGCCCATCTGGGCCGGTTGTATCGTGTTGCCCATTATCATTCTGATCCTACTGAAGATTTTGGGCTTTCTTAACCCCGGTAACCTGCCCGGAAAGGGAAAGTTGCCCAAGCAGGATTCAACACTGGAGGGTAAACACATCATCTTTCTGGGTTCCTCGGTCACCAAGGGTATGGCTGCCCAGGGGAGAAGCTTTGTGGATATGCTCGCCGACAGCTATGGTGTTAAAGCTTATAAAGAGGCTGTCTCCGGGACAACTTTAGTAGAAAGCGGCAGCAAGAGCTACATCGCCAGGCTCCAGGCTATTGATCCCAAAGCCCCCTGCGATTTGTTTGTGTGCCAGTTGTCTACCAACGATGCAACCAAGAAAAAAACGTTGGGCACCGTGACTGAAGGAAAGAACAAATCCGACTTTGACACCAAGACCGTCTGCGGCGCCATCGAGTACATCATCGCCTATGTCAAAGAGACCTGGAACTGCCCGGTAGTGTTCTATACCAACCCGGAGTACCCTTCCCCTGCCTATTCGGATATGGTAGAGGCTCTGAAAAAGATTGCAAGAAAATGGCAGGTTCAAGTTATTGACCTGTGGAGTGATCGGGAGATCAATGACAAAGCCCACAAGAAGTATACCTATATGAACGATAAAATTCATCCCACCAAAAAGGGATATGCCTTATGGACGCCAATTTTTGCGGATGCGCTGGCTGCCGTGATTGCCGGGGATCCCGTTCCCGCCCGGGCAAAAAAAGAGCCCGCCCCCAAAAAAGAAACATTGAAAAAGCGCAAGACCCGGCGCCTGGTTCTTCGCATCGTGGCCATTTTGATGGCGGTACTCCTGCTGTTTGTAGCCTTCTTGGCAACAGCTGGTATTATTCACATCATCCAGATGTTTGGTTTTAACCATCCGGGCAATGGCCCTGAATATGCTTTGTCCCAAGTGGAAGTGCTGGAAGATAGCCCCTTGAAGGGTATGAAAGCTCTTGGCGTGGGGTCCTCGGTGCTGGCTGGTACCGCCTCAAAGGGAGTTGGCCCCGGTGAGTATTTCTGTGCCCTTAACGGCATGGAATACACCAAGGAGTGCGCCGTGGGCACGTCCGTCACTTCCACCACCCGGCCAACACTGGATGGGCTGGGCACCTATCTGCCTCGTATGATGCAGCATACTGCCGAGGAGGACTTTGATATGGTCTTTGTTCAGTTGGGCACCAACGATTGTGCCGACTGGGTTGTCGTGGGAGAACCGGGCGAGGAGGCCTCGCTAGATCTGGCCGATTACGATGAATACACCTACTGCGGCGCGATGCAGAGCATGATAGCTTATGCCATCAACACCTGGGGGGAGGATACAAGCGTCTTTATCTTCTCCAACACGCGGTTTGAGGACAAGAATGTGGATAAGTATGACCAAATGGTGACCATGACCCAGGAAATCTGCGATAAATGGGAGCAAGCTGGTTACAATGTATATCTGATTGATATGTGGAACGATGCCGAGCTCAACGATGTACCGGCGGATCTGGTTGATCTGTACGGTGCCGGCGAGATTCATCCTCGCCAGGCGGGCTACTTGGTTTGGTGGATGCCCTTCTGGAATGAGGTTATTTGGCCGCTGTACCAGTAAGGTACCTTATCACCATAACTTTGAACTGCTGGATCCGTGGCACAACGACGTCATGTATGAGGGTGTTGAGACCGGCGGCGACCTGTGGCGCTCCTACATGAGCGACGCCATCCATCCCACCAAGAAAGGCTACCTGGAGTGGTGGGGTCCCTACATCGAGGAGAAGCTCTTCGAAATGCTGGGCTAATCCCCATGCTGCAATAAGAAAAATACACTCCTTTGCCAATGTCCTTTTGGGATCGGGTTCCGCCTCAGGAACCCGATCCCACTTTTTTACAGATCTTTGGTCATAAAAAGGGCGTGGTCAAAAGCCACACCCCAACCGTTCAAACACCATTTCCTATTATTCACGAAAAGGCCTGTCCTCCATGTCTATAAAAAATCCATCTTCCAGATGGATCCATCGTTTGTGGATGCACCACTCTGTCAAAGTGCTCCATTGGGTGTCGTGCGGGCTGGAGTACTGACGCTCCAACCCGCCTCTCTCCCGTAGGATCCAGCGGTCCAGTCCCTTTCAAACCTCCATGGGGCCAGCGTCTTTCCAACGGTTCTTATGATTTCCCCTGGCGCATTTTGGCGTATTTTTCCTTGGTGGCAAGGCCACCGCGGATGTGCCGCTCCTGTTTGTTCTGTAACAGCACCGCCTTCACCTGGCTCTGCAGGGAGGGGCTGATCTTTTCCAGGCGCTCTGCCACGTCCTTATGTACGGTACTCTTGGAGACATCAAACTGTTTGGCCGTCTGGCGGACGGTGGCATTGTTGTCGATAATATATTTTGCAAGAATCACCGCACGTTCCTCTGGTAAGCCTTTCACCGCGAACACCTCTTCCGCTTTTTACTCTTGTGGAATATATATGCGCTTTCAAAAGAGTGGTATGCCCCCAGCGCAAAATTTTCCCCACTTGGCGAAATGGGGTAAAATTTTCAAAATTCCCCTTGAACGCGGTCCATTCCCTTGCGGCAAACCTGGTCGAATGCTATACTATTTTTAAAAATATGGGAATCCTTTGAAGCATCGCGCTTCCAAGTGTTCGAACATGAAGGAGTTGATTTGATGGAAAACTTTTGTAGGTACTGTGGCCATCCCCTGGAGAACGGCCGTTGCCCCAACTGCGGCAGCGAGGCATCCTCTGGCCAACCCAAGGCTGCTACCGCACAGCCTCAAACTCCTCCCGCCCAGCCTCAAATGCCGCCCCCTGCTCAGCCGCAGGGGCTTGCCGCTGGCGGTGCCGAGGGAGGGCAAACCGGTGGATCCTCCTCCAATTTCATCGGGGAACTGCGGGGCCAACTGGCCAAACGGGACCTTTCCCGCCTGATCCCTGCAGGGGGCTTTGCGCTGTTGTCCCTGGCGGCGCTGCTGCGCATTCTCATGAACCTGGCGGAGGTCTACACCTTCTCCACCTTTGGCAGAGTGATCTCCTTCCTTGAGATCATCGCTGGTGGCGCCGTTGCATTTCGGTTTGTCAACTACTTAAAGAGGCCCACCCATCGTGGAATGGATCTGTTGGGCGCCTGCTGCTGTGGTTTGCTGGGGCTCATGGCGGCGCTCAACCTGTTGGGCCTGGTGATCAACGGCTATGCCGGCTACAGCTATCTGTTCCTGGCCCTGTTGGTGCTCATGACCGGCCTGACCCTGGAAGAACGGCGTGCCCCCAAACGCTGGCTCTATCTGGGGGCTGCCGTGGCGCTGGCGGTCCTCCCTGTGCTGGGGCTGGTGGACTTTTCCTTCTATTCCCTGCAGCAGCTGGTCTACTGTTATGCTGCCCTGTGCGGGGCCCTCTACTGCCTGGAGGATCCCCGAGCCTGATGGATCGGGGGGCGGGCGATCTGTGGGGCGCGGGGCAACAGCCCTTCGCCCCGCCCGCTGAGTCCAAATGTCGCAGTTGAAACTTTGGAAAAACCGTGGGTGATAATCGATAAATTCCCAGAAAAATCGCCTGGCCTCTTGGGCAAACGTCTGAAAAAATCCCCCGGGGGCAAAACTCATTGCTTTTTATTGCATAAACCACTAAAATGAAGGTGGTACTTTGGCGAAGGAGGGATTGTATGAACCGCAGCCAGCTCCCACAGCGGGGGATTCAGCACCTGCATGCTGCACTGTCTGCACGGCCTCCCCATACCTTCTGCCACAGGACAAAATAGGTGTACACAAAAAGGCTAGGTGCGCGCTGCGTCCGGGCCTTTTTTCCTTTTCATTTTTTGATTGTGGGGAACCATCATAGCAAAAAGGGAGGATTCTTGTGATGAGTCAGAAAAAAGTAGCCATCGTCATGGGCAGCGACAGCGACCTGCCCACCGTACAGAAAGCCATTGCCACCCTCAAGGGCTTGGACATCCCCTGTGAGGCCCATGTGCTCTCTGCCCACCGCACGCCGGAGCAGGCCAGCGCCTTCTCCAGCAGCGCCAAGGAGCAGGGTTTTGGGGTCATCATTGCCGCCGCAGGCAAGGCGGCCCATCTGGCCGGGGTGCTGGCGGCCCACACCACCCTGCCGGTCATCGGCATTCCCATCAAGTCCTCCACTCTGGACGGATTGGATGCTCTGCTCTCCACCGTGCAGATGCCCAAGGGCATCCCTGTGGCCACTGTGGCCATTGACGGGGCGGAGAACGCCGCCATTCTGGCGGCCCAGATGCTGGCCCTGTCCGACGAGACCCTGGCCCAAAAGCTCCAGGAGATGCGCCAGAACATGACCCAGGAGGTTCTGGAGAAGGACCGCAAGCTTCAGGAGACGGTCAACAACCTGTAGGAATCCAAGTTACTATCCATAAGAAAGGAAAATCAAAAGCATGATGGACAAGTTGCACGAAGAATGCGGCGTGTTTGGAATCTATGACAACGACGGGCTGGATGTGGTGGCCTCGGTCTACCACGGCCTGTACGCCCTGCAGCACCGCGGACAGGAGAGCTGCGGCATCGCCATCAACGACGATGGCATCATCACCGACTACAAGGACGTGGGCCTGGTCAACGAGGTCTTTACCCGGGATGTGCTAGAGCGCCTGCCTCGGGGCCAGATCGCCATTGGCCACTGCCGCTACGGCACCACCGGCTCCCAGAGCCGCACCAACGCCCAGCCCCTGGTGATCAAGCATGTGAAGGGCCCCATGTCCCTGGCCCACAACGGCAACCTCATCAACGCCTATCAGCTGCGGGAGGAGCTGGAGAACACCGGCGCCATCTTCCACACCACCAGCGACACAGAGGTCATCGCCTATGTCATCACCAAGGAGCGGCTGACCCAGCCCTCCATTGAGGATGCCATCTGCAAGGCCATGGACCGCCTGAAGGGAGCCTACTCCCTGGTGATCATGTCCCCCAAAAAGCTCATTGGCGTGCGGGATCCCCAGGGCTTCCGCCCCCTGTGTATCGGCAAGCTGGGGGAGAGCTATGTCCTGGCCTCCGAGAGCTGCGCCCTGGACAGCATCGGCGCCCACTTTTTGCGGGATGTGGAGCCTGGCGAAATTGTCATCATTGACAAGGACGGCCTGCGCAGCAACCGCACCCACTGCGGGGGCAAGAGCGCCTTCTGCGTCTTTGAATTCATCTACTTTGCACGGCCAGATTCGGTCATGGAGGGCAGCTGCGTACATACCGCCCGCCAGCGGGCTGGGGCCTTCTTGGCCCTGGAGCACCCGGTCCAGGCGGACGTGGTCATCGGCGTGCCCGACTCCGGTCTGGATGCGGCCCTGGGCTATGCCCGCCAGTCCGGCATCCCCTATGGGGTCGGCTTTATCAAGAACAAGTACATCGGCCGCACCTTCATCCAGCCCACCCAGAAGCAGCGGGAGAATGCGGTGCGCATCAAGCTCAACCCCATCAAATCCACGGTGGAGGGCAAGCGGGTCGTGCTGATTGACGACTCCATCGTCCGCGGCACCACCAGCGCCCGGATTGTCAAACTCCTGCGGGAGGCCGGCGCCAAGGAGGTCCACATGCGGGTCTCCGCTCCGCCCTTTTTGAACCCCTGCTACTTTGGCACAGACATCGACTCCAGAGAGAACCTCATCGCCTGCCACCACACGGTCCCAGAGATCTCCAAGATCATCGGGGCGGATTCCCTGGGCTTTTTGAGCACAGACAGCGTGGTGAAACTGGCGGACAGCAGCCACTGCGGCTTCTGCACTGGATGCTTCACCGGGAACTATCCCATCGAGATCCCCCAGGCTCCCCAAAAGTCCAAGTTCGAGAGCAAGATCAGCGAGAACAAAAAATAGGCCCCTCGCCCAGGCCAGTTGGCCTGGGCCCGGCCGCCTCACAGTGGATGGAACGCGTTCCAGAGGGATCCCCCAGGGCCCCTCTGGAATGTTGTCCCTTCCTCTGGTATGATAGAAGAGGAACCGGACCGGCGTTGCCGGTCCAGACCGGTCCCCCGCCCCAAGGGCAACACCGGGACTGCACGGAGGATTGACCATGAAGAGTTTTAGCGAGAGTTATAAGGCCGCCGGCGTGGACATCACCGCCGGCTATGCCGCAGTGGAGCTGATGAAGTCCCACGTGGCCCGCACCATGACCCCCGGGGCCCTCTCCGGCCTGGGAGGCTTTGGCGGGCTGTTCCAGCTGGATCTTGCCGGTATGGAGCAGCCGGTGCTGGTCTCCGGCACCGACGGGGTCGGCACCAAGCTGAAGATCGCCTTTTTGATGGATAAGCACGACACCGTGGGCATCGACTGCGTGGCCATGTGTGTCAACGACGTCATCTGCTGCGGTGCAAAGCCCCTGTTCTTTTTGGACTATGTGGCCGTGGGCAAAAACGTGCCGGAGCGGGTGGCCGCCATTGTCTCAGGCGTTGCCGAGGGATGCGTGCAGGCGGGCTCCGCCCTCATCGGCGGGGAGACCGCCGAGATGCCCGGCTTCTACCCGGAGGACGAGTACGACCTGGCGGGCTTCTCCGTGGGCGTGGTGGACAAGCAAAAGATCTTGGACAACACCACCATGCAGGCGGGGGACGCCATCATCGCCCTGCCCTCCTCGGGCGTTCACTCCAACGGCTTCTCCCTGGTGCGCAAGGTCTTTGACATTGAGCACAAGGGCCTGGACCTGTATTCCAATGAGCTGGGCCAGACCCTGGGGGAGACCCTGCTGACCCCCACCAAGATCTATGTAAAGCCCATTTTGGCCCTGTTGGAGCAGGTATCCGTGCGGGCCATCTCCCACATCACCGGCGGCGGATTCTATGAGAACATCCCCCGCTCCATCCCCCAGGCGTTCTGCGCCAAGATCGACCGCAAGGCCCTGAAGATCCTGCCCATCTTCGACCTGATCCAAAAGGTGGGCAACATCCCAGAGCGGGATATGTTCAACACCTTCAACATGGGGGTGGGCATGAGCGTGGTGGTCCCCGCCCAACAGGCGGACGAGGCCCTGCGCATCCTCAAGGCCAACGGCCAGGAGGCCTACCTCATGGGCGAGATTGTCAAAGGGGAGGACGCGGTGGTCATATGCTAAGGATCGCGGTGTTTGTCTCCGGCGGCGGAACCAACCTGCAGGCCCTGTTGGACGCCAAGGACCGGGGAGAGATCCCCAACGGGGAATTTGCCCTGGTACTCTCCAGCCGGGAGGGAGTCTATGCCCTGGAGCGTGCAAAGGGGCACAACATCCCCACGGTGGTGCTCGCCCGCAAGAGCTTTCCAGATGCCCAGGCCTTTGACCAGGCCATTTTGGAGGTGCTTGCGGCCTATCAGATCGACGCCATTGTGCTGGCGGGCTTCCTGTCCATTTTGGGCCAGGCGGTCATCGCCCGGTATCCCCGGCGGATTTTAAACGTGCACCCCTCCCTGATCCCCTCCTTCTGCGGGGCGGGCTACTATGGGCTCAAGGTCCATCAGGCCGCCCTGGACTATGGGGTCAAGGTGACGGGGGCCACCGTCCACCTGGTCAACGAGATCCCCGACGGCGGGGAGATCGTCCTGCAAAAGGCGGTGGACGTGCTGCCAGGGGACACGCCAGAGACCCTGCAGCGCCGGGTCATGGAACAGGCGGAGTGGGTGCTGCTGCCAAAGGCAGTGGCCATGCTCTGCGACGGGGCGCTGTAGCGGACCCAAAGGGCCCTCCCATCGGATGGATATGATTGTGTGTTACACCCATTGACCGGATTGTATAAGGAGGTACAGATCCATGAAAAGAAGAGCCATTCTCAGTGTTTCGGACAAGACCGGCATTGTGGAGTTTGCAAAGGACCTGGTGGAATTGGGGTTTGAGATCCTCTCCACCGGCGGCACCGCCAAGGTGCTCCAGGAGGCGGGGGTTCCCGTCACCGGCGTCTCGGAGGTCACCGGCTTCCCCGAGTGCCTGGACGGCCGGGTCAAAACCCTGCATCCCATGATCCACGCTGGAATCCTGGCCATGCGCGGCAAGCCTGAGCACATGGAGCAGCTGGAGAAGCTGGGGGTCACCCCCATCGACGTGGTGGCCATCAACCTGTACCCCTTCAAACAGACCATCCTCAAGGAGGGGGTCACCCTGGAGGACGCCATTGAAAACATCGACATCGGCGGCCCCACCATGATCCGTGCTGCCGCCAAGAACTGGCAGGATGTGGCCGTGGTGGTGGATCCTGCCGACTACGGCGCCGTGGTGGAGGAGCTCAAAGGGGGCCAGGTCTCCCGGGAGACCAAGTTCCGCCTGGCCTACAAGGTCTTTGAGCACACCAGCAGCTACGACACCCTCATTGCCGCCTACCTGCGCAAACAGCTGGGCGGTCCCCTCTTCCCCCAGGAGCTCTCTCTGACCTATGAGAAGGTCCAAGAGATGCGCTATGGGGAGAACCCCCACCAGAAGGCCGCCTTCTACCGGGAGGTGGGCGCGCCCAGCAACTCCCTGGCCGCCGCAACCCAGCTCCACGGCAAGGAGCTGAGCTACAACAACATCAACGACGCCAACGGCGCGTTGGACCTGCTCAAGGAGTTTGGCCCCGAGACCCCCTGCGCCATCGGCGTCAAACACGCCAACCCCTGCGGCGTGGGCCTGGGGGAGACCCTCCACGAGGCCTACATGCGGGCCTATGAGGCGGACCCGGTCTCCATCTTCGGCGGCATTGTGGCCCTGAACCGTCCGGTGGACCTGGCCACCGCCCAGGAGATGGCCAAGATTTTTTTGGAGATCATCATCGCCCCCGCCTTTGAGCCCGACGCCCTGGAGCTGCTCTCCAAAAAGAAGAACATCCGCCTGCTGCAGCTGCCCGACTGCGCCCAGCCCAATGAGAAGGGCCTGCTGGACATGAAGAGGGTTGTGGGCGGCCTGCTGGTCCAGGAGCTGGACACCGAACTGCTCCACGAGGAGGAGCTGAAGGTGGTCACCGACCGCGCCCCCACCGAGGCGGAGCTCCAGCAGCTGAAACTGGCCTGGCGGGTGGTCAAGCACACCAAATCCAACGGCATTGTGCTCTTCAAAGACCACGCCACCACCGGGGTGGGCCCTGGCCAGACCAACCGCATCACCGCTTTGGAGCTGGCCATCAAGTACGCCGGTGACAAGGCCGCCGGCTCCGTCATGGCAAGCGATGCCTTCTTCCCCTTTGACGACTGTGTGGAGGCCGCCCACAAGGCGGGGATCACCGCCATCATCCAACCCGGCGGCTCCATCCGGGACGAGGATTCCATCAAAAAGTGCAACGAGTACGGCATCGCCATGGTTTTTACCGGCATGCGCCACTTCAAACATTAACACGAGTTTAGGGAGATGAAACTATGAAAGTCCTGGTAGTGGGCGGCGGCGGCCGTGAACACGCGATCATCAAAAAGCTCAAGGAAAATCCCCAGGTGACGGAGCTCTTCGCCCTGCCTGGCAACGGCGGCATCTCCTTTGATGCCACCTGTGTGCCCATTGCCGCCACGGATGTGGACGCCATGGTGGACTTTGCCGTCAAGGAGCAGGTGGACTTTGTGGTGGTGGCCCCGGATGACCCCCTGGCCATGGGGGCTGTGGATAAGCTGGCCGAACATGGCATCCCCGCCTTTGGCCCCACCGCCAAAGCTGCTATCATCGAGAGCAGCAAGGTCTTCTCCAAGCATCTGATGCAGAAGTACCACATCCCCACCGCCCAGTATGAGACCTTTGACGACGCCCAGAAGGCCATGGACTACCTACAGGAGAAGAACCAGTATCCCATTGTCATCAAGGCGGACGGCCTGGCTCTGGGCAAGGGAGTCATCATCGCCCAGTCCTTCCACGAGGCACAGGACGCGGTCCACGCCATTATGGAGAACCACCTCTTTGGCAAGAGTGGCAACCAGATTGTCATTGAGGAGTTCCTCACCGGGCCTGAGGTCTCTGTGCTGGCCTTCACCGACGGCAAGACCATTGTGCCCATGGTCTCCTCCATGGACCACAAGCGGGCCATGGACGGGGATCGGGGCCTGAACACCGGCGGCATGGGCACCATCGCCCCCAACCCCTACTACACCAGGGAGATTGCCGACCGGTGTATGAAGGAGATCTTTCTGCCCACCATCCAGGCCATGCAGGCGGAGGGCCGCCCCTTCAAGGGCTGCCTGTACTTTGGCCTGATGCTCACCCCCAAGGGCCCCATGGTCATTGAGTACAACTGCCGCTTTGGCGACCCGGAGGCCCAGGTGGTGCTCCCCCTGCTGGAGAGCGACCTGCTGACCATCATGCAGGCCGTTGTGGAGGAGAGACTGGACCAGGTGGAGGTGCGCTTCTCCCAGGGCGCCGCCTGCTGCGTGGTGTTGGCCTCCGGCGGCTATCCCCAGAAGTATGAGGTGGGCTTTGAGATCCACGGCCTGGACGAGCAGGGGAACCTGCCCAACGCCCAGGTGTTCCACGCCGGCACCAAGCGCACCGAGGACGGCAAGCTGGTCACCGCCGGCGGCCGGGTTCTGGGCGTCACCGCCGTGTCCGACAGCCTGCTCTGCGCCGTCAAGGAGGCCTACTCTGCGGCGGCCTCCATCAGCTTCCCCAACCTGCACATGCGGGCCGATATCGGCCGCAAGGGGCTGGATGCCTAGCATCCCCGCCCCATCACACCTTTGAGGAGGGCTTTGCTTGTCCGTATATCGTATCTATGTGGAAAAAAAGAGGGCCTATGCCGTGGAGGCGGATCACCTGCTCCAGGACATCCGCTCCCTGTTGCAGATCAAGGGGCTCACTGGGCTGCGTCTGGTCCAGCGCTACGACGTGGAGGGCATCGATCAGGCCCTCTTTGAGGCCTGCAAGCGCACCGTCTTTTCGGAGCCCCAGCTGGACAACATCTATTCGGAGATCCCCGATTCCAACTGCACCCTGTTCGCCAGCGAGTACCTGCCCGGCCAGTTTGACCAGCGGGCGGACTCCTGCGCCCAGTGCATTCAGATTGTCTCCCAGGGGGAGCGCCCCCTGGTGCGCACCGCCCGGCTCTATCTCCTATATGGGGAGCTGACTCAGGAGGACCTGGCGGCCATCAAGAAGTATGTCATCAACCCGGTGGAGAGCCGGGAGGCCTCCCTGGAGCCCTTCCAGACCCTGGCCATGGACTATGAGATCCCCACCACCGTTGCCACGCTGACGGGCTTTTTGGACCTGGATGAGGCGGGCCTGGCGGATCTGATCCAGCAGCAGGGCCTGGCCATGGATCTGGACGACATCAAGTTCTGCCAGACCTATTTCCGCCAGGAGCGCCGGGACCCCACCATCACCGAAATCAAGATGATCGACACCTACTGGTCTGACCACTGCCGGCACACCACCTTCTCCACCACCATCGATAGGGCGGAGTTTGAGAACACGGTGGTCCAGGCGGCCTTTCAGCAGTACCTGCAGATGCGCAAGGAGGTCTATGGGGAGAGGGAAAAGCCCGTCACCCTCATGGACCTTGCCACCATGGGCGCCAAGTATCTGAAGAAGCAGGGCGTGCTCCAAAACCTGGACGAGTCGGAGGAGATCAACGCCTGCTCCGTGCGGGTCCAGGTGGAGGTGGAGGGCAAAAAGGAACCCTGGCTCCTGATGTTTAAAAATGAGACCCACAACCACCCCACCGAGATCGAGCCCTTCGGTGGTGCCGCCACCTGCATCGGCGGTGCCATCCGCGACCCCCTCTCCGGGCGCAGCTATGTCTACCAGGCCATGCGGGTCACCGGCGCAGGGGATCCCCTGGCCCCCGTCTCTGAGACTCTGCCGGGGAAACTCCCCCAGCGTAAGATCGTCACCACTGCCGCCGCGGGATACTCCTCCTATGGCAACCAGATCGGCCTTGCCACCGGCCTGGTGGACGAGCTCTACCACCCGGGCTACATTGCCAAGCGCATGGAGATTGGCGCCGTGGTTGGGGCCGCCCCCATTGAGAACGTGCGCCGGGAGGCCCCTGCCCCTGGGGATGTGGTGGTCCTGCTGGGTGGACGCACCGGCCGGGACGGCTGCGGCGGCGCCACTGGCTCCTCCAAGAGCCATACGCTGGAGTCCCTGGAGCACTGCGGGGCCGAGGTTCAAAAGGGCAACGCCCCGGAGGAGCGCAAGCTCCAGCGGCTGTTCCGCAATCCCCAGGTTACCCGCATGATCAAGCGCTGCAACGACTTTGGCGCCGGCGGCGTATCTGTGGCCATCGGCGAGCTGGCGGATGGCCTTGCCATCAACCTCAACGCAGTGCCCAAGAAATATGAGGGGCTGGATGGCACCGAGCTGGCTATCAGCGAATCCCAGGAACGCATGGCTGTGGTCCTCGCCGCCCAGGACCGGGAGGCCTTCATCCAGGCGGCCCACCGGGAGAACCTGGAGGCCACGGTGGTGGCCGTTGTCACCCAGGAGCCCCGGCTGAAAATGACCTGGAACGGTGTGGAGATTGTGGACATCTCCCGGGCATTCCTCAACTCCAACGGGGCAGAGAAGCACGCCACCGTGTCGGTTGCCCCTGGCGCTCTGACGGAGAAGGCCCCCAGCGGCTCCCTGCAGGAGGCAATGGAGGGTCTGGTCACAGATTTGAACGTCTGCTCCAAGAAGGGTCTGGCAGAGCGGTTTGACTCCACCATCGGCGCGGGCACGGTGCTCATGCCCTTTGGTGGCCGGTACCAGATGACCCCCGCCCAGGCCATGGCGGCCAAGTTCCCCGTACTGGGCAGGGAGACCAAGACCTGCTCGGTCATGGCCTACGGCTACAACCCCTATCTCGCGGAGCAGAGCCCCTTCCACGGGGCCTATCTGGCGGTGCTGGAGTCGGTGAGCAAGCTGGTGGCCACTGGCATGCGCCACCAGGATGCCTACCTGACCTTCCAGGAATATTTTGAAAAGCTGGGCAGCGACCCCAAGCGCTGGGGCAAGCCCTTTGCCGCCCTGCTGGGCGCCCTGCGGGCCCAGGTGGACCTGGGCATCGGCTCCATTGGCGGCAAGGACTCCATGTCCGGCTCCTTTGAGGACATCGACGTGCCCCCCACCCTGGTCTCCTTTGCCATTGCGGCAGGGGCCACCGACCGGGTCATCTCCCCGGAGCTGAAAAAGGTGGGCTCCAAGGTGGTGTTCCTCCCCTGTGCGCTGGGCGAAGACGGCCTGCCCACTCGGGAGAGCATCCTGCGCAACTTTGAGACGGTGGAGTCCCTGACCCAGAGCCACAAGGTCCTTGCGGCCTATACCCCCACCTATGGCGGCCTTGCCGAGGCCCTGTTTAAGATGACCCTGGGCAACCGCATCGGCCTGGTGCTGGAGCCCTCCTTCCCGAAGGAGCGCCTCTTTGACCACTGCTACGGCTCCTTTGTGCTGGAGCTGGCGGATGACCTGGATGTGGGCGAGCCCTTGGGCCGCACCGTAGCGGACTTTGTCCTCACCGTCCAAGGGGAAACCTTGGATCTTATGGCCCTTCAGGCACAGTATGAGGGCAAGTTGGAGCCGGTGCTCCCCTACCATACCCCGGAGAACCACCAGCAGGTGCCCGCTTTCTCCCATCCGGCAACGGAGCGGGTTGCCCCCAAGGTGGGGGTGGCCAAGCCCAAGGTGCTGATCCCCGTGTTCCCTGGCACCAATTGTGAGTATGACACGGCCAGGGCCTTCCAGCGGGCTGGGGCACAGCCGGAGATTCTGGTAGTGCGCAACCTGTCTGCCCAGGACATCACCGAGTCGGTGCAGGCCATGGCCGAGGCCATTGCCCAGAGCCAGATCATCGCCATCCCTGGAGGCTTCTCCGGCGGCGACGAGCCCGATGGCTCCGGCAAGTTCATCACCGCCTTTTTCCGCAACCCCCGCATCAAGGAGGCGGTGCACACCCTCCTGAAGGAACGGGACGGCCTCATGTGCGGCATCTGCAACGGCTTCCAGGCCCTCATCAAGCTGGGTCTGGTGCCCTATGGGGAGATCATCGACACCGATGAGGCCTGCCCCACCCTGACCTTCAACACCATCGGCCGCCACCAGTCCTATCTGGTGCGCACCCGGGTGGCCTCCAACCAGTCCCCCTGGCTCATGTTCAGCCAGGTGGGGGATGTCCACACCATCGCCATCTCCCATGGGGAGGGCCGCTTTGTGGCCGCCGAGGAGCTGGCCCAGCAGCTGGCCCAAAATGGCCAGATTGCCACCCAGTATGTGGATCTGGCGGGAGATCCCACCATGGATCTGCGGTTTAACCCCAACGGCTCCCTCTACGCCATTGAGGGCATCACCTCCCCCGATGGCCGGGTACTGGGCAAGATGGGCCACACCGAGCGGTTCGGGGACAACCTGTACAAGAATGTGGAGGGCAACAAGGACCAGCGGCTCTTTGAGGGCGCTGTGGCCTACTTTAACCTGTAACCGAATTTTCAACCGGTTCAAAGGGGCGGTGGGGAAAACTTCCCCACCGCCCCTCGTTCTGCTCATCTGCCGGATCAAATGACATCCTGGCAGAGGCGGAACAATCGCAAACTGGGCCAAAAGTGTTTGGGGAGTCTCCTACAAAAGCGTTTGGCAAAAGCCATTGGAAGAGGATCCAGCTATCCCCCTCCCTCGATGGGCTTCCTGGTCCCTGGAGAGCAAAGGGAAGCGGTTTTCAAACATCCCACTCATTTTTTGCTGTCAAATGTGACACTTGGCACATCCTGCTCCATTTTCCACAAAACAGAAGGCGCGGTGTGGAATTTTCCGCACCGCGCCCTTTTGTCCATTTTCTCCATCTCATCCGGCTGTGTTCCCCCCGTCAAGCTTCCTTTGGAGGGCCATCACTCCACCCGCATCATGCGGTAGCCCACACCGATGTGGGTCTGAATATACTGGGGGGAGTCGGGGGTGGGGCTCAGTTTTTTCCGCAGGGTGGCCATAAACACCCGCAGAGAGGCCACATTGTTCTCCCAGGGGCCGCCCCAAATCTTTTGGATGATGTAGGTGTGGGTGAGAACCTTGCCCACATTCTTTGCCATGAGGCACAGCAGGTTGTACTCCATGGGGGTCAGGTGCAGCTCCTGCTCCCCCAGATAGGCGCAGCCGGCGGCATAGTCGATCTTCAGGGCCCCGTTGGTGAAGACGGCGCTGTTGGCCTCAGCGCCGGACTGCATCATAGCAAGGCGGCGCTGGGTCACCCGCAGGCGGGCCAGGAGCTCCTCCACCGAAAAGGGCTTGGTCAGGTAGTCGTCGGCGCCGGCGTCCAGGGCCTCGATCTTGTCAGCATCCTCGCTGCGGGCGCTGATAACAATGATGGGCAGGTTGGACCAGGTGCGCACCCGGCGGATCACCTCCACCCCATCCAGGTCTGGCAGGCCCAGATCCAGCAGCATAATGTCCGGGTTGTGGGTGGAGGCGCTGAGAATGGCGCTCTCCCCAGTGGGGGCCACCAAATATTTGTAGTCGTGGGCCTTCAGGGTGGTGGTAATGAGGTTGCGCACTGGGGCGTCGTCCTCCACCACCAAAATCAGAGCTTTATTCATGCAGATCCACCTCTCCCAATGGCAAAGTAAAGGTAAACACCGCCCCATGGGGAACATTGTCCACCAGGGTGATGGCGCCGCCATGGGCCTCCACAATGCTCTTACACAGGGCAAGGCCAAGGCCAAGGCTCCGGCGGCTGTCGGCAATCTTTTGATTTCCGGTAAAGAACATCTCAAAGACTTTCGGTTTGAGTTCGTCGGGGATGCCCGGCCCGTCATCGGCCACGCAGATGGCTGCCATATCCCCCTGGCGAAACCCCTTGACCTGAATGTGGGACCCGGCGGGGGTGTATTTGATGGCGTTGTCCACCAGGTTCACCAGCACCTGGAGGATAAGCCTCACATCCATCTGAGCCAGCAGCAGCTCATCCTGGCACTCCATGGTGATGGTGTGTTCCGCACCCTTGCGGTTGACATGGCGAAGGGCCTCCTCCATCACCTCCTGCACCAGCTGGGGAGAGAGGGTGAAGTTCATGCGCCCCTCCTCCAGCCGAGTGACTGAGAGGAGATTCTCCACAATGCCAATGAGCCACTGGGCATCGTCGTATAGATCCGTAAAGATCTGCTGCCGGGTCTCCGGATCCAAGCGGTCGTTGTTGTACAGCAGGTTGCTGGCGTTGCCGGAGATGGAGGTCAGGGGAGTACGCAGGTCGTGGGAGATGGCCCGCAGCAGGTTTGCCCGCAGCTGTTCATTTTTGGCCAACACCGCGGCCTGCTCCTTCTCCCTGGCGTTGCGGCTGTTCTCAATGGCCAGGGCACACTCCCCTAGAATGGAGAGGAGCACGCTCTTTTCAAAGGGTTCCAGGGGCTTGCCGTGGATATCGATGCCCACCACGCCGTACACCTTTTGATTGATGCGGATGGCCAGGTACAGGCATCTGGCGTGACTCATGGTCCTGGTGGTGGCCCCCGCCCGCCGCTTGTGCACATAGGCCCACTGGGCCACGGCCTGCTCCTCATCGGTCAAAAAGACCTCGTTTTCTGCCCCCGGGGCGAGGGTGAATTGGTAGGCCTTGGAGAGGCTGCCGTTGGTCTCAGGATAGACGATAATATCCCGGTTGAGCAGCTTCATCAGCTGGCTGGCAGTGATGTTGATGATGTCATTGTCGTCCCGGGCCTTCTGGAGCAGTTGATTGGTGTCAAAGAGCACCTTGGTGCGAAAGGCCGCCCGGGCGGACAGCTTTGCATGGTCCTTGAGCTTTGCGGCCAGGGTACCTGTGAGGATGGAGGCCGCCAGCATAATGGCAAAGGTCACCGGGTAGCCAGGGTCATTGGCGTGGAAGGTCATCCTGGGCTCGGTGAAGAGGTAGTTGAACAGGGTCACACTCAAAAAGGAGCCAATGACGCTGCAGGCATATCCCCTGGTCACCAGGGAGGTCACCAACACGCCAAAAATATAGACGGTGATGATGTTGGATTCTGTCAAGCCCAGGGCCAAAAAGGCAAATCCAATGAGGGTCACCACCCCCAGGATTCCCGCTGTGAGGAGCAGATCCTTGACCGCCGGAATGAGCTGCCGAGTCAGGCGGCTCCCACCAGCGCCAGCTTTGACATCCGACCCTGTGGTGGGGAGAATGTGGATCTCCAGGTTGGGGGCAAGCTGGGCCAGCCGTTCGGTGAGGGTAGGCTCCCGCCAGAGGTGGCGGCGTCCGCTCTGGCCCACCACGACCTTGGTCACCCCGGAGAGCCTTGCAAACTCCACAATCTGATCGGAGATGTCATCCACATCCGTCCCAAAGACGGTGGTCACATCGGCCCCAAGATCCTGTGCCAGATGGGCATGCTCCTCCAACCGCCGGTGATCCGCCGCGGGCATTCTGTCTGAGGCCGGCGTCTGGACATAGAGGGCGGTGAAGTCCCCTGCAAAGGCTGCGGCCATCCGGGCAGCAACCCGCACAACATGTTTATTGGAGGGGGAGGAGGACAGGCACACCAGAACATGCTCACGGCCTGTCCGCTGGTCAACGTGCCCTTTCTTTTGCATGACACTCTACGCTCCCTCTCTGTTTTATACTGCAATCGCATCAGATTGATCTTTTTCTGATGCTAGTGGATTCTGACTCCAATAGAAAAAGCCCTGTATCTGGTTTCCCCAAATGTTCCAACGTTCTCTCAGGCGTCCGATGAAAAAGCCATGCTTTTGAATCGGCTAACGCCGTGAGGTTATTATAACAAATAATAGGTCCGCAGGACCGATTCCTCTGAACGTTTCAATGTTCTCCCAGGCGTCCGCGACGAAAGCTCTTGCTTTCGGAGTGGAGAACGCCGTGAGGTTATTATAACAAATAATAGGTCCGTAGGACCGATTCCTCTGACGTTTCAATGTTCTCTCAGGCGTCCGCGACGAAAGCTCTTGCTTTCGGAGTGGAGAACGCCGTGAGGTTATTATAACATAAAAGAAAGCTCGTGAGAGCCGATCCCTTGAAATGTTTCAACGTTCTCCATGCCGGAGGTATGGAGGTTGTTATAACATAGAAGAAGGCCCGCATGGCCGATCCCTCTAAACGTTGCAACGTTCTCTCAGGCGTCCGATGAAAAAGCGCTGCTTTTGCACCGGGGGAAATGGTGTGCATGGGTTCTAACACCAACGAGTGAAAACGGTTTTCCCATTTCCACCCGTTCACTGTGATTTCTAGCTTTGTAGTGGGGTATGTGGAAAAAACAGGGGTCCCGACATCACCGGGACCCTGTCTTCTGCAGCGGTAGCCGCATACCGCCACTGTCGCACAAGAATATTTTGACACCTCCATGGACTGCACGGAAACGGCGCACCTCCCGCAGCAGCTCCTCCTCCGAGAGCTCCTCCCCCAACATGACATAGGAGGGCTCCACCATCTCCTCCTGTACCTGGATGGCGCCCCGGTTCCTTTGAAGGAACCGATCCAACCGGTTCATGAGAAAAAATCCAAAAACCGCTAAGGCAAGGAGGGCCAAAACTACCAATGCCTCCCCCATTTTCCTTCACCACCTAACTGGCGCTGCGGTCAAACGAGAAAACACTTTTGCAGCGCTTTATAATCGCCCAGGACCAGTAGAGTCTCATCCTCGGTCAAAACCGTGTCTGCATTGATTTTAGCATCAATTTTTCCATCCTTTTTGATGGCGAGGATGTTGATGTTATACTTTTTGCGGATATCCACTTGGCCAACCGCCATGCCGGCCCAGTGCTTTGGTACTGTCACTTCAAAAATTGCGTTGGTGCCATCCAACTCAATATAGTCTAAAATGTGGTCGGCACTGTAACGGATGGCTGTCCATTTGGCCATCTGTCTTTCTGGATAAACCACCTCATCGGCGCCATTGCGCAGGAGGAATTTTGCCTGCACATCCCGCTCTGCCCGGGAAACCACAAACTTTGCCCCCAGCTCCTTGAGGAGGGAGGTGGTCTCCAGCGAACTCTGGAAGTCCCCGGCAATGGCCACAATGCACACATCGTAGTTCCCCACGCCCAGGGAGGAGAGGAACTCCTCGTTGGTGCTGTCTCCAATCTGTGCATTGGTGACCATGGGCAGGATGTCGTTGACCCGTTCCTCATTGTGGTCTACCGCCATGACCTCATGGCCCAAAATGTTTAGCTGTTCAGCAATATGCCGTCCAAAGCGTCCGAGTCCAATCAACAAAATGGATTTCATCTGTCATTCTCCTTTTATCCAACAGTAATTCTTTCCTGCGGTAGTCTGGCGAGGTTCTTGCTGGGCTCCGAGAGGGCCGCATAGATGAGCGTCAGGCCGCCGACCCTGCCTAAGAACATAAGCGTCACCAAGATCATTTGGGAGGCCACTCCCAAACTTGGAGTGATACCAAGGGTTAACCCCACAGTACCTACAGCGGACGCTGTCTCATATAAGCAAACGCTCAAGGGCAGGTTTTCCAGCACACTGATGGCCAAAGCGCCGCCAAAGAACAGGGTAAAGTACATGAGCAGGATGGTGGCGGCATTGCGCACCACATCGCAGTCGATACGCCGGCCAAAACAGTGGGCATCTGACCTGCGCCGGAAGATGGACAGGGCGTTTACCGCCAGCACAGCTACGGTAGTGGTTTTCATGCCTCCTGCAGTGGAGCCGGGTGAGCCGCCGATGAGCATCAACAGAATCATAATCCCTTGGCTTGCGCCACTCATAGCGGCCAAATTTACGGTGTTGTAGCCTGCCGTCCTGGGGGTAACGGATTGAAAAAAGGCACTGAGAACCCGCTCTCCAAAGGGGCGTCCGGCAAAGTCCTGAAAGTAGAAGAACAGCGCTGGCAATAGAATCAGAACCCCGGTGGTCACTAGGATCACCTTGCTCTGCATCCGATAGCGTCTAAAGTGGAATTTGTTGGTCTTGATGTCCTCCCAGGTGAGGAAGCCGATGCCTCCCACCACAATCAGCAGCATGATGGTGATGTTGATCACCGGGTTGGCCACATAGGATGTCAGGGAGGGATAGAGGGATTCACTGGTCCCCAAAATGTCAAAACCTGCATTGCAGAAGGCCGAAATGGAGTGGAACACCGCCATCCACACACCCCGTACACCATAATCCCGGCAGAATACCGGCATCATAGCGAGGGCGCCCAGCAGCTCAATGAGGAAGGTGGCCTTAAGGATAAAACCCGTGAGCCGCACAATGCCGCCCACTTTCGGGGCAGCAATGGCCTCCTGCATGGTGCTGCGCTGCATGAGGGAGATCTTTTTGCCAGAGAGCAGGGCAAAGGACACCGCAATGGTCACCACACCCAGACCTCCAATCTGAATGAGCAGAATGATCACCGCCTGGCCGAAGGTGGACCAGTAGGATCCTGTGTCCTGCACCACCAGGCCGGTGACGCACACGGCGGAGGTGGAGGTGAACAACGTTTCGTTAAAAGGGGTCCATACGCCGCTGCTGGAGGAGATGGGCAGCGCAAGAATCATTGCTCCCAGAAGGATTACTCCAGCAAAACCCAATATGATGATTTGAAAGGAGGTCAAATGCCTCTTTCTATGAACCAGTTCGTTCATAATCATGCTCCTTTGTGCTCTTGTTTCTATGGTTCATTATATAGTTTTTGATTTTAAGATGGCGTTAGAACATCCCGTCTCTCATTAAGATGGGATAAAGATTTGCCGCTCTTTTCGGATAATTCCCCCAATTCCACAGGGAAAATTCCTTTGACCACGCCAATGATATCCATTGCTGCTGCAGATGAAAAAATCATCTTCTCTTGAATTGTTCAATGGCCTTTTGCTCCCGCTTAATAGAGATCCATCGACCAGCTGATCCGACACCAGTCTCTTTCGTCTATGGTGGCGCTCATTCCGTCCCAATTTTAAGCGCTCGAACCGGCACACCTTGCCACAGGAAAAGTCTTGTGATACAATAAGAGAAAATATGTTCTTTTCAAGGAGGGAGCACCGTGGACCGGACCATTCTGCACTGCGACTGCAACAGCTTTTACGCTTCGGTGGAGTGCCTGCTGCGCCCGGAGCTGGACCAGGGCCCCATGGCCGTCTGCGGGGATCCGGAGAGCCGCCACGGCATCATCCTGGCCAAAAACGAGAAGGCCAAGCGGTACGGCATCCAGACGGCAGAGACCATCTGGCAGGCCCAAAAGAAGTGCCCCCACCTGACCCTGGTGGCCCCCCACCGCCAGGCGTATGCCTGCTATTCCAGAGCGGTCAATGAGATCTACCAGCGGTTTACCGACCTGGTGGAGCCCTTCAGCATTGACGAATCCTGGCTGGACGTGACCCACACCCAGCACCTCTTTGGGGATGGGCCCACCATCGCCGACACCCTGCGCCGCACCGTGCGGGAGGAGCTGGGGCTGACCATCTCCGTGGGGGTCTCCTTCAACAAGGTCTTTGCAAAACTTGGCAGCGACTACAAAAAGCCGGACGCCACCACGGTGATTTTCCGCCCGGACGTCCCCCGCATCGTCTATCCCCTGCCGGTGACAGACCTGCTCCTGGTGGGCAGAACCATGGCCCAGGCCCTCTCCCGCTGGGGGGTGCGCACCATTGGGGAGCTGGCCCAGCTGGATCCAAAGCTCCTGCGGGAGCGGCTGGGCAAGGCGGGGGAGACGGTGTGGCGGTATGCCAACGGCCTGGACGAGAGCCCCGTGCGCTCCGCCTATGAGGCCCCGGAGGTCAAATCCGTGGGGCACCATGTCACCTTCCCCCAAAATCTGACCACCTGGCCCCAGATGCAGCAGGGGATCTATGCCCTGTGTGACCAGGTGGCCGCCCGGCTGCGCAAACACAAGCTGGAGTGCCAGTCGGTCCACCTGACCATCAAGGATCCGGAGTTCCATGTCATCACCCGGCAGCGCACCCTGCCCCGGCCCACCCAGCTGAGCCGGGATCTGGCCCAGGTCTGTACCGAGCTGTTGCGAACCCACTGGCTCGACACCAAGCCCATCCGGATGCTGGCTGTCACCGCCGGAAGCTTGTGCCCAGAGGGGGGCAATGTGCAGATCTCCCTCTTTGACAACGGGCAGGCCCAGTACGACCGGCTCAACCAGCTGGAACACACGGTGGACCAGCTGCGGGAAAAATTTGGCCGGGACGTCATCTCCCTTGCCCCCAACCTCCCCCAGGACAGGGAGCCGTAGGGGCCCGGAGAATCTACCCAATCGCAGAAAAACCGGTGTGACAGACATCACACCGGTTTTTTTCTATCCCCTGGGCGAAATGTACCCAAAATCTGAGGGGGCCTTTTCACGCTAGACAGATGGCGGACGGGAACGTCCACTCAGGAGCAATCCCATAGAGGTGCTCCTCAGGGATAAAGCGCGCCACCCCGCAGCCCTCTTCACACCGCCGGAAGCGGGTCGATCCCTATTGGGCCGCCTGGGCGCCGTCCTGCTCCTGGAAGTCCGGCCGGTTCAGCTCACCCCGCAGCCTTCTGAGGATGATGAGGGAGAGCAGCCCCGCCAGAAGGGAGGTCCCGGCAAAATTAAGCCAAATCCCCGTCAGACCCAGGGGCCACAGGGCCCCAATGAGAACCACCGGGAACACCAGAGCGGTGGAGACGGAGATCAGGGAGGCAGACAGGGGTTTTTCAATGGCCAGCATGTAGCTCTGGGTGGCAAAGGAGAACCAGCGAGTCAGATAGGTCAGGCTGAAGAGCTGCAGGGCGCTGACGGCGTTCTGCAGCAGCTCCTCCCCGGCACCTGCCACAAAGAGGTGGGTGATCTGCTCCGGCAGCAGGGCAATGGCAAACACCGCCACCAGGGAGACCACGCCGCTGGATACAAAACAGCACTTTTCAATGGCCCGCACCCGGGAGTACTGCTGTGCGCCCCAGTTGTACCCCACCGCCGGCTGGAGGGAATCACACATGCCGTACAGCAGGGGCTGGATGAAGCCCTCGGCAAACATCAAAATGCCGTAGACCGAGACGGCCATCTCCCCGCCCAGGTGAACCAAAATGGCGTTCATCAAAATGGAGGTGATTCTGCCAGCGATGTTGTTCAAAAAGTTGGGGCTGCCGCAGGCCACAATCTGCCGGATCATCCGGCCGTGGAAACGGGGTCTGCAGAACCGCAGCAGCGCCTTGCCCCGCAGAAAGGGCACAAAGGCGATCCCCGCACAGACGAACATGCCCATGCAGGTGGCCAGGGCCGCACCCCAAATGCCCCAGCGGAACACACCCAAAAACAGGAACTCCAGCACACCGCTCAGGGCGGACATGAAAATATTTAAAAACATGCTGCCCCGGATGTAGCCGCAGATCCGCAGAAAATTGTCCACCGCAAAGATGATGGTGGTCACCGGGGAACAGAGGGCGTAGACCCGCAGGTACTGCACCGCCATCTCTGCAAATTCTCCCGTTGCCCCCATGAGCTGGATCAGCAGAGGCGCCACAGCGTACAGAATGCCGCCAACCAATACCCCGGCCCCCACGATCATCAGGCAGGCACAGGTGAAGATGTTGTTGGCCTCCTGGGACTGTTTTTTCCCCAGGGAGATGGAGATGGGCACCGCCGACCCCACGCCGATGAGGTCCGCCAGGGAGAAGTTGATCACCACAAAGGGCATGGCAAGATTCAGGGCGGCAAATGCCGTGGCCCCCAGATACTGCCCCACAAAGACCCCGTCAATGGTCTGGTAGAGGGCCGAGGCCAACATGCTGATCGCCCCAGGTAGAGAAGCCAACAGGAAGAGCTTCAACGGGGGTGTTTTGGCAAAGAGTGTAGTAGAATTCATGGTTTCTCATCCTTCCTTTCGTACATTTTCAAAAACTATTTGGAGCGGTTCCAAAGGCCCATTTTTCAGCTCGTTTTCAGCGCTCCAAAACCCAATGATCTCCATCGGACGCTGGACAAGACAATCGGCCACTTTGTTCCAGAGAGTGGCCGATGGACAGCTTCATCTGCCAACAGGACTATCTCCCATTGATCTGCGCCTGCAGCAGCTCCACATATCTGCGGGTCAGGGTGAGCAGGGCCGCCTGCTCCGCCTCCCCTAAGGACTGGAGCGCCCTGCGCTCTGCCAACATGAGGGGGGCAATGATACTCTGGGCAACTGCTCTCCCCTGTTCTGTCAGCAAAACCTGCTTGTTCTTCCGGTTTTTATCTGTGGTTTGCAGCAGAATGAGGCCCTTTGCCTCCAGACTCTTCAGAGCGGAGTTGAGGGTCTGGGGTGGGCAGTGCCAGGCTGCACAGAGCTCCCGCTGGGTGTAGACACCCTCCCTCTCGTAGAGGGAGTAGAGCAGCCACAGGGTCATATCGGAGATACCCTGGGCCTTGGCATAGCGGTGGTAGAGCTCATCCACTTCGCGGTAGAGCTGGTTGAATTCCCGCAGGGGGTCGGTGTATATTTCTTCCATTGCTAGTCCTCCATTTAATCCGAAAACGGACAATTTCTATTCTAACATAAAATGGATTCTTGTCAAGGATGGGATGCCCGCTATAAGAATCCTCTGAGCAGGGCGGGGATCCCTCTGCCCAAGCCTCCGTCCACGTGCCTACATGTACAGCATCGGAGCCCCAACCGCCCAATATCAGGTAGAAAAAGCGCTCTTCCAAGGGACTGCTGTGACACGCGTTGTCCTTTTGTCCCACTCCGTGGTATACTAAAAAATATGTTGATGGCTCTCCCCTCCACCGCTCTGATGGATGGGAGGGATCTGCACAGAATTGCCGATGGTCCCGCATTCTTTTGGAGGTGTTTGTATGCTTCAGGAGATCTTTCCCCACCAGTTTGACCGCTCCTACCCTGGGCGGCCTCCACAGCCCCAGGACCTGCTGGTCTGTCTCAATGGGGAACAGATTTTGTTGTGGGACGCACCCCAGGGCCTGACCCTGCCCACCCTGTCCCAGTGGCCAGACTGGGGCGGAATTACCTATGGGTTTTCCATTGACGCCACAGCCTTCTTCCTCACCCTGCAGCAGCCGGAGCAACTGCCGCCCCACTGGGGTCTATATCCCCTGCACATCCTGCGAAACCTGCAGCCCCAGTGGCTGACCTTTGGGGCCATCACCGGCACCCAGCTGCTCCGCTGGCGGGAGAGCCGCCGTTTCTGCGGCCGGTGCGGCACCCCCATGGCGGAACACCCCACCGAGCGTGCCCTGCGCTGCCCCCAGTGCGGTCTGATCGAGTATCCCAAAATCAGCCCCGCCATCATTGTGGCCGTCACTCATGGGGATCAGATCCTCCTGGCCAAGGCCGCCCACGGCTCCTACCCCCACTGGGCCCTCATCGCCGGCTTTGTGGAGGTGGGCGAAACCTTTGAGGAGACGGTGGCCCGGGAGGTTCTGGAGGAGGTGGGCCTGCAGGTGTGCAACATCCGCTACTATAAGAGCCAGCCCTGGGCCTTCTCCGATACGGAGATGATCGGCTTCTATGCGGATCTGGCAGGCTCTCCCCAGATCACCCTGCAGAAGAGCGAGCTCTCCCAGGCACGGTGGTTCCACCGGGAGGAGATTCCCCCCAGCATTTCAGACATCAGCATCGGCAATGCGCTCATTGAGACCTTCCGCGCCAACCGCCATCCTCGGTAACACACCGACACAAAGGGCCCCAAGGGGGCCTCTTTCTTACCCTTTTTGCGGATTTCCCTCGCATAGGAGGGGGAAGCTTCAGCAAAATAAACATTTATTCTAACAATTAAATCTGATTTTTTCGATGGGTCCCATCTTTCATGCGTTTTTTCTAAATTTTTTCTCAACCCTGGCTGCAAGTTTGTTTGACAGATCCGTGCAAAAAACTCGCAATGTTTGTTGCATTCTGCTATAATGGATCGGGAAGATATTTTTCAAAAAGAAAAATTTAATTTTATACAGTGAAATAACGGAGGATGGTCTTCATGAACATTGTTCTTTTGGAATCTCTGGCTGTGCCCCAGGCGGACATAGAGGCCCTGGCGGCCCCCCTCACAGCGGCGGGACACAGTTTCTGCGCCTATACGGATGGCAACCGGGACCCCCAGGTGCTCATCCAGCGTGCCAAGGAGGCGGATATCCTCCTGGTGGCCAACAGCCCACTGCCTGCCCAGGTGGTGGAGGCCTGCCCCAACTTAAAATATATCTCCGTGGCCTTCACCGGCGTGGACCACATCCCCATGGATCTGTGCCGGGAGCGTGGCATCCAGGTGAGCAACTGCGCAGGATACTCCAACGAGTCGGTGGCAGAACTGGTCTTTGGGCTGGTGCTCTCTCTGGCCCGGCAGCTCCCCGCCTGTGACAGCGCTGTGCGCAGCGGCAGGGATAAGAGCGGCCTGGTGGGTTATGAGATCCGGGGCAAAAAATTTGGCATTGTGGGCACCGGCGCCATCGGCCTGCGCACGGCGGAGCTCGCCAAGGCCTTTGGCTGCCAGCTCTACGGCTACAGCCACTCCCAGCGGCAGGAGGCCCTGGACCTGGGCATCACCTATCTGCCCCTGGAGGAGCTGATGGCCCAGTGCGACATCATCAGCCTCCATGTGCCCTCCAACGGCAGCACCCATCACCTGATTGATGCGGGGATGATCCGCCGCATGAAGCCCACCGCTCTGCTCATCAACACCGCCCGTGGACCGGTGGTGGACAACGCCGCTCTGGCCCAGGCCCTGCAGGAGGGCCGCATCGGCGGGGCTGGCATCGACGTCTTTGAGGTGGAGCCCCCCATTCCCCAGGATCACCCCCTCTGCGGAGCGCCCAGGTGCATCCTGACCCCCCATGTGGCCTTTGCCACCGCCCAGAGCATGGTGGTGCGGGCCCAGATGGCCTTCGAAAATGTGGATCTGTACCTCCAAGGCCGTCCCCACAACCTGATGCAATAGGTGCTGCCTCCTCCATCAGAAAAGGAACATAGAAGAATGGCCCTCTGCCTAAGCAGAGGGCCATTTTTGTTGCGATGCCACCTAAAAATTTACTTTGCAGACGGGAAGAAGGGGCGCAAAATGGCCGCCACACCGCTGATGGGCATGGTCTGGAGGATGATCTTGCCCGGGCCTTTCACCAGGGTATTGAAAATTCCTTCGCCGCCAAAGAGCATGTTTTTCACCCCGGGGACGGAGACAATCTCCATGGAACAGGTCTCAGACATGGCCGCCAGATACCCGGTATCCACCACCATAGACTGGCCAGCGGCCAGCTCATATTCCATGGCGTGGCCATCAATCTCCACAAAGGCGGTGCCGCTGCCGGAGAGTCTCTGCATAATAAAGCCCTCGCCGCCAAAGAATCCAGCGCCCAACTTTTTCTGGAAGTGGACAGAGAGGTTGACCCCTGCCTCCGCCGCCAAAAAGCCAGACTTCTGTACAATAATGCCCTGATCTGGGCGGATGTCAAAGGCTAGGATAGAGCCAGGAAAACTGGAGGCAAAGGCAATCATGCCGGAACCTCCTTGGGCGGTGTAGCGGTTCTGGAAGATGGCCTCGCCGGCAAACATCCGGCCCAGGGCTTTGCCAAAGCCGCCGTTGCTGGTGGTCTCCATCTTCATGTTGGGAGACATCCAGCTCATGGAGCCCCGCTCGGTGATCATGCTCTCCCCTGCGGTCAGCTCACAGACCACCACAGGCAGGGGCGTGCCTTCAATTTGGTATCTCATTGTTTCCATCTCCTCTCTTCAAACAAACAGGGAACCGGACCCTCCGGTTCCCTTTCACCATAGCGAAAATGGGTGGCGCTGTCAACCCTTTTGTTTCCATTTCTGTGGATTTTCTTCCCTCAGGCACGGCAGCATCTTTGATAGAATCATGGGCAAAGGTCTATCGCTCCGCGCCATTCACTCCTGTCAAGAGGAACAGAAAAGGCGGCATGCCTCTCCTGCTCTCCCGTCAGCAAACAGGCTCCAATTGCTCTCTGGAGGAAAGCTACAACAATCCCCCGGCCATTGTATAGCCGGGGGCTCTCTTGATCTTACATAGCGTAGACCGGATCCACCTGTTTGAGTTCGTTGAAGGTGTCGATCTCCACAATATCCCCTTCAAAGCAGGGGCGCACCTGAACCTTATAATTTTTGCTGCACACCCGCAGGGCCACCTCGTCCCAGTAGCGCTCCTTGCCGCCGGGCATGCGGTAGACCTGGTCGATGTCCTGGGCCAGCTGGGCGCCATCCTGGGCCGTCCAATAGGAGATGCCATACATGTGGTAGCAATCCTGGCCGCCCACCTTCAGCTCCTTGATGAGTCCCCGCTTGACCACAAAACACCAATCGTCGGTGCGCTCCCGGTACTGGCCCAGGTAGTTGGACCGGTACTCATATTTGCGGATGAGCCCCGGGTTGCTCAGCAGCAGGTCCGCCTCACAGACATAGGCATTCTGGAGCAGGTCCCGGGCCACCCAGGCTGAGGAGATGTTGTTGGCCTCATTATACAAAGGGTTGTGGAGGAAGGTCAGGTTGGGATAGCGGTTGCGCAGCACCTCAAACTGCTCCCCCAGATAGCCCCGCACCAGCACAATTTCTGGGATACCCACTGCGGTGACAGCATCCAGCAACGTCTCAATGATCCGCTTGCCATGGACACGAACCAAAGGCTTTGGGGTATTCAAGGTGATGGGTACCATGCGGGATCCAAAACCAGCGGCCAGGATCACCGCCCGGCGGACCCGATAGGGCTCCAAGCTCTCCAGGCCCAGTTTTGTGATCTGAACCTCCTTTTTTGGATTTGTCTGAACCAGTCCCAGGTCCATCAGCTCCCCAAAGGCCCGGTTGGTCAGGCCCAGAGAAAAACGGGTTCCGTCTGCAATCTCCCGCTGGGTGAGCTTTTTGCCGCCCTCCCGCTCAATAAATGCGAGCACCTCAAACTGGTTTTGGGTAATATTCATCGCGCTGTTCGCTCCAATCCATCTTCTTTGCGCAGACCGGTATCGACACCATTTCCCTCTGCGCATTCCCTCCTGAAGGGGCGCGCCGCCCCCTCCATTCTGACAGAATGCGCGTCAGAATGGGGTAACAGATTTACTTTAACACACTTTGGAACCAAGTTCAACTTACATCGCCAAAATATTCCTATTATCCCCCCCTTGGATGCCCTCTGTGGAGGATACCTGATGAACGGCGCCGCACCCTATTGCGGCGCAACCTCCCCCTCTGTATTGAACACCAACACCACCGATTGGCTGTTCAAGTTGAGCTGTTGGCGCTGTGCTCCATAGGCGGGATCCCGCATCAGCTGCTCCACCATCCCCAGGCCCACGGCCCCCGACTCCCCGGAGGAGAAGGCTGGATCCCCGTCCACAGGATTCTTGGCCCGGGCCATCCCCCGGAAGGTGATATCGTCGGCACACTGAATCAACGCGTCTGCCCGATCCCGGATGATGGGAAAGGTGACAGGGTTGGCCTCTCCGCAGTTGAGGCCGGCCATGGCGGTGATGGGACCATCTCCAAAGGTCACCCATCGCCCCTGGCGGATGGATTCATAGATACAGGGCACCGTCTGGGCCTCAATGACCCCCACCAGAGGGGCGGACCCCTGCGCCATTGCATGGTTCAGATAGGCAATGACGCCACCCGCCAGGGAGCCCACACCCGCCTGGACAAACACATGGGTGGGCCGCTCCTGGAGCTGTTCCAAGGCCTCCCGCAGAAGGGTGGAGTAGCCCAGCACAATGTCCCAGGGGATTTTGGTGTACCCCGGCAGGGCCGTGTCCTGCACCAGCAGGGCGCCATGCTCCTGGGCATAGCTGGCGGCAAGGCGCACCGTGTCGTCATAGTTGTGTTCCGTCACCTGGACTGTTGCCCCAAGGGCCTGAATGGCCGCCACACGGGCGGGGCTGCTCCCCTTGGGCATCAGGATCAGGCAGGGGCACCCCAGACGCTTGGCCATCCAGGCCAGGGCCTTGCCGTGGTTGCCGTCGGTGCAGGAGACCACCCCCGCCTGTGGGAGGGGGCCCTCCTCCAGAATCCGGTGCATGGCATAGCTGACCCCTAGGCCCTTAAAGGCGTTCAGGCCGAAGCGTTTGGACTCATCCTTCACATGGAGCCCCCGGAGCCCCAGCTCCCTTGCCAGGCCCTTCAGGGCCAGCAGGGGCGTAGGTTCGTAGTCGGCCATGGATCGGTGGCAGGCCGCCACCGCCTGCACCTGTTCCTCCGTCAGGGGATCCGCCACGGTGGGCCTGCGCCAGGGGTTGCGCAGTACTTCAATGTTCGACATGGGGCACCTCCTCATGTTTCCAAGGCGTTTTTGCCGCAGCGCTGGTCTACAGCACCGAGGCCGCGTCTGACAGGGCCCAGGAGGCCATGGCTTTAAACTTGTGCTCCCGGACATAGCGCTCCACCTCGTTGTACTCCCGCTGTTCGATGAGCTCCAGGATCCGCTCGTGCTCATGGTAGGACTGCTCCATCATGTTGGGGGCCACGGAGAAGATCCGCTTGGTGACCTGGTACTTGTCCCACAGGTCGGAAATCATGGTGGTCAGTCCCTTGCGGGGGATGGGGGCATAGATGGTCATGTGGAACTTCTGGTTCAGCTCCGAAAAGGCCTTGTGATCCCCTTCCTTAGCCGCCTCCTGAAGTTTCAGGTTGATCTGGCGCAGCTGGGCCAGGTCGTTGCGGGAGAGATAGTCCACACTCAGGCGGGTGGCAAAGCCCTCCAACACGCCCTTGACCTGGACCATGTCAATGAGCATCTCCTTATCTAGGCCCAGGGCCACTGCCCCCTGGTTTGGCACAATGCGCACGTAGCCGTCGCTCTCCAGCCGCCGCAGAGCCTCCCGCACGGGGATTTCGCTGACCCCGCAGGCCTTTGCAATCTGGTTGATGATGATCCGGTCCCCCGCCCGGTAGTTGAGGTTCACCATCTCCTGCAGCAAATATTCGTACACCTGATCCACCTTTGTTGTCCGGCCCAAGGATGTCATTCCCCTTTCCTTTTAGATCAAATATAATTTTAAATTTTTCATATATTATGATACACAAAAATATATGATTCTTCAAGCCCGTTTGCCCAATTTTCCAATTTCTGCGCATTTCTCGCAGGGTGGGCCGCAAAGTTGCACATGATCATAACCATTCTGTCAGTGCCTTTTCACAAAAATCGCTATCTGGAACAAAATCCATTGACAGGGACAATCCCTTCGCCGTACAATCAGCTCAATTAATTGTATATGCAACAATTAAGACAACGTCGGAAAGGAGCTGTCAAAATGTCTGCAACCGTACCGGTCTACCGCACCAGGTGGTCCACTGAGCTGGAGGAACACCGCTTCACCGTCTACCGCCCCGCCACCGGGGAACCCTATGCCGTGGTACAGGGGGGCGGGGTCCAGGAGGTGGACGCCTGCGTACAGGCGGCGAACCAGGCCTTCCACAGCTGGAGGCGCCTCTCCCCCCACCAGCGGGGGCAATACCTCAAACAGGCGGCCCTGGCCTTGCGGGACCACGCCCAGGAGATCGCCCGCATTGAGACGGAGGAGGTGGGCAAACCTTTGGAGATCTCCCAGGCGGACACCCGGCGTTGCATTGAGGCCTTTGAATTCTTTGGCGGTCTGGTGGGGAACCTGCCCAGCGACTTCTATGAGCTGGGTGCCATCAATGCGGAGGTGTTTCTGGAGCCCTACGGGGTGGTGGCAGGGATCATCCCCTTCAACTGGCCGCCATTGCACACCGGGGCCAAAATTGCCCCCGCCCTGGCCGCTGGAAACACCATGGTGGTCAAACCTGGGGACCAGGCGCCGCTGTCCATCATGAAGATTGTGGAGGTGGCCCAGAGCGTCCTGCCAGAGGGGGTGCTGGAACTGGTGGTGGGCCCTGGCATTGAGACGGGCCAGGCCCTCACCAGCCACCCATTGGTGAAAAAGATCTCCTTCACCGGCTCGGACCGGTCTGGCCGGGCGGTCATCAAGCAGAGCGCCGACAACCTGACCCCCTGCGTCATGGAACTGGGCGGGAAAAACGCCTTTATCGCCCTGGACGACTGCGACCTGGAGCAGGCGGTTCTCACCGCATTTGAGGGGGCCTTCTACAACAACGGGGAGGCCTGCACCGCCACCTCCCGGATTCTGGTGGATCGGAAGATCTGCGAGACCTTCACCCAGCGGTTCATGGCCCTGATGGATCAGCTGGTGGTGGGGGACGGCATGGATCCCCGGACCCATGTGGGGCCCATGGTCACTTGGCAGCACCAGCAAAAGGTGCTAGAATATATCCAGATTGGCCAGCAGGAGGGGGCGATCCTGGCCAAGCAGGCCCCCCTGCCCACCGATCCGGCCCTAAAAAACGGGTACTTTGTGCCGCCCACCCTGTTCACCGGCGCCACCCGCACCATGCGCATCGCCCGGGAGGAGATCTTTGGCCCTGTCACCTGCATTATCCCCTTTGACGGAGACGAGGAGGCCGCCTCCATCGGCAACGACACCGACTTTGGCTTGATTGCCGTCATCTTCTCCCAGAGCCACCCCAGGGCCATGCGCCTTGCCCGGGAGCTGGACACAGGCTGTGTGTATATCAACAATTTTTACCGCCTGGGGGCCCAGTGCGTCCCCTTTGGCGGCAACAAGGCCAGCGGCTTTGGGCGGGAGCGCTGCGCCGACACCCTCAAAGAATTCAGCCGGCCCAAGACGGTGCGGATCCCCTCCGGCCTGGGGAAAATCCCCACCTGGTCCCTGGATCGGTAACAACAAGGGAGGAATCTGCCCATGGGGATCAAAGAGTGCCGTGTCAACCGCTACGCCTCCATGCTGTATCGGGCCAGCCGCTCCTACTACGACCAGTTTTTGCGGCCCTACCACCTGACCTCCGGGCTGCCCATCTTCATGCTGCGCATCCAGGAGCAGCCCGGCCTGACCCTGCTGGAGCTGGCGGAGAACGGCCGCTTTGACAAGGGTACCACCGCCCGGGCGGTCCACAAGCTGGAAAAGCAGGGCTATGCCCGCGTGGAACGGGACCCCAAGGACCGGCGGGTGTGCCACATCTACCTGACCCAACAGGCCGCCCCCGTGCTGGAGGCCTGCTATGAGCTGCTGGAGCAGTGGGAACAGGTGATTCTCCAGGGCTTTACCCCCCAGGAGAAGGCCCTGGTGGAGCAGCTCATGAAGCGGGTGGCGGACAACGCCTACCGCCAGGTGCATCCCCCCCGGGGCACATCGGCCCCCCAGGGCGATCCCTCAACATAGCAATTGCGGCCCCGCCCTTCGGGCGGGGCCAATTTTTGTCCCTCTGAGGGGTTCCCCTGGGGGGATATGGACCAAGTCCCCCGTTGCATGGTGACCTGCCGCAAAGTGGAGATGGCATGCGCCAACCGGGGAAAACCCTCTGCCCCTGCATTGAGCTCCTGTAACTCCGCTTTTTTGCACAAAGATTGCCCCTGGAATTTGGCCGCCAACTCCCCAAAATTCTGTTGACTTCCCTCCGTGTTCTCTCTAAAATATATAATAAATATAAATATTATATATTATTTTTGAAGTCTGTGGCCAAACTTCTTCCAGATCTGCCCAGAGAAGGCCCAGAGAAAGGAGATCCCATGGCACTGTTGACGATCCATTACTATGCCAAATCCATCCAGATGGCCAGTATCCTGCAGGTGGTGCTGCCGGAGCAGGCCCTCTATTCCCCGGACCGGCCCCTGCCGGTGGTTCTGCTGCTGAGCCCCGAGGGCGCTGAAGGAGCCTGGTGGCTCCGGCACTGCCGGTTGGAGCACCTGTCGGAGCGGCGGAATGTGGCCTTTGTGCTGGTACCCTGTCTCCAGGGCTGTCATTGCGACATGGCCTACGGCTACCGGTTTGCCCAGGTGGTGGAGCAGGACATCCCGGCATGGCTGGACCGGAACCTGCCCCTGCTGTCCACCAAAGGGCAGTGGTGGATTGCCGGCTGCTCCATGGGCGGGACAGGCGCCCTGCGCACTGCCCTGCTCCATCCGGAGCGGTATGCCGGCACCGCCAGCTTCTGGGGCCGGTTGAGCCATCGGGAGAACGTGGAACATCCGCTGCCGGGGGACTACCTGACTCCCAGGCGGCTGCACCAGCTGTATGGGACGGATCCCGCCGCCCTCACCGGCACGGACATGGACCTTCTGGCCCTCCTGAACCGGGCCGCGGACAGCGCGCCGACCCTCCACCTGTGTACCGGCCAGGGCCAGCCCGGCTATGCGTCCAACCTGCAATTTGTCCGCCGGGCCCAGGCGCTGGGGTACCCCTGCACCCTGGTAGAGGCTGCCGCCCTGCCGGAGGATGCCCTGGAGGCGCAGCTGAGCACCTTTTTGAACAAGATCTGCCCCGGAGAGGAGGCGTCGTCATGTCCCTGATTCAACTGGATTTTCACGCTCGAACCCTGGCGATGGATCAATCGGTCTATATCATTCTTCCGGAGGAGAAACGGGACACGGAGGTCCCCTACTTTCACGCCGGCCGGGCCCCGCTGCGGGAGCGGCACCCCGTCCTCTATCTGCTCCATGGCACCTCCCAGGACTACAGCGAGTGGCTGCGCTACACCGCTGTGGAGCGGTACGCCAACGAGCGCGGCATCGCCGTGGTCATGCCCAGCGCCCAGCTCTCCGCCTATGCCGACATGGCCCATGGGGAGGATTTTTTCACCTACATCACCCAGGAGCTCCCCACCGTTGTGGAGCATGCCTTCCCCCTGTCCAACTGCCGGGAGGAGCGCTTTGTCTGCGGCCTGTCCATGGGGGGTTACGGGGCGGCCAAAATTGGCCTGACCCTGCCCCACCGGTATGGGGCGGTGGGCATCCTGTCCAGCTGCAACCTGGCCTACAAACGGGTCTTAGACAAAAACCCCACCCGTCCTGACGCCATGCCCGGCCGCCTGGTGGACGACCGGCACCTCCTCTGCTGGGGTGCTGGAGAGGGAGAGGCCCCCGTCGGAACCAGCCATGACCTATATGCCCTGGCCCAGGGGGCCCTGCAGGCCGGCGGGGATCTGCCCGCCCTTTTCCACATGGTGGGCACCGCCGACCGGAACCTGCGCTCCGCCCGGCACATGCGGGACTTCTTCCGCTCCCTGCCGGGGGATCCCTTTCACTACACCTACTTTGAGGCGGTACTGGAGGACCACACCTGGGCCTGCTGGGACAAGTGGATCCAGATCTTTTTGGATTGGCTGCCTGTCTGGCTGTAACGGTTCCATTGTGATTTATACAGAATATTTTAACAATAATCTATAAGATCAACCAAAATTACAGATTCCCCCTTGCCAAGCACCAAATCATATATATAATATAACTTAAATAATATATTATTTAGGAATTATCTATATATGATTTTTTCTGCATAGTGTATTGATATGGGTATTCGGCCCCATTCCCGTGGCACCGGACGGCGGATGGGGCCATTCGAAAAACGGTTCCAGTAGAAAGGGAGGTCACTATGAAAAAGCTTGTATCGGTTCTTTTGACCATGGCGCTCTGTCTGGCCATGCTTGCCGGGTGCAACACAGATTCTGGCGGCTCTGGCGGCGGAGGCGGCGAGACCCGTCTGGTCATTGGCGCAGGCCCCATCGGCGGAGCCTTCTATCCCATCGCCGGCGGAATCGCCGCCATCATCAACGAGTATGTGGACGGGGTCAACGTCTCTGTCCAGGTCACCGCCGGCGGGGTGGAAAACACCCGCCTGGTGGGCATGGGGGACGTGGATCTGGCCATCTCCTCCGGCCAGCAGGCCTATGACGCCATCAACAACACCGGCATGTTTGCAGGGGAAAACCTCCAGCTCAACACCTTGGGGACCCTGCACTCCTCCGTGTGCCAGTTTGTGGTGCTGGCCGACTCTGACATCACCGATGTGACCCAGCTCAAGGGCAAAAAGGTGGCCATCGGCGAGGCCGGCGGAGGCGCGGAACAGCAGTTTAAGGAGCTGATCCACGCCCTGGGCTGGAGCGATGAGGATGTCAACATGATGTACTTACCCTACGATCAGGCCGCAGAGCAGCTTGGTGATGGGCTCATCGACGCCAGCGTGGTCTACTCCGGGACCCCCGCCTCCTCCATCAGCGATCTGGCCAGCCGCCGGGGCGTGCGCCTGCTGAACCTCACCGAGGAACAGCAGCAGATCTGGAGGGATTCGGTGGATCCCTTCCTGAGCACCTTTGAGATTGTTCCTGCCGGCACCTACAACGGCATGGAGGTGGATATTTATACCGCGGTGCAGCGCATGGAGTTCAGCTGTTCCAGCGACCTGGATGAGGAACTGGCCTATGAGATCAGCAAGGCCCTCTATGAACACCTGGATGAGCTCTACACCTACCACGCCTCTGCTCAGAGCATCACCCGCGAGACTGCAGCCGACGTGTTGGGCGCGCCCCTGAACCCCGGTGCAGAGCGGTACTTTACCGAGGCCGGGCTGATGTAAGCCACCGGCCACCAGGGCCCGGTCCCATACCGGGCCCCGGCCAAATGTCTGCGAGGAACCACCAGCAACAGATCCCCACCGGTGCCGCACCGGCGGTTCCTCCCAACCAACAAAGGAGAAAACTATGGCTACTACCACTGCGAACGAAAAGTCCTGGCAGAGCGTGTTATCCAAGGTGGTATTTGTCTTGGCCCTGCTGGGCGGCCTGTTGCACGTGTACAACAGCGCCTTTGGAACCATTTCCGCCTTTCAGATGCGGCCCCTGCACCTGGGGATCGTAGGAATTTTGGCGGTCTTTATGGATTATCTCTCCGTCAAGGAGAGCAAGCACCCCAAGCTCCACATTCTGGTGAACACCGCCATTCTGGTGTGTGTGATCCTGGGTGTCAGCGAGCTTTTGATGAACTACGCCGAGATTGCCAACGCCGCTGGCGTGGTCTCCAACCGGGTGGTCATCTGCTGCACCCTGCTGGTTATTGCCATCCTGTACATGACCACCCGCAAGGTGGGCAAGGCCCTGGCCATTGTGGCGCTGGTCTTTTTGCTCTACGCCCTGCTGGGGCAGTATCTCCCCGGGGCTCTGGGCCACAGGGGCTACAGTTTTTCCAGGCTGATGTACTTTTTGTATGTCAACGGCAACGGCATCTTTGGCGTGCCCATCGATACCTCCGCCCG
Organism: Candidatus Aristotella avistercoris; assembly: GCA_904397835.1. Classification (GTDB taxonomy): domain Bacteria; phylum Bacillota; class Clostridia; order Oscillospirales; family Ruminococcaceae; genus Aristotella; species Aristotella avistercoris. The sequence continues at coordinate 42,216 of CAJFOV010000032.1, forward strand.
GTACCTGGTGCTCTTTATGATTATGGGCGAGTTCATTGAGCTCAGCGGCACCAGCAAGCTGTTTATGGCCGCGGCGGACTTTGTGGCCAGCAAGCTGCGGGGCGGGGCGGCAAAATCCTCCGTGGTGGCCAGCGCCCTGTTTGGCTGCATCTCCGGCACCCCCATTGCCAACGTCATGGTCACCGGAGCCTTCACCATCCCCATGATGAAGAAGAGCGGTTTTCAGGATGAGTTTGCCGCAGGGGTGGAGGCCACCGCCTCCACAGGGGGCCTGATTATGCCCCCCATGATGGGCGCCGCCGCCTTTATTATGGCGGAACTGCTGGGCATCAGCTACGGGGCCATTATGTTGGCCGCCGTGATCCCGGCCCTGCTCTACTACTTTTCCATCTATCTGTCCATCGATTTTTACTCCGCCAAACACGGTATCCAGCGGGTCCAAGGCATCGATATGGCCGATGTCAAGCGGCGCATCAAGCTCTATGCCCACACCATCATCCCCCTGGTGGTCTTTGTGGTCAGCGTGATCATGGGCTACTCGGTGTTCCGCAGCGCCATCCTCTGTATCGTCCTCACCCCCATTGTGGCGGCCCTCCGCAAGGAGACCCGCATGTCCGTCATGGATATTCTCAAGGGCTTTGCCAACGGCATGAAGTCCACCGTCAGCCTGGGGGCCGCCTGTGCCTGCGCCGGCATCATTGTGGGCGTGGTCTCTCTGACGGGCTTTGGCTTCTCCTTTGCGGAGCTGCTGGGTCTGTTTAACCAGGTTCCCATTGTGGCCCTGCTCATCACCATGCTGGTCTGCTTGATTATGGGCATGGGCATGCCCGCTGTGGCCTCCTATATGATCACGGCCACCATTGCGGCACCCACCCTCATTGAGATGGGCTTTTTGCCCATTGCCGTGCACATGTTCATCTTCTACTTCTCCAGCTTCTCCTCTGTGACCCCGCCTGTGGCCCTGGCCAGCTATGCGGCGGCAGGGCTTGCCCGCACCAACCCCATGAAGACGGGGTGGGAGGCCTTCAAACTGGCCCTGGTGGCCTTCTTGGCCCCCTACTTCTTCATCTACTCCCCAGAGCTCATCGCCCAAGGCGATCTGTTCAGCACGCTGCAGGTGTTCCTGGCAGCCATCGTGGGTACCATCTCCTTTGTCTGCGGCGTGAGAGGCTACCTGTGGGGCGGAGAGGTGAAAAATATCCTCCTGCGGGCCGTGCTGTTTGTGGGCGGCGGCCTGATGATCATGCCCGGCCTTGTCACCGACCTCATCGGCCTTGGCATGCTGGCGGCGGTGATTGTCATTGTCAAGATCCAGCGCAAGGGGCAGAACACCCAAACACCGGCCGTCTCCTAGGAGCGGCGGTCAGGAGGAAATGTTATGTTTGATTTGACCGATCAAAATGTCTGCCTGCTCATCATCGACATGCAGAACGAGTTCCTGAGCCCCAACGGCTACTTTGCTCTGAAACAGGGCTGGCCGGTGGAGTCCTTCCAGGGCTGCATCACCCAGTGTCAAAAGCTCCACCGGGCCGCCCAGGAGAGCGGCTGCCGGGTGATCTACACCGCCACTGGCTATTCCCCCGACGGCAGCGACTCCTACGTGGCCTGCCACACCATCCTGCCCACCATCTTTATTGAGCCGGATGGGCGGCCCCGCACCACCGATGCCGCCGTGGTCAAGGGCAGCTGGGGAGCGCAGATCATTCCAGAGCTGGCCCCCGCCGGGGAGGACTATGTAATCCACAAGCGCCGGTTCAACGCCTTCTACCAGACGGAGCTGGAACACATGCTCCGCTGCTGGAAGGTGGATACCCTGCTGGTCTGCGGCATGATCACCGAGGTGTGCGTGGAGAGCACCATCCGGGAGGCATTTGTCCGGGGCTTTGACGTGCTGGAGGTCCGGGACGCCGTGGGCAGCTGGAACCAGCAGCGCCACGAGGCCAGCCTGCAGGCGGTGGACTTCAGCTTTGGGCGGGTCATCGATACCCAGACTGCGCTGGAGCTGCTTGCCGCCCGCAGATAGCCTGTGAACCGCACTTTTCCAACTTGGTCTGTACCAATCTTTCCAATCCACCTGGAACCAAGCGATGTCCCTTCCAGGTGGAGTTTGGCAACATCACAACAGCAAAGGAGCGGAAAACCATGGCTAGAAAAATTATGGATGCCTTCATCAAAGATATCAACAGCATGGGGGACATTGTCTTTGGCCACTGGATGCCCCGCATGGTGGTGGCCGGCGTGGATATGAACGACGTGCTGCGCATCCGGGGCCAGAACCCCACCTGGCAGCAGTGGCCCGGTCTATGGGAACAGCTGGGCGATGAGCACCAGGCCCGCGGGGACCGGGAACTGGCGGCCGGCCACACCCTCACCGCTGGGCAGGCCTACCGCATGGCAAACCTGGCCTACCACTATGGGCACTTTATGCTCTTTGACCGGCCGGCTCTCAAGGAAACACTCATGCGCAAGAGCATGGCCGCGCTGGATAAGGGGCTGCCCTACCAGCGGTACCCGGGCAGGCGGGTCTATCTGCCCTGCGGGCCGTGGCAGATCCCCACCCTGGTCTTTGAGCACCCCCAGGCCGGCGGCCGGCTGGTGCTCCTCACCGGCGGGGCCGACGCCAACAAGGAGGAGATGCTCAGCTTTGCCGACGTGTTTTTGGACCGCAACCTTTCGGTGCTCATTATGGATGGCCCCGGCCAGGGGGAGGCGGCCTACACGGCACCCTACCGACGCTCCACCCACAAGCAGTTTGTGGACACCACCGTGGACTACATCCACCAGCTGGGCTACACCAAACTGGCAGTAGGGGGCATCAGCATGGGCGGCCACTTCTGTCCCAGGGCTGCGGCGGTGAACCACAGCTTCCAAGCGGCCTTTGGCGTGGGCGGTCCCTTTGACATGCGGGACCTGACCACCAAGATGGATACCCTCTTTTTGGGGGACTTTGGCCACGTCATGGGCACCGATGACCTGGATGAACTGGAGGCCCTCACCGCCCAGGAGTGCACCCTGGCGGACGTCATTGCGGACCTCACCTGCCCGCTGATGATCCTCCACGGGGACAAGGACCGGATCTGCGACTATGAGCAGTCCAAGGAGATTGTGGAGAAGAGCAGCTCCGTGGAGCCCCACCTCATCATCATTGAAGACGGCAACCACGTCTGCAACAACTACGTCTACAAATACCGCCCGGTGATCGCAGACTGGCTGGTGGAAAAGCTGGTATAGCCCCCAAAGGGGCCCTTCCGGCACGGGACGAGACGCATGGAACCCCATGCAGTAAGGAGTGACACATGAAGCAGAGCTATTACAGAGAGAACGCCTGGTGGGCCAGCCCCTTCAACGAACGGGAGGAGGTCGTGCAGGCCAGCCGTCCCAAACAGCCTGTCATCATCCACGACGCCACCCTGCGGGACGGGGAACAGACCCCCGGCGTGGTCTTCTCTGCAGACGACAAGCTGCGCATCGCCGAAAAGCTGGTGGAGGTGGGGGTCACCCGCATCGAGGCGGGCATGCCGGCCGTGTCCAAATCGGACTACAGCGCCATTGCACAAATCTGCAAGCGCTTCCCCCAGGCGGAGATCTACGCCTTTGTCCGGGCCACCAAGGGGGACATTGACATGGCCCTGGACTGTGGGGCCAAAGGGGTGGTCATTGAGATCCCCATCGGCTACCCCAAGCTCAAGTATCAATTTGGCTGGACCTGGGAGCAGGTCCTGGAGAAGAGCGCCCAGTGCATCCAGTATGCCCAGAGCAAGGGGCTCCGGGCGGTATACTTCCCCTACGATGCCACCCGGGCCAGGCCAGAGGACCTGGAGCAACTGCTGACCGCCCTGCGGGAGCAGGCCTGCCCCGATGCCATCGGCGTTGTGGACACCATGGGCTGTGCCCTGCCCCAGACCATCCAGTTTTTGGTCAAGTGGTACAAGGAAAAGATGGGCGGCATTCCGGTGGAGGTCCACACCCACAACGACTTTGGCATGGCCGTGGCCACAGAGCTGGCGGGCATTGCCGCCGGGGCCGATGTGGTCCACGCCTGTGTCAACGGCCTGGGGGAGCGCACCGGCAACGCCCCCCTGGAGGAGCTGATCCTGGCCATGAACATCCTCCTGGGGATGGATACCCCCTATCATATGGACCACCTGCTGGAGCTGTGCCACCTGGTGGAGGGGCTCTCCGGCATCCCCTGCGCCCCCAACAAGCCCTTTGTGGGCGCACGCAACTACACCCGGGAGTCCGGCATCGGGGTGGATCTGGTGGTGCAGCAGCCCCTGGCCATGTTTGCCACCGACCCCCGGTACTTCCACCGCCAGGCGGACATTGTGCTGGGCAAAAAGAGCGGGCGGGCCTCGGTGGCCTACTACCTCCACCAGCTGGGCCTGCAGGCCGACCGGGACCAGGAGGCGGAGATTTTGGACCGGGTCAAGGCCAGGGGCATGGAGAAGAAGGCCCTGCTCACCATGGAGGAGTTCCGCACCATTGTGGATCAGGTCCTCTGAGCCAGACGAAGGAGATGACGTGATGTACCGTATCATTGATATCAGCCTGCCCCACGAGAACGGGGCCACGGAGCCCTATCCGCCGGTGCTGGAGTTCTCCGACCACCAGGCGGGGGCCGCCCGGCTGGCAAAGCTGGCCGGGGTCCAGGCCCAGGACTTCCCCCACGGCATGGCCCTGGCTACCGACCGGATCTCCGGCAGCAGCCACTCGGGCACCCACATCGACGCACCCCTCCACTACGCACCCGTCAGCGAGGGGAAGCCCTCCAAATCGGTGGACCAGGTGCCCTTGGAGTGGTGCTTTGGCCCGGGGGTCATCCTGGATATGCGGCACAAGGCCCCCGGCGAGGAGATCACCTCCCAGGATCTGCAGCAGGCTCTGGACCAGATGGGCTACACCCTCCAGCCCCTGGACATTGTGCTGCTGCAGACCGGCTGCGACCGATACTGGGGCACGGACACCAAGACCTACCTTGCCATGCAGTCCGGCCTTGGCATCGATGGCCTGGACTGGCTGCTGGACCGGGGCGTGCGGACCATCGGCATTGACGCCTGGACCCTGGACCGGCCGGTGGGGGCCATGGCCCAGACCTATCGGGAGACTGGGGACAACCGGGTCCTGTGGGCCACCCACCTCCACGGCCGGCAGCGGGAGTACATCCAGATTGAAAAGCTGTGCAACCTGGACGCCATTCCCCAAAAACATGGCTTTTGGGTGTCCGCCCTGCCGGTCAAATTCAAGGGAGCCACGGCGGCCTGGTGCCGGGCGGTGGCCATTCTGCAGGAGTGACCCACCGCTCACTGCGATAGCACCCTCGGGATAGACTTTGTCGAGACGACTTCTGTAACTTTTCTACGATAAAGTCGTGCGCCCCATTGGTCTTGAATCAGAAAGATTTTGTCCCGTCATATCTTTTGTTTCTTTCATGGATTTGATTGTTGGGTATTCATCTTAGAATACCCAACAATCCATATTTTTCAAATCTTCAAGGGGTCATATAGTGGTGCCCATCGTCAAAGGAGTTCATAAAAGGGGCCTTGTTTTCTAATTTTAGGCATAAAAAAGCAGGAAGGCCGTCTATGGCTTTCCTGCTCGGTGGTACCACTGTGAAGGCAGCGGTTATTGCATTGTGGTTGCGTTCTGCAAACTAGGGTTTATCATTCGTGGAGCTGTTTTATCGGTCTAACCAAGCCACACAAGAACGCCAACAAATAGACCACATGCTACAGCTACACTTCCTAAAATCAAACAGACCGCAGAAGAAACGATATCTTCTTTGTAGCCATCGATATAGCTATCCTTTGGGTAATTTTCATCGTACCAAACTTTTACTTGGTCCCCTCTTTTGTATTGACAATATGTTGTTCCGAAGTTAATTTCAACCCTTATCACCTCATTGCCAACCACATATTCATAAGTTGGAAAATACGCACGGCGTCTTTGGGTTCTCATTGAAGCAATGCTTACGATCTTTCCATCTGTTTGTGATAAGCATCTGCGCTTTTTATCCCTGTTGGTTTTAAAATGAGAATATCCCTGTCTTGCAAAAATGCCACCTATCAAACAAAAACATCAACGGAAAAACAATTCCAACCATAATTTTTTCAACCAATCCCATAGAATGATCCCCTCATGAAAAGAAAACTTATTGATGTTTCCATTGTATCATTTTTCGTCTGTGTTTTCCATTTTTATGTGAAAAGGGCGATCCGCCACACATATACTCCCATAAAGATCAGGATACACACTCTCAAAAGGCAGACAGGCGCCCACCAATACTGGTTGGCGCCTGTCTGCAAAAGCGGGCCTGTGCCACTCCCTGGGAGCGCCACTGCCGGCCCGGAGTACAAGGAGGTTTTACCGATGGATTGGATCGACGTCCACGCCCACATCATCCCACGGGCCATCCTGCCGCTGGTGCAGGCCCGCCAGATCCCGGGGATCACCCTGGAACAGCGCCAGGGGGCCCAGGTGCTGCTCTTTGGGGAGCGGCCCCACCCCTGCACCCCACTCTTCTACGATCCCCAGGCTCAGCTGGACTGGATGGACCGGCATGGGATCCGCTGCCAGGGGATCTCCGTGGCCCCCCGCCTCTTTTTCTACGACCTGCCAATCTCCCAGGCGGGGGCCCTCTGCCGCCTGATGAATCAGGAGCTCCTGGACCGCGCCCGGGAATTCCCCCAGCGGTTCTTCCCAGTGGGGACCCTGCCCATGCAGGATATCCCCGCCGCCCTGCAGGAGGTGGAGTTCCTCCACGCTCAGGGGGTGCGGATGGTTCAGGTGGGCACCACCGTCAACGGGGTCTGCCTGGACGATCCCAGGTTCCGGCCCCTCTATGAAAGACTGGCCCAATATGGGATGGTCCTCATGCTCCATCCCCTCATCGAAAACAGGGATCCCCAGACCCGCCGGTACCACCTGAGCAACCTGGTGGGGAACCCCTACCAGACCACTGCCGCCGCAGGGAACTTGCTGTTCAGCGGCGTGCTGGACCGGGTGCCGCAGCTGCAGGTTCTGTTGGTCCACGGGGGCGGCTTTCTCCTCTACCAGCTGGGTCGGATGGACCACGGCTTCCGGATGCGTCCCGCGGCGGAACATCCCTGCCAACAGACGCCCAGGGCCTATCTCCGCCGCAACTTTCTCTTTGACGGCCTGACCCATGATCCCCAGGCCCTAGGGTTTCTGGTGGCGCTGGCGGGGCCGGACCGGGTGCTCTTTGGCACCGACTACCCCTACGACATGGCCGATGAGGCCCAGGGCCGCCACTTCCAATCCCTCAACCTGGGGGAGGCAGCCCTTGGAGCCTTCGCCCACGGCAATGCCCAGCGGCTGTTCTCTCTGGAGCAGGTCCACACTGGGCTTGACAAATAAAGGGTAGAAAAACCAATGATTGCAAAAGAAAAAGAGCCTGAATGCGGTTGCATTCAGGCTCGTCTGTTGGTGCGCCAAGAGGGACTCGAACCCCCGACCTTTTGGTTCGTAGCCAAACACTCTATCCAGCTGAGCTATTGGCGCACAAATCAGCTTATTTAGTTTAGCACATTTCTGTAGGTTCGTCAAGGGATTCTTACCATATTGGCTCAAAAACTTGTAGGATTACAATACATGTTGGACAGTTAAAGTAAAAAAGTAGAAGGATATGACCTCAATCGGTTATAGTTGAGTTGTCACACAAA
>CAJFOV010000033.1 GCA_904397835.1 Candidatus Aristotella avistercoris
TGGCGGAGAGGGTGGGATTCGAACCCACGGCTCTGACGAGTCACTGGTTTTCAAGACCAGCTCCTTAAACCCCTCGGACACCTCTCCATGAATGTCACGGGTATTATAATAGCATGTTCTATCCCATTCGTCAAGTGGGATTCCCACTTTCTCCACCGTTTTTCAGTGGGCGGTACCGCACCCCTGGAATTTCCACCAGTTCTCCCCTGTCACCGGGCCAAATCCTGCAGGGTGGCGCCCTGAAAATAGTGGGCCAAAATTTTTTCATAGGTCCAGCCCTGCTGGGCCAGGTATTCCGCACCATACTGGCTCATGCCCACGCCGTGGCCATAGCCCAGTACCTGGAACTGGAGGGTCTCCCCGCTCCATTCCAGCAAAAAACTGGTGGAACGCAGGGAAAAGGCCGTGCGGATCTGTCCTCCAGTCACGGTCTGGTCCCCCACCTGCACCTGGGTCACATAGCCCGCTGGGGAGCGCGCCGTCACCTGAATCCATTGGGCCGGGTCTTCCCCCCGATTCGCCTGGGGAAAGGCCTGCTGCAGGATGGCATCTGCCTCCGCTTTGGTGAAGGAGACGCTGCTCTCATAGTTCTGGGCCAGAGGATCCCCGGGACTCTCCACCGAGGTCAGGTAGGGCAGGGCCGCCTCCCACACATTTTGGCTCTCCTCCGTGCGTCCGTTGCTCATGGAGCAGTAGACGGTCAAGGCTGGCTCCCCCTCATAGGTCACCACCTGATCCATGACCGCCTCCACCGCCTGGGTGAGCAGATCCCAGACCTCCTGAAACGCGTCTCCAAACCGCTCCCTGGCCTGAGCCTCTGTGACATACCCCTCCCAATTTTTGCTGTTGACCGTGAGATCCACCAGGTCACTTGCAGGATTTTCAGTGTTCTGATTCATGTTTTGGCAATATAAGAGATAGCTGTGGATACAGACCACCTGGGCCTTCAACGCCTCCAGATGAAAGGTGTGGGGCATTTCCGTACACAGGGCCCCCCGCAGGTACTCCTTCAGGGGAATTGTGGTGGTTTCACCAGTTCCCTCGTCGTAGAGGTTGACCTGATTTTCCTGTATTTGCGGCAGAGTTCCCCCTGCGTCTCCAGAGGGTTGTCCCCCTCTCTCCTGCCAAGGCAACACCAGTAAGGGCAAAAGGACAAACAGAACGGTCAGTCCCAGGGCCAGCAACAGTTTGAACTTCATGGGTCCATCATCCTCCATTTGCAAGATAACATCTCATATCCTGCATTTTCTTTGGCAATTCTCTTGACTTTCCTCTTTCTGTATATTAGAATAGATTTTACACCACAAAATCGGCCTTTCCCTGTTGGAGGGGCCGGTTTTCCAACATTTTGAAGGAGGGTTCACCATGTCAGAGACCAATGTCCCCAAGCGGGATCCCTATGCCGATATCCATAACATATGCGAGCATTATCGAGAGTATAACTACATTGACCCCTCCGCCTATGAGCGCTATAATGTGAAAAGAGGGCTGCGCAACCCCGACGGAACGGGCGTCATGGCAGGCGTCACCAACATCTGTAACGTCCACGGCTACTATGTGCAGGACGGTGAGCGGATCCCTGCCCCCGGTAAGATCTACTACCGCGGCATCGACCTGGAGGACATTGTCTCCAACATCATCCGGGAGAACCGCTACGGCTTTGAAGAGGTCTGCTATCTGCTGCTCTTTGGCCAGTTGCCCACGGCCGACCAGCTGGCGGTCTTTCAATCCCTGCTGTCTGAGTTCAGCACTCTGCCCACAAACTTCGCCGAAGATGTGATCATGCGCACCCCCTCCAACAACCTGATGAATATGCTGGGGCGCAGCATCCTTGCCCTCTACTCCTACGATCCCAATCCGGAGGACAACGGCGTGGAGAACATCGTGCGCCAATCCATCCAGCTCATTGCCCGCATGCCGGCCATTATGGTGGCTGCCTATCAGGTCAAGCGCCGCGCCTTTGACCACAAGAGCATGTATTTCCACCAGCCCAAAAAGGAGTTTTCCATCGCCCAGAACATCCTGCGCACCATGCGGGCGGATAAGCAGTTCACCGAGGAGGAGGCCCACATGTTGGACCTGTGCCTGGTGATGCATGCTGAGCATGGCGGCGGCAACAACTCCACCTTCACCACCCGGGTGGTGTCCTCCACCTTGACGGACACCTATTCGGCCATCTCCGCCGGCATTGGCTCCTTAAAGGGCTTCCGCCACGGCGGGGCCAACTACAAGGTCAGTGAGATGCTGGAGTACATCAAGGCCGGTGTCTCTGACTACAGCGACGGTGAGGTGGAGGCCTTCCTGCGCAAACTGGTCCGCAAGGAGGCCGGCGATAAGAGCGGCCTGATCTACGGCATGGGCCACGCCGTCTACACGCTGAGCGACCCCAGAACTGGCATGCTCAAAAAGAGCGCGTTGAAGCTGGCCCATGGCACCGAGTTTGAGCGGGAGTTTGCGCTGCTGGACGCCATTGAGCGCCTGGCCCCCAAGGTCTTCGCTGAGGAGAAGAACAGCGACAAACCTGTCTGCGCCAATGTGGACCTGTACTCCGGCCTGATCTACCGCATGCTCAAGATCCCCATGGAGCTGAACACCCCCATGTTTGCGGCGGCCCGTCTGCCTGGCTGGTGCGCCCACCGGCTGGAGGAGGTCGTCTTCGGCGGCCGGATCATGCGCCCAGCCTACAAACCGGTGATGGATTCCATCCCCTATGTGCCCATTACAGAAAGAGGAGATGCCTAGATGAAGTGGTCCCGAACCCTGCTGCTCTTTGCACTGATCCTGTTGGTTCCCCTGCGCTGGTATATCAAACGGTATGATACCGAGGTGGACACCGGCTTTTTCATCCAGGTTGACGCAGTGGTTTGGGCCTTCTTATTTCTGCTCCTGTTCTGTCTCATCTTTTTTGCTGTAGACCGTCTTCTCCACAAGCGCCATGAGGAGGTGGGGGTATCCCACCCCATCCCCCTGGGCCTGGTGGGCATTGGCGCGGGGGTCGCTGTCCTGCTCAGCAATGGAATGGAGCTGTTTTTGAATCCTTCCAACAGTGCCCCCCTCTCACTTCTGCACCTGCTGCTGGGGGTTTTGACGGGACTTATGCTCCTGTGGATCGGGATGCAGCTGCTGTCCAAGCACAGCGCCCGGCTGAGCCTGTGGCTCACCCTTCCGCCGGTCCTGTGGCAGGCCTTCCTGGTGATCGAAAAATATGTGAACAACTCCGTCTCCCTCTACATCTTTGACTACGTGGCGGAGATTTTCATGGTTTGTGCCTTTTGGGTGTTCTGGATCGCCCACAGCCGCCTCATTGGGGAGTACGATGAGGAGCACAAGGCCTACTCCCTGGCCACCTTTTCCGGCTGCTGCGCGTCCCTGTTGGGGTTTGTGCTGGCCATCCCCCAGTTCCTGGTGGCCTCCCCCCTGAACATGGGACAGGGGGAGCTCATCAGCACTCTAGCCCTGTCCTGTTACGCACTGGCCTTTGTCCTCTGTGTGCGGGGCGGTCACAGGCCCAGTTGGCACCTCAAGCCAGATGTCCAATCGCCAACTCCTGAGATGCCAGCCTGATCCAGCAACGCCCCCATGGGCGGGCGTCGACACCACCAAGCAATTCCACCCGGTTTGGCCTTCCGCCAAACCGGGTCTTTCTTTTGCGCTCCTTCAAAGCAGAGCGGGCAACCGCTCCATGGACGGTGGGCAGCGGGCTTTCCCCTTCCAGCAACTGCGCAAAGGACAGGGGACAAGGGCCTTCCCACACCGGATCCGTCCAAATTTTCTTGATCGGCACATTTGTTCTGTGGTATGATGGAGACAGTTTCCCTCGGACATGTCCAAAAAATTCGAGGTTACGGCCGGCAGCGGTGGCTATCTTCTCCCTGCCGATGGCCGATGCAAGGAGGTGCGCCCGTTGTCCATCAGCCCACAGACAGACATCCGCTATCTCAAAGGAGTGGGGGAAAAGCGTGCGGCCCTCTATCACAAACTGGAGATACACACCATCCAGGACCTGTTGTACCACTTTCCCCGCAGCTATGTGGATTTGACCCATCCCCAGGAGATCGCCCAAGCCCCTCTGGGCCAGGAGGTGGTGCTGCGGGCGCGGGTGGTGCAAAAATCCCGGGAGCAGCGCATCCGCAAGGGGCTCTCCATCTTCCGGGTGCTGGTCAGCGACGACTCCGCCGAGGCCCTGCTGACCTTTTTTAACGCCAAATACACGGTGGAGGCCCTGCAGGTGGAGCAGGAATATCTCTTTCATGGGACCCTGAGCGGCACCCTGCTCCACAAGGAGGTCTCCGCCCCCGCAGTGTACGATGCCTCTCTGACGGGGCTGCTGCCCATCTATCCCCTGACGGCGGGCCTGAGCACCCGGATGATCTCCCAGAATGTCCGCCAGGCTCTGGAGTTGCTGGGGGGGCAGTTCCAGGAGTTTCTCCCTCAGGATCTGTTGGACCGGTACCGGCTCTGCTCCCTGGGGGAGGCCCTGCAGTGGATTCACTTCCCTCCCTCCGCCGCCCAGGCACAGAGGGCCAGGGAACGACTCCTGTTTGAGGAGCTGTTTTTGTTGTCTCTGGGGCTGCGGTCCCTGAAGGAGGAGCGGCAGGTGGCCCATGGGATCCCCCTCCCACCGGTGGATCTCTCCCCCCTGCTCCAATCCCTTCCCTATCGGCCCACCGGCGCCCAGAGCCGCACCATCCGTCAGGCCATGGCGGATATGGGGCGGGACCGGCCTATGAACCGCCTGGTCCAGGGGGATGTGGGCAGTGGCAAGACCCTGGTGGCCTGTGCCTGCGCCTATGGGGCAGTGCAAGGGGGGTACCAGGCCGCTCTGATGGCCCCCACGGAGATCCTGGCCGAACAGCACTACCACAATCTCTCCGCCCAGCTGGAGCCCCTGGGGGTGCACTGCGGACTTCTCACCGGCTCCCTGACTGCCGCCCAAAAGCGGGAGGTGCACCGGCAGCTTGCCCAGGGGGAGATCGATTTCTGCATCGGCACCCATGCCCTCCTGAGCCAGGGTGTGGCCTTCCACCGGCTGGCCCTGGTCATCACCGATGAACAGCACCGGTTTGGTGTGGCGCAGCGCATGGCCCTCTCCCAAAAGGGCTGTAACCCCCACATGCTCATTCTCTCCGCCACCCCCATTCCTCGTACTTTGGCCCTGGTGATGTATGCGGATCTGGATATCTCTGTCATTGACGAGCTCCCCCCCGGCCGCACCCCTGTGGGGACCTATCTCATCGATTCCTCCAAGCGGCGCCGGGCCTATGGCTTTGTCCAAAAGCACCTGGACGCAGGGCGGCAGGCCTATATGGTCTGCCCCCTGGTGGAGCAGGGGGAGGAGGAAACGCCCCTGAAAACCGCCACGGAGTACGCCGCTCAGCTGCAAAACGGGCCCTTTGCCCGCTACCGGGTGGGCCTGCTCCACGGCAGAATGAAGCCCCGGGAGAAGGAACAGGTCATGCGCGCCTTCCAGCGAGGGGAAATTCAGCTACTGGTGGCCACCACCGTCATCGAGGTGGGGGTGGATGTGCCCAATGCGGTGATCATGCTCATTGAAAACGCAGAACGTTTCGGTCTGAGCCAGCTCCATCAGCTCCGGGGCCGGGTGGGACGGGGAAGCAACCAATCCCACTGTATCCTCATCTCAGATTCCAAGGCCCCTGAGACCCTCTCCCGGCTGAAGATGCTCTGCTCCACCAACGACGGCTTCCAAATCTCCCAGTTTGACCTGGCGCATCGGGGTCCTGGGGACTTTTTTGGCACCCGGCAGCACGGCCTGCCCCAGCTCAAGCTGGCCAACCTCTCCAGCGACCTGCAGCAGGTGGAGTTGGCCCAGCAGGAGGCCCTCCAGCTGCTCCAGGAGGATCCAGAGCTCTCCCACCCCCAGCACCAGGCCCTCAAAGGACGGATGCTCCAGATGCTGGACGGCGTAGGGGGATTGCCAAACTAAATGACACAAAAGGCCAGGGCCCTTCCGAAATGGAAGGGCCCTGGCCTTTTGCAATGTTATCTTGGGGAGGTGTATCCCCAGCTGTATTAATCCACCCGGTAGATCCAGCCGTAGGGATCCTCCATAGTGCCCCACTGGATACCGGTCAGGGTGTCATAGAGCTTCTGGGTCACAGGGCCAATCTGAAACTCGTTGACGGTGGCCTTTTGATCCTCATAGACCAGTTCGCCCACAGGGCTGATGACCGCGGCTGTACCGGTGCCAAAGACCTCCTCCAGGGTGCCGTCCTTGGCAGCCTTCATCACATCATCAATGGCCAGCTTGCCCTCGTGGACGGTGTAGCCCCAGTCCTTCAGCAGCTCGATGCAGCTCATACGGGTGATGCCCGGCAGGACAGTGCCCACGGTAGCGGCGGTGTACAGCTCTCCGTTGATCTTGAAGAAGATGTTCATGCTGCCCACCTCCTCCACATACTTGCGCTCCACGCCATCCAGCCAGAGAACCTGGCTGTAGCCCAGCTCATGGGCCTTTTCACCGGCCAGCAGACTGGCCGCATAGTTGCCGCCGCACTTGATTGCGCCGGTGCCGCCGGGGGAGGCACGCACGTACTGGTCCTCCACATAGATCTTCACCGGGTTGATGCCCTCCGCATAGTAGGCGCCGGAGGGGGAGGCGATGATATAAAACTGATAGGTCCGGCTGGCCTTGACCCCCAGCACCGCCTCGGTGGCAATGGTGAAGGGCCGCAGATACAGACTGGTGTCCGGCAGGTGGGGGACCCAATCCTCCTCCACCTTCACCAGAGCGGCCACCGCCTGGACAAAGTCCTCCACAGGAATCTCCGGGATGCAGAGCCGGTCATGGGTGGCCTGGAGCCGCTGGCCGTTCTTCTCCGGGCGGAAGAGCTGCACGCCGCCGTCGGCCCGGCGGTAGGCCTTCAAGCCCTCAAAGCACTCCTGGGCATAGTGGAACACAATGGCAGCGGGATCCAGCACAACAGGGCCGTAGGGCACAATGCGCGCGTCATGCCAGCCCTTGCCCTCCTCATAGTCCATCACAAACATGTGGTCTGTAAAGATGCTGCCAAAGCCCAGTTTGCTCTCATCTGCAGGCTTGGCCTTAGGTTGGGTCGTTTTTTCCATGCGAATGTCCAACATTTTGCTTCCTTCTTTCTGAATTGATCTATGCCCCAACGGCGGCATACAGAATTTTGCCCTGCACCCAGCCGAAGAAGAATGCAAGAAAAATTTGCTTGTCATTCATTATAATCCTCCTCTTGGCGGGAAACAAGAGGATTTCCAAAAATTTATCCATTTACTGCGAAAAAGCATCAAATTTTATCGTGATTTCCCCCTCCAATCGCAACCACATCTTTTTCTTTGGGGCGACATCGCTGTCAAAAGGCACCTACCTACTGGCCTTTGTGGGCCTCAAATGGGCCACAATCCCCAGTCTTCCTCAAAATCTGCAAAATTTTACAAGTCTTTTACCAAAACCTGATGGTTCCATGATGATGAAACGGCCTTTTTCCGCTACAATCAGGGGTAGTGCTCTCTCTCATTTTATCTCTGTTATTTTTTTCAGAGGCCCCGGTTTTTCCTCAACCGTTTCGTATTCTACTGATAAGGGGAATCTATAGGCATGAACGAGGAACATGAGTTGATCCAACGGGTCCATGCGGCCAAGGATGATATCCGTGCTGCAGACCGCCTGATCTACGATTACCTACCTTTTATTAAAGCACAAACCGCCAAGTTTTTGCAGCGCCCGCCCATTGAGGGGCAGGACGAGGAGCTTGGCATTGGGATGATGGCCTTCCACCAGGCCATCCAAAGCTATTCCCGGGGCCGCGGCGCCTTTTTGCCCTATGCAGGGCTGCTCATCAAGAGCCGGCTTATCGACCACCGCCGCCGGGAGCAGCGCCACGGTCACACCATCTCCCTGGATGCCCCCATAGGGGAACAGGAGACCCCTCTTGGGGAGACGCTGGCCGATCCCCAGGACCACAATGAGGCCCTGCTTCTTCGGGACGCCACCCGGCAGGAGATTCAGGAGCTGACACGCCAGATGGAGCAGTTTGGTGTGAACCTAAGGGATGTGGTGGACAACTGCCCCCGTCAAGAGCGCACCCTACAGGCCTGTCAACAGGCAGTGGCCTATGCCCGGGAGAACCCCCAGCTGCTGGAGGATCTGCTGCAGTCCGGCCGCCTGCCCCTGGCAAAGCTCTGCCAGGGCAGCGGGGTGGAGCGCAAGACCTTGGAGCGCCACCGCAAATACCTGGTGGCACTCCTACTGATCTACACCAACGGCTATGAGATCATCCGGGGACACCTGAAACAGATGCAGAGAGGAGGAGCCAGAGCATGAACTACTTGGTCATGGAGTGCCACACCAGCTATGTGGTTCTTCTGGATGAGCAGGGGCGCTTTCTGCGGGCCGCCAACCTCTGTTACCAGGTGGGCCAGACTGTTCAGGATCCCGTTCTCATGGAGGATGTCCAGACCAAGCCCAGGAGCCACCTCAAGTGGATCAGCGCCGGTGTGGCCGCCATCGCTGCCTGCCTGGCCCTGGTCTTTGGGTTACAGACCTACCAAAACTACTGGCAGGCCTACTCCTCCATTCTGTTGTCCATCAACCCCCAGGTGCAGATGGACTTAAACCGGCAGGGGGATGTTGTCGCCCTCACTGGAATGAACGAGGACGGCGTCACCCTTCTGGAGGGCTACGATGGCCGGGGGAAAGACAAGGTCACTGTGGCAGACGAACTCATCGACCGGGCCATCGACATGGGCTTTCTCTCTGAGGGGGGGCAGATCTCCTTCTCCATCGACGCCCCTGACCAGGTCCTCTTCCAGGAATACGGCGTGCAGCTGCGCACTCAGGTTCAGGAGCACCTGAGCGGACGGATCACCGTCAACATCCAGATCATCTCCGGCGGATCCCCCTCCCAGGGCTCCTCCAGCCAGGAGGCTCCTGCTGGGTCAACGACCCCCTCCAGCTCCTCCAGCAGTTCCCCAGGCGGGGATTCTGGCTACGGAGACTCCGGCTATGGGGACTCTGGCTATGGCACATCCAGTAGTGCCGGGGGAACTGGCAGCACAACCGGAGGATCCGGCGGCTCCACATCCAGCCGCCCCTCTTCCAGTGCCTCCAGCGGGGCCGCCCCGGCAGCAGACCCCGATGACGGCGATACCAATTACAACAACAGTGATACCAATTACGATGACAGTGGCACCACCGACTATGGTGGCCAAAGCGGCGCCGGGGATTCTGGCTATGGCGATGATGACGACAATGATGACGAACATGACGACGATGATGACTGAGCCAGCTACAAAAAATGCAAAAAATTCTTTGGTATCACCCCAGTTTATCCCCAGATCCTGCGTAATCTGTAGATGAAAGCAAACACAAAGGGATCCAGGGCGAAAAAATCCCATTTAGTTACCCGTTTTTACCCCGGTTTTTCCTTTGGCCCAGCGTAATCTACAGACAAACAAAACGTTGAAAGGAGCCTTTCCCATGACATTGAGAAGAAAAGTATTGGCAGCGGTCTCTTCCCTCGCGGTGGCCTCCACCCTCCTTCTTGCCGGCTGTGGCAGCGATCCCTCCTCCAGCGGCACTGCACTGAAGGAAAATGGCACCCTGATTCTGAGCGTCAACCCGGAGATTCAAATTGAGTACAACCGGGACGGCCAGGTCACTGCCCTCACCGGCCGCAATGAGGATGGCAAGCAGGTGGTCTCCACCTATCAGGACTATGTCGGCAAGGAGTGCGGTCTGGTTATCGGGGACCTGATTGGGGAGATCTACAACGCCGGCTACTTTGTCGAAGACATCGACGGCAACCAGAAGAACATCGTGCTCCAGCTGGAGCCCGGCTCCGTTCTGCCGGAGGATGACTTCCTGGAGCAGCTGACGCTGAGCACCCAGGATGCGGTAAAGGGACTCTCCCTCAACTCCGGCATTGTGTCCATTGATGATGACGACTACGACCCCAAATATGCCAAGGACGGTCAGCCCTCCCCCTACATCACCCTGGCCAAGGCGCAGGAGATTGCCCTGACCCAGGCCCATGTGAATGCGGCCGATGCAGTCTTTGAGGAGCGGGAATTCGATTTTGACGACGGCGTGGCCATCTTTGAACTGGAGTTCTCTGCCAACGGCAACGAGTACGAGTATGATGTGGATGCCCTCACTGGAAAGGTCCTCAAGGGACATCACTATGCCGCGGGTACCGCTCCCTCCGACACCGACTACGGTCCCAATAACGATGGCGTCACCGACTACCATGACACCGATTATGGTCCCAACAATGACGGCGTCACCGACTACGGCGACACCGACTATGGCCCCAACAATGACGGCGTCACCGACTACAACGACACTGACTACGGTCCCAACAACGACGGTGTCACCGACTACAACGACACTGACTATGGCCCCAACAACGACGGTGTCACCGACTACAACGACACTGACTATGGTCCCAACAATGATGGCGTCACCGACTATGGAAACACCAATTACGGAAATACCAACTATGACGATGGTGGCACCACCAATTACGGCGATGATGGAAACACCAACTATGGGGACACCAACTACGATGATGGCGGCAGCAACTACAGCGACGATGACGACGACTAAGCCCCCAACCCTACGCCACGAGATCAAGCACCAGATCCGCCCCACGGAGGATCTGGTGCTTTCCCAAAGGTTGGCCCGGCTCTTCGCCAGGGACCCCCACGCCGGGCCGGACGGCACCTACCTGGTGACCAGCCTCTACTTTGACACCCCCTACGACACCGCGCTGCGGCAAAAACTGGATGGGGTCAACCGGCGGGAAAAATTCCGCCTGCGGTACTATGGGGAGGATCTGACCTTCCTGCGGCTGGAGAAAAAATTCAAGGTCAACGGCCTGTGCGGCAAGCGCTCCGTCCGGCTGACTTTGGAACAGGTACAGAGCCTTCTTGCCGGGGAGTATGGCTTTCTTCTACAGTCTGGCCATCCCCTGTTGGTGGAGTTCTACAGCAAACTGCAGGGCCAGCTGCTCCGGCCCAAGACGGTGGTCCGCTACCAGCGGGAGGCCTTTCGATATGGGCCCGGGAATGTGCGCCTGACCCTGGACCGGGATATCCGATCCGGGTTGGGGCAGGTGAACTTTCTCGACCCCAACCTGCTCTGCCTGCCAGTCATGGAGGGGTGTACCCTGCTGGAGGTGAAATATGACGCCTTTCTGCCGGAGATTGTGCGCATGGCCATCCAGATTCCCGACCGGCGGGGCGCCTCCTGCTCCAAATACGCCCTCTGCCGGCGGATGGATTGATCCCCTGGCCTTTTAAACCAGAAGAAGAAAGGAGAGGCCCATGACCTTTCAAGATATTTTCAAATCCAGCTTTCTGGAGAATATGACCACCGTCCCTCTATTTGACATGGCTCTGGCCCTAGTACTGGCCTTTTTGCTGGGGCTGTTCTTGTTTTTTGTCTACAAACAGTGTTACAGCGGCGTCATGTACTCCCCCAGCTTTGGTGTGACCCTGGTGGCCCTCTCCCTCATCACCAACCTGTTGATTCTCACTGTGGTGAGCAATGTGGTGCTCTCTCTGGGAATGGTGGGAGCCCTGTCCATTGTGCGCTTTCGTACCGCCATCAAGGAGCCCATGGACATCGCATTCCTCTTCTGGAGCATCGCTGTGGGCATTGTGCTGGCCGCCGGACTGATTCTTCTCGCCGTGTTGGGCAGCCTGTTCATCGGCCTGGTACTGCTGGCCTTTGCTCGGCGGCGGGCCACCGACTTCCCCTATATCCTGGTGATCCACTGTGAAAATGGTTCGCTGGAGCAGGAGGTCCACACCTTTGTGGCCAGTCAGGTCCGCCGGCTCAACCTCAAGAGCAAAACGGTACAGAGGGGCCAGGTGGAGCTCAACTATGAAGTTCGCCTGAAGGAAAACGACAGCGCCTTTGTCAACCTCCTGGACGCCATGGATGGGGTGACCCAGGTGGCCCTGGTCTCCTACAACGGGGACTATATGGGGTAGCGCCATGTTGGGGCACCGCCATCTCAACCGATTCTGCATGGCCGCCGGGGCTCTAGCCCTCCTCCTGGTCCTGCTCCTGTTGTGCTTTGGGGAAAAATTGGGGCTGCAGCCGGCCAGTGCCAACCCTGGCTATGCCAGCCGCCTGTTTGACAACCGCGTGGTCCACACCATCGACCTGCAGGTGGAGGACTGGGGCTCCTTTGTGGCCAACGCCCCCCAGGAGGAATATACCCCTGCAACGGTGGTCATTGACGGGGAGCCCTTTTACCAGGTGGGGCTGCGGGCCAAGGGGAACAACTCCCTACACCTGACGGAGGACTATGGCCTCTCCCGCTACAGCCTGAAGCTGGAATTTGACCACTACCAGGGAGGCGGCAACTACTACGGCTTGGATAAGCTCTCCCTGGACGCCTCCTTTCAGGACAACAGCTACCTGAAGACCTATCTGGACTATGACATGATGAGCTGGATGGGGGTTCCCACCCCTCTGTGCAGCTATGTGTGGGTGACGGTCAACGGTGTGGACTGGGGGCTGTTTTTGGCCATTGAGGAGCCGGAGGAGGCCTTTGCCAAGCGGAATTTTGGCCCAGACTACGGCCAGCTGTACAAGCCCGACTACCGCTCCCTACAGGATGAGAACGCCGATGTGGCCCTGCAATATATTGATGGCAATCCAGAGAGCTACCCCGGCATCTTTCAAAACGCCAAATTTGACCCCAATCTGGAGGATCAGCAGCGGCTCATTGAGGCCCTGGAGGTCCTCTCCACCAGAGAGAACCTGGAGCGGGCAGTCGATGTAGATCAGCTCCTGCGGTACTTTGTGGTACAGGTCTTTGTCATGAACTGGGACAGCTACCTGGGCCCCACCGGCCACAACTACTTTCTCTATGAGGAGGATGGCATTCTGCAAATGCTCCCCTGGGACTACAACCTGGCCTTTGGTACCTACGCCCTTGGGATGACCGATCCCATCCGGGATCCCAACATTTTGATTAATTTTCCCATTGACACCCCGGCCCAAGGGGATGTGATGCGCAACCGCCCCCTCTACCACAACCTGATGCAGGTGGATGAAAATTTTGCCCAGTATCACCAGTACTTTGACCAGTTCCTCACCGGTTACTTTGACAGCGGCCGGTTTGGTTCCACCGTGGCCCAGGTGTCGGCCATGATTGCCCCCTATGTCCAGCAAGATCCCACCGCCTTCTGTTCCTATGAGGACCACCGGTTGGCGGTGAACACCCTGACCCAGGTCTGCCGCCTGCGGACCCAGAGCGCCAGAGGCCAGCTCCAAGGGGAGATCCCCTCCACCATCCGGGGGCAGCAGGAACATCCCCAGGTTGGGGTGGATGCCACCGCCATCCGTCTGAGCGACCTGGGAGACTTTGACGACCTGGAACATGCCAAATCAAAACAGGATCTCGCCCTGGCAGCGGTTCTGCAGGGAACATAAAAAAGGGAGAGGCCGGTCTACGACCGGCCTCTCCCTTTCCCTATCAGAATCTTCGGGAGCCCTGCGATTTACGCTTCTTGATCCAAAATCACATAGGCGCCTTGGAAGATCTCGTCAAACTTGGTGTGGTACTCATCGGACTGGGCCACCTCAATGATGGCCTTGGCCCAATCGGAATTCTCATCGCCGCTGTTAACCACCAGTCCGGTTGGAAACTGGCCGCTCTCGCCGTCCTCCGCCAAATAAGAGAAGGCGTCATAACCGGCGTTCTTCATCACACTGGAGAAAGTGATGGTTGCATCCGCATCCTCATAGGATCCGGCGGTCATGGTGGTCTCCACCTCCAGGAACTGGAGGTTTTTGGGGTTTTCCGTAATGTCCAGGATGGTGTAGTAGTCCCCGGTCTTCTCACCCAAGGTCAGCAGGCCCAGGTTCTGGAGAAATCGCAGGCCTCGATCCATGTTGCTGGGGTCGTTGGAGATGGTGATGGTGCCGCCGTCGGGGATCTCATCCACACTCTGATGCTTGGAGGAATACAGGCCATTGAGGGAGGCATAGGCGAAGCCGTCCACCAAAACCAGGTTGGTGCCGTTGGCCTCGTTGAAGGTCTGGATCCAGGGCAGGTGGTTGAGAATCAACCCGTCGATCTCATCGGCACTCAGGGCCTCGGCAGGCAGGTTGTTGCCATCAAAGACCACAACCTCCAGGTCATAGCCCTTGTCCTTGAGGAGATCGCTCAGGGCCTGAACGCCCTCCTGATTCAGGGGCATGCAGCCGATGGTGATGTGGGTCTTCTGCTCCTCACCAGAGGCAGTGGAGGAGGAGTTCCCCTCCTGTCCACAGCCCGCCAAGGAGAGGATCCCCATGACCATGGCCAGGACGGCACAGAGTCTTTTCAAAGAACGTTTCATCTTTTTCATTGCTCCTTTTCTGTGATGGTTTCGTCTTCTATGCTTCACTGGGCAGTTCGGCTGGACCGCCCAAATAGGCACCGTCGTCGTAGTTGTGGTGATAGTGGATATCCAGGGCATCCTGCAGCCCCGCCTGCTCCAGCCCTTGGGCCAACTCCCGCTTTTTGGAGTCCCGCACCAGGGGATTCACCGTCTGTTTGAGCCCCTGGATCACCTGGGGCAGCAGGTGATAGGGCATGCCCACCGCCAATTCGTCCTCCTTCCAGCCGGCCAGCATCCGGGTACCGGAGCACATGAGGGAGAGGTTCAAGCAGTCGTTCTCATAGGGGTAGGAGGTACACTCCTGACAGATGGCCTGCATACCGGCAAAGCTGGTTCCTCTCACATGGCCGCCCTGGTAGGCGTAGCCCTGGGCCACCCGCATCCCCTGGTAGGCGTTGAGGATCAGGATCACCACATCTGGCTCGGTCTGAAAGGCCTCCAGGGGCATCACCGCCAGGCCATAGGTCTCATGCTGGCAATATACCATCCCTTTGGAGACCTTGTGGGCCACCGTAAGGTCCTGATAGGCCCCCTGGAGATACCGCCGCCTGCCGGAGATTACATCTGGCCCCGGCTTTTCCAACCCCAGAGCCATGGCGCCGCCCATGCAGGCGCTGTGGCCCCGGTGGATCTTTTGACAGCGACCCTCCCCGGCCCGGCGCACCACGGTGCAATAGGACATCCTGTTCTTTGGCGCCTGGGCCTCAAAGGCGTCAAACTCCTCTTTGTGGAGGAGGAATTTGATCCCCACCGGCTTTCGTGTGAGCCCCAGCAGCAGTTGGAGCCATTGGGCCTGCTGTTTCATGGTAAAACACCGTCCTTCTCTGATTGCTCTTCTCTAGAGGAACTTTTTGTACAGCCAGTCTCCAAGGTACTGGGTCACATTGACCAGCAGGAACATCACCAGCACCGCCATATACAGCACCGTATCGTTGAAGCTCTGGTATCCATAGGTCAGGGCCACTGCGCCCAATCCACCGCCGCCCACGGCGCCGGCAATGGTGGTGGCGGCAATGTAGTTGACCGTGGCCATGGTCAGCACCGAAAAGATGGCGGGTACCGATTCCTTGATAATAACCCCCCACATGATCTGCATGTTGGTGGCGCCCAGGGACTTGGCGGCCTCAATGAGCTGTTTGTCCACCTTGATGAAACTGCTCTCCAGCAGCCGGGCAATAAAGGCTGTGGCTGTGATGGACAGGGGCAGAATCACCGCCTTGACTCCAATGGTGGTTCCAACGATCATCCGGGTCAAAGGGGAGATGGCCACAATCAAAATCAGGATGGGAAAGGAGCGCACGGTGTTCACCAAAAAATTCAGCACCCCATAGACTTTGCGCTTGTGGTTCAATCCATTGGGCCCATAGAGGGTCAGCAGAATGGCCAGGGCAAACCCCAGCACAAAGCCAATCAAAATGGTAAAAAACACGATCTGTAGCGTCACCAGCACCGCCGGAGCGATGAGCCGCTGGCCGTAGTAGACAACAGATTCCCAAAAGGTCATTGTACCTTGTCCTCCTCTCCCCGGCACATCAGACGCCACCTTACCCCCCGCTGGGTCAGGTAGGCGCAGGCCTTCTCTGTCAAGTTCTGGGGCAGGTTTACAATCATGGAGCAAACGGTCTTTCCCTTATACTCCTCCATGCCGCCCCCCACAATCTTCATCTGGAACTCCAGGGTCCGCATGAGATCGGCAACCAGATTCTCCAGTTCGTTCTGCTCGGTGGAGTAGAAGAATTCCAGGTTGATCCCCTCCTTGGGCAGCGGCGGTCCCTGGGTGCCCAATAGGTTTGTCAGCGCCTCAGGCCGCTCTTCAAACACCTCTTCCACACCGCCGGAGGCCTGAATCTGGCCATCTTCAATGACCACCATCCGGTCACAGATCCGCCGGATCACATCCATCTCATGGGTGACCACCACCACAGTGATGCCCAACTTCTGGTTGATCTCCCGCAGCAGCTCCGTGATGGCCAGGGTGCTCTTGGGGTCCAGGGCGGAGGTGGCCTCATCGCACAGCAGCACCTTGGGATCCATGGCCAGGGCCCGGGCAATGGCCACCCGCTGCTTCTGGCCGCCGGAGAGCTCGCTGGCCCGGCTGTTGATCTTCTCCGGCATACCCACCACTTGGAGAAGCTCCTTGACCTTGGCATCGATGGTCTGTTTGTCATAGTGCCAGCACCGCATGGGGTAGGCGATATTCTGGTACACTGTGGCCCGCGTGATCAGGGAGAAGCTCTGAAAGATCATCCCCATGTTTTTGCGGAAGAGCCGCAGCTCCTTCTCCTTAAGATCCTTGACCTCCACCCCGTCCACCTGGAGGGAGCCTGCGTCATAGGTCTCCAGCCCATTCATACAGCGCAACAGGGTGGATTTGCCCACCCCGCTTCTGCCGGCAATTCCAAAGATCTCCCCTGTCTGGATCTCCATGCTCACCCCTTTGAGCACCTGAACATTCCGGAAGGACTTGGTCAAATTTTGAACCGCAATCATCGTCTTCTCTCTCTTCCTAAAGTTAGTTCCCATTCAGCAAAGGGGACCATTCCAAGTCGTCTAAAATCGCGCTAATGCGATTTAATCATAGCACAAAAGGGATGGCCCATCAATAAGCCATCAAAATTTCAATAAATTCCCCAATTTTAAAGAGATCTATACAAGAAATACAGAAATTTTATAGAAATTATAAATTATATCCATTTTTTATTTCTATAAATAGATCGTTTATGATACAAATCATCTATCCATCCATCTTTTCTCTGCTCGATACCCGTGTGTCCGCTCCTCCATCGGCCATCATTGACAAGCCACATCCCAAGGTGTAAGATGGATTTGTAAAGCCTTTGAGGCAACAATAATTTTTACATTGCAGGGGAACTGTACGCAGTTGAGAAGGTAAAACCTGACCCTTTGAACCTGTTAGTTAACACTAGTGTAGGGAGCAATCAAAACCATGGTGATGTTTGGGCGCTTTCTGCGGAAAGCGTCCTTTTTTTGTAAAACAGGACAGAGGGCCATCGAAAAAGGAGGTATCCTATGAAAAAAGTATTGACCATCGCCGGGTCCGACTGCAGCGGCGGCGCGGGGATCCAGGCGGATCTCAAGACCTTTTCTGCCCACGGTGTCTTTGGCATGAGCGTCATTGTCTCCGTGGTAGCAGAGAACACCTTCCGGGTGCTGGACATCCAGGATGTGACGCCGGAGATGATCGGCAAGCAGATTGACGCCGTCTTTGAGGACATGGGCGCCGACGCTGTGAAGGTGGGCATGCTCTCCCAGCCGGCCTGTATGCAGGCGGTGGCGGACAAGATCCGCCAGTACCACATGCCCCACGTGGTCATTGACCCGGTGATGTACGCCAAAAACGGCTGTCCGCTCATGGATCCCGGCTCCATCGACAAGCTCATCCAGGAGGTGATCCCCCTGGCCCAGGTGCTCACACCCAACATCCCCGAGGCCGAAAAAATTGCCGGCATCTCCATCCACAGTGTGGAGGATATGAAGCAGGCCGCCCGGATCATCCACAAGATGGGCTGTCAGACAGTGCTGGTCAAGGGGGGCCACGCCCAGGGGGACGCCTTGGACCTGCTCTTTGACGGGGAGGAATTCTACTCCTTCAGCGCCCCCCGCATCGACACCAAGAACACCCACGGCACCGGCTGCACCTACTCCTCCGCCATTGCTGCCAACCTGGCCCTGGGGCTCCCCCTGCAGGAGGCGGTGGGCCAGGCCAAGGAGTATGTGACCACCGCCATCCGCCACGCCCTGCCCATCGGCAAGGGCAACGGCCCCACCCACCACTTCTACGACCTCTATCAACATGGATTAAAGAAAGGAAGCGCAACCCATGAGTAAGCTTTTGGAACAGTCCTGCAGCCAACTGGATTCCCTTCGCCAGACGGTCCCCCTGGTGCACCACATCACCAACTATGTCACCGTCAACGACTGTGCCAACATCACGTTGGCAGTGGGGGCCTCCCCCATCATGGCGGATGACGATGGGGAGTGTGCCCAGATCACCGCTCTGGCTCAGAGCCTGGTGCTGAACATGGGGACCCTCAACCGGCGGACCATCTCCTCCATGCTCCTGAGCGGCCAGGCCGCCAACGAGAAGGGCATCCCTGTGGTGTTTGATCCGGTGGGGGCCGGGGCCTCCAGTCTGCGCAACAACACCGCCGGACAGATCCTCCAACAGGTTCATGTGAACGTTCTGCGGGGAAATCTGTCAGAGATCCGCTTTTTGGCGGGCCTTTCCGCCAACACCAAGGGGGTGGATGCCGCCCAGGAGGACGCCGCCGAGGGCCTTGCCCCCGCCATCCAGATGGCCAAAAAACTGGCCAAGGCCAAAAGCTGCGTGGTGGCCATCACCGGCGCCACAGATATCCTCACCGACGGGGAGCGGACCCTCTGCATTCAAAACGGCCACCCCATGCTCTCCAAGGTCACCGGCACCGGCTGCATGTGTTCCTCTCTGGTGGGTTCCTTCTGCGGTGCGGGACCGGACCTGCTCCTGGGGGCCATTGGCGGCGTGTTGACCATGGGGGTGGCCGGAGAGATCGCCTACGAGCGGGCAGGGAGCCTTGGCACCGGCAGCTTCCGGGTTGCCCTGATGGATGCCGTGAGCACCATGACCCCTCAGATGCTGCTGGAGCACGCCAAAACCTATGAGGTCTAGGAGGGGGAAGCTGCAATGAAACGCGCCGTGGACTATTCCATCTATCTGGTCACCGATCAGGATCTCATGAGCAGTAAAACGGTGGAGGAAGGGGTCCGCCAAGCCCTGGAGGGGGGCTGCACCCTGGTGCAGCTGCGGGAGAAGCATGCCTCCTCCCGGGACTTTTATGAGAGTGCCCTGCGGGTCAAAGCGGTCACCGACGTCTTCCAGGTGCCTCTCATCATCAATGACCGGTTGGACGTGGCCCTGGCGGTGGATGCCGCCGGGGTCCATGTGGGGCAATCAGATCTGCCTGCCGCCCAGGTTCGCCGGATCCTTGGACCGGATAAAATTTTGGGCGTCTCCGCTGCAACCCTCCAGGAGGCCCAACGGGCCCAGGCGGACGGGGCGGACTATCTGGGCATAGGAGCCATGTTCTCCACCGCCACCAAGACGGACACCCGCCCTGTCTCCATGGAGGAGCTTGCTGCCATTCGTCAAGGGGTGGATCTTCCCCTGGTGGTCATCGGCGGCATCAATCAGCACACCATCCCCCTCTTTGCCGGCACGGAGATTGATGGGCTGGCCATTGTCTCCGCCATCTTTGCCGCCCCAGATATCCGCCGGGCCGCCCAGGAGGTCAAGGAGCTCTATGACCATCTGCCGGGGGTGCGCCATGGTACCCTTTAAGGCAGCCATCTTTGATCTGGACGGAACTCTCATCGATTCCACCGGCATCTGGGCCCAGATCGATGTGGATTTTCTGGCCAAACGGAATCTGGCGGTGCCAGAGGACTACATCCAGGCCATCAGCGACAAGAGCTTTCGCCAGACGGCGGAGTACACCATCGCCCGCTTTGGCTTTTCCGACACGCCGGAGCAGCTCATGGAGGAGTGGCATCAGATGGCCATTGACGCCTACCGCACCCAAATCGGCCTGAAGCCCTTTGTACGGGAGTATCTGGACTGCCTGCATCGCCGGGGGGTACCTTTGGCCATTGCCACCGCCTCCTCCCCTGAGCTCTATGAGCCGGTGTTGGCCCACAACGGCATCCGGGATCTCTTCTCTGCCATCGCCTGTACCGATGAGGTTCAGCGGGGCAAGGGCTTCCCCGACGTGTTTCTCCTGGCGGCCCACAGGTTGGGAGTCCCACCGGAGGACTGCGCCGCCTTTGACGACATCCTCCCAGGCATTCAGGGGATCCTTGCTGCCGGTATGACTGCCTATGGGGTATATGACCCCTATTCAGCCCATCAGCAACAGGAGATCCAGGCCTTGGCGGCGGACTACTTTTTGGATTTCTCCCGCCCGTTGGCCTGGGAGCAGGCCCTGAGCACTGATTCTAATCAATAACCAACACATAGAAGAGGCACGCTGAATTTTCAGCGTGCCTCTTTTGGATTCCTTGCTATTGATCGATCGAGCAATCTTTAGCCCACGGGCACCTCCGCCGGAATGGGACAGATATACTCGGTTCCGTGCATATCCTTCTGGAACTCCTCCTTGGCCTTGGCCAGAAGGGCCGGATCCTCCGCCACCTTCAGAGCAGAGAGAGCCATGACCTTGGCGCCATAGAGCATGCCCTTGACGCCGATGGAGTTGCCGGAGCAAGCGGTGATCTGCCAGCTGTGGCCCGGGGCGCCCAGGTTGTAGGTACCGGTCATGAACATGGCGGCCGGAACGATGTGCTCCACATCTCCCACATCGGTGGACCCAAAGTTGTCCGCTGTCTGGATCTCTTCCACCTGATAGGCCAAGTGCTCCCCTTCCCGGACAGCACCAGCAGCCACCAGATTTGCATAGTTGGGGGTAACTTTATCCAGCTCTGCAGCAAAGTCCTTCTCCTCCTGGGTCCATGCCGGCAGGGGGACCTCCTTCATGGACTCATGGATCACATTGACCAGCACCTTGTTCTGCAGGGTGTTGTAGCAGCCCCCCAGGAACTCCTCCGTCACCTCGGTGTCGGTCATCATGGCCGCCCCCTTGGCAATGCGCACCAGGCGGGCATAGACATCCTCCACTGTCTGCCGGTCCAGGGCGCGGACGAAGTACCAGACGCTGGCCCGGTCGGGGACGATATTGGGGGCCCCTCCAGCCTCGGTGAAGGAGTAATGGATGCGCACGTCGGAGGTCACATGCTCCCGCAGGAACTGGGCGCCCACGTTCATGAGCTCCGCAGCGTCCAGGGCGCTGCGGCCGTTGTGGGGATCGCCGCCGGCATGGGCAGTGACGCCCTTAAAGTGGAACTTGGCGCTGTTCATGGCCGTGCAGGTCCCTGTGGTAATGACGTTCATGGCATTGGGATGCCAGGCCAGGGCGAAATCCAGCTCCTTGAAGGCGCCCTCTCTGGCCATAAAGGGCTTACCCGTGAGCTTTTCCTCCGCCGGGCAGCCAAAGAAGATAACGGTGCCGGGCAGCTTGTTCTCCTCCAGCTCCTTCTTGATGCCCAGGGCAGCTGCCAGATGGCAGGTGCCCAGCAGATTGTGGCCGCAGCCCTGGCCAGGTGCACCCTCCTCAACCGGCTCCTTGACGGTGGAGACCTTTTGGCTCAGGCTCGGCAGGGCGTCATACTCGCCCAACAGGCCGATAACCGGTTTTCCGCTGCCCCACACGGCACGGATGGCGGTGGGGACTCCCGCGTAGCCCGTCTCCACCTGGAAGCCCTCTTTCTCCAAAAACTCGGCAAACCACTTGCAGGCCTTGACCTCCTCAAAGCCCACCTCCGGGTTGTCCCATACCTTTTTGGACAGGGCGGCAAGTTCCTCTTGCTTGGCATCAATCTCTTTTTGCGCAATGGTTCCAATCATACTGACGCGCCTCCTCTGTGGATTTCATAACGATTCCTATCAAAAAAGGGCGGCATGGCTGGCGCCGTGCCGCCCCAAGGGCCCTATTGTTCTCACCAAGGGAAGTGCAGAGTTAGCCCACCGGTACCTCCGCGGGGATGGGACAGATGTACTCTCTGCCGTGCATATCTTTTTCAAATTGCTCCTTGGCCTGCTGGACCAATTCGGGACTCTCTACCATCTTCATGGCAGAGAGGGCCATGACCTTGGCGCCATAGAGCATACCCTTCATGCCCATGGAGTGGCCGGAGCATGCGGTGAACTGCCAGTTGTGGGCCGGGGAAGCCGCATTGGTCGATGCGGTGAAGAACAGAATACCGGGCACCAGGTGCTGGACATCGCCCACATCGGTGGAACCAAAGACGTCCGTGTGATCCACTGGCGGAATGTGGGAGAAGATGTGCTCCCCCTCCTGGATCACGCCGGAGTCCACCAACTGCTTATAGTTGGGCCGCTGTGCATTGAGCTTTGCGGCAAAGTCCATCTCCTCCTGGCTCCACTCCGGCAGGGGAACCTCCTTCATGGAGTCATAGACCACATTGAGCAGCACCTTGTTCTGTAGGGTGTTGTAGCAGCCCCCCAGGAACTCCTCCGTCACCTCGGTGTCGGTCATCATGGCCGCGCCCTTGGCAATGCGCACCAGGCGGGCATAGACATCCTCCACCGCCTCCCGGCTCAGGGCGCGGACAAAGTACCAGACGCTGGCCCGGTCGGGGACAATGTTGGGGGCGCCTCCAGCCTCGGTGAAGGAGTAGTGAATGCGCACATCGGAAGTCACATGTTCCCGCAGGAACTGGGCGCCCACGTTCATGAGCTCCGCGGCATCCAGGGCGCTGCGGCCGTTGTGGGGATCGCCGCCGGCATGGGCCGTGACGCCCTTAAAGTGGAACTTGGCGCTGTTCATGGCTGTCTGAGTACCATCGGAGATATAGTTGCTGAAGTAGGGGTGCCAGGCAAAGGCCAGATCCAAATCCCGGAAGGCGCCGTTGCGGGCCATAAATGTTTTGCCGGTGAGCTTTTCCTCCGCCGGACAGCCATAGAACACCACCGTACCGGGGAGATTCTGCTCCTGCAGTTCCTTCTTCATACCCAGGGCGGCAGCAATGTGGGCCACGCCCAGGAGATTGTGGCCGCAGCCGTGGCCGGGGCCGCCAGGCACCACAGGATCCTGGGTGGTGGAGACCTTCTGGCTCAGGCCGGGCAACGCGTCATACTCCCCCAAAAAGCCGATAACTGGCTTTCCGCTGCCCCATACGGCACGGATGGCGGTGGGGACTCCTGCATAGCCAGTCTCCACCTGGAAGCCCTCTTTCTCCAAGAATTCAGCAATCCATGGGCAGGCTTTGACCTCCTCATAGCCCACCTCCGGATTCTCCCAGAGTTTTTTGGCCAGTGCAATGAGTTCCTCGCTCTTGACATCGATCTCTCGCTGGGCAATGGTTCCGAACATCGTACATCCTCCCTTTAATTTTATTGTTTTTGTATCGCACTGGTACCAGTCTGATCTGTCTTCTGACTGTCGTGCGTCTTATCCGTTTCTTCTATCCACCCACTGGCAGGTCATCTGGTACGGGGCAACGGTACTCCGTTCCCTGCATATCTTTGCGGAACACTTCCCATGCCTGCTGGACCAGCTCTGGCTGTTCCACCATTCTCATTGCAGAGAGCGCCATGACCTTCGCACCGTAAAGCATGCCTTTCATTCCCATAGTGTGTCCAGAGCAGGCGGTAAACTGCCATGTGTGAGTGGTATAACCAGCGGCCGCTGTCACTGTAAAGAAAAATACGCCTGGCACAATGTGCTGTACATCTCCCACATCAGTGGATCCAAAGCTATCTTCCCAGCCAATTGCAGGAATATGGGAGTGGATCTGTTCTTCCTTTTGTAATTTTCCGGATGCTACCATATTTTGATAAACGGCGCTGGGCGCGTTGAGAGCGGCCGCAAAAGCCTCTTCCTCCTGGGTCCACTCCGGCAGAGGAATCGCATTCATTGCATCGTGAACCACATCCACCAGCACCTTGTTCTGCAGGGTGTTGTAGCAGCCCCCCAGGAACTCCTCTGTCACCTCGGTGTCGGTCATCATGGCCGCGCCCTTGGCGATGCGCACCAGGCGGGCATAGACATCCTCCACCGTCTGCCGGTCCAGGGCCCGGACAAAGTACCAGACGCTGGCCCGGTCAGGGACGATGTTGGGCGCGCCTCCAGCCTCGGTAAAGGAGTAGTGGATACGCACGTCAGAAGTCACGTGCTCCCGCAGGAACTGGGCGCCCACGTTCATGAGCTCCGCGGCATCCAGGGCGCTGCGCCCGTTGTGGGGATCGCCGCCGGCATGGGCGGTGACGCCCTTAAAGTGGAACTTGGCGCTGTTCATGGCAGTCATACGGCCAGTCGTTACCATGTTGACTTGGTACGGGTGCCATGCAAACGCCAGATCAAGATCCTGGAAAGCCCCGCCACGGGCCATAAAAGGTTTGCCAGTGAGCTTCTCCTCCGCCGGGCAGCCATAGAAGACCACTGTGCCTGGCAGCTTCCGCTCCTGAAGCTCCTTTTTGATACCCAATGCCGCCGCCAGATGGCAGGTGCCCAACAGGTTGTGACCGCAGCCCTGGCCAGGCGCGCCCTCTTCCAGCGGTTCCTTAACGGTGGAAACTTTCTGGTTCAGACCAGGCAGAGCATCATACTCCCCCAGCAGGCCGATGACCGGCTTCCCACTGCCCCATACGGCACGGATGGCGGTGGGGACCCCCGCATAGCCTGTCTCCACCTGGAAGCCCTCTTTCTCCAAAAACTCAGCAAACCACTTGCAGGCCTTGAACTCCTCAAAGCCCACCTCCGGGTTCTCCCAAAATTTTTGAGCAAGAGCGATAAGTTCCGCACTTTTTGCATCAATCTCCTGTTGCGCAATGACTCCGAACACAGCATAGCCCCCTTTTTATGTATTTTCAACAACAAAAACTCGTATAAAAATGTAATATTTATTAATTCTTTTCGCCTCCATCATTGTATCAAAAAAGATTTCGTTTGAAAAGATCTTTTTTAACCTTTTGACAAATTGCCATCTTTTTCTGATATTTCTCCAAAATCGCTTCTGATTTCCTGTCAAAATTTCCAAACCTATTGCAGCATATAAAAAGAGCTGTATGGAAATCCATACAGCCTACAATTTATCAAAATGATCTGTCCGCAATGCCCCTGCCATCGGCAAATAACAACTATCAGGAGCCCTGATCCGCCTCATCTCTGAGCCCAAAAGTAAAAATCAAAGAGAAGATATCGTACAGAATCTTTCTCCCGTGGCCATATTTGCCCTCTCCAATGCTCCATTTCCTTTTATATGGGCAGGGCCAAATACAGCCGCCTATTTTCAGGAAAATATCACTTTTCTCTTGCCAGTTCAAAGTCAGTCTTTCCCATTTTCTGAATGGTTCGGGCCGCCCCCAAACTAAGAGCGCCCAGTGTAGCGCTGTCTAATTTGAGGTTGGCAACGTCTCCTGCGCATCCTTTGCCAGCTCCCGCTGAAGCATCTCTGCAACCGTCTCAATGGCAAAGACCACCTGTCTGGCGCACCGTTCCTTACGCTCCGGTGCGTTGCGGTCCATCCCCCGCAGCAGCGCCCGGCAGCAGGTGGCCCCAAACTCCTTTTTAAACCGGTCGTGGAACTCCTGGGTCAGGGAAAAACAGCGGTCAATACAGGGATCCCCCGGCTGCCGGCGGCCAAAGACGTAGCCCAAACACATGGCGCTCCCGACCACGGCGCCGCACAGGCAGCCTCCACCCCCCAGTCCCCAGGGGAAGCCGGAGCTCATGGCAATGGCGTCTGTTCCCATCCCCAGATCAAAGTGTTTATCAATGGCATAGATCACCGATTCCGAACAGGTGTATCCATTGTGAAAGATCCAAACCCCATCCTCCCGACAGGCATTTACATCGATGGTTCGGTTCATAAAAGTCCTCCTTTGGCAGCGCTACAATGTCTCGTTTGGGTTTTATTGTACCACAAAAAGAGGTTGCATCCTAGCGTCCTTTGGAAGGCAGATCTTCCTTCATTTCATTTTTCATTCCTGATCCACCTCAAAAAAACAGTTGGAAATGGGCCCCTGCCGTGGTACACTTACGTTACAGAATCGTTTTGTCCCCTGTCAGATCAACCGTGGAAAGGAATGTGGTACCATGAAAACGCAGTTGGAACGAATTCAGCGGGATATTGAGGCCCTGAGCGCCTTTAACGCCACCCCTGGCCAGGGGTTGACCCGCCTATCCTTCACCCCAGAGCATGCCCAGGCCGCCCAGTACATCCAGCAGGCCATGGAGGCGGCCGGCCTGAAGGTGCGCACAGACCCCATTGGCACCCTTATCGGCCGGTTGGAGGGCACAGACCCCACCGCTCCAGTGGTCATGGTGGGCAGCCACTTTGACTCGGTCAAACACGGTGGAAACTTTGACGGCCCGGCGGGCATTGTGACCGCCCTTGAGACGGCCCGGGTCATCCATGACGAGGGTATCACCCCGCGGCATCCCATGGAGTTTGTGGCCATGATCGAGGAGGAGGGCGCCCGCTTTGGCAGCGGCCTGTTTGGCAGCCGTGGCATGACCGGCCGCCTCACCCAGGAGGAACTGGCAAGCAACCATGACGACCAGGGCATCTCCACCGCCCAGGCCATGGAGGCCTTTGGCCTGGATCCCGCCCGGTATCGGGATGCGGTACGACCCAAGGGGGAGATTGGCTCCTTCCTGGAACTGCACATTGAGCAGGGCCCCATTCTGGAATCCACCGGCACCCAGGTGGGCATTGTGGAGACGGTGGTGGGCATCTGCAATTTGGAGATCACCATTGAGGGCCGGCCGGACCACGCCGGCACCACCCCCATGGACATGCGTGCGGACGCCCTTTTGGCCGCAGCCAAACTCACCCTTTTTGTCAACCAGGCAGCCATCCAGGCGGGGAACGGCACAGTGGGCACCGTGGGCAAGCTCTCCCTGCTGCCTGGCTCTGGGAACATTGTCCCTGGATGGGTCCAGTTCACGGTGGATGTCCGCAGTCCCCGAGGGGACTGCGTCAACCAGGTCAGAGAGGCGCTGTTTGAGGAGATCCGCCGCCTCACCCAGGAGAATGACCAGCTGACCATCAAGGTGCGCACCCTGATGGAGATGGACCCGGTGACCTTGGATCCCCATGTGCGTCAGGTGCTCCAAGAGCAGGGGGAGGCCGCCGGACTGACCACCCGGACCATGTCCTCCGGCGCGGGGCACGACGCCATGGTCATGGCGGATATTGCCCACGTCGGACTGGTGTTTGTCCCCAGCAAGGGCGGCCGCAGCCATTGCCCGGAGGAGTGGACCGACTACAACCAGCTGCAAAACGGGGTGGAGTTGGTGTGCCGCACCGCCATGGCCCTGGCCGCTGAGGAGTAGCTTTCCCCTGTGGAGGCTGTCTGTCCACCAAAGGCCCAGGGGAGATCTGTTGATCCTGGGGCAGCAAGCCTGCCCAGCTCCCTATGGTGTCGCCCCTTCCACCCCATGTTCCCAAAGAATGGAGGCTTCTCTCCTTTGTGGGGCGGTCAATGGACGCAAACAACCTGTAGGTGTTCCTTTTTACACAGCATCTCACCCAAAAGCGGAAAACTGGCCAAAGGTCCCGCTCCAAATTGGAGCGGGACCTTTGGTTCTGCTGGCGCAGAGAGAGAAAAGGGGTAGGTATTGAGGATCTATGAAAAGAGTAGGAACGCAAAAAGATATACAAATAATATATATTTGATTGCTTGATACAATTCGTATTGATTCATCTTTTTCTGGCCCTCACAGCAGCTGGCTGCGCAATAGGAGCAGCAATTTTTTCTCCCGGCGGGAGACCTGTACCTGGGTCATGCCCAGCACCTTGGCCGTCTGGGTCTGGGTCTTACCCTGGAAGTACCGCAGTGTCAGAAGTTGCTGGTCCGCCTGGGGCAGCTGTTCCAACATGTGCCGCAGGGAGATCAGATCCGCCAACTTCTCCTCCGGAGATTCCACCGGCAGGTCAATCTGACCGCCGCCCTCCTCCTCGTCCCAGGTCAGAGAGAGGGGTGGAGCGGCTGCTCCAAGGGCCTCTGTCACCGCCTCAGGGGTGATATCCAGCGCCTGGGCAATCTCCCCCACGGTGGGCTCCCGCCCAAGGGTGAGGGCCAACTCCTCCCGGCAACGGCCCACCTTGATGGAGAGCTCCTTGAGGGTCCGTGAGACCTTCACCGTTCCTCCGTCCCGGAACAGGCGGCGGATCTCCCCCAGAATCACCGGCACCGCATAGGTGGAAAAGCGCACGCCTCGATCCCGGTCAAAGGCGTCAAAGGCCTTGACCAACCCCATGCAGCCCGCCTGGAACAGGTCATCATATTCGATGCCCTTGCCCTGAAAGCGGTGGGCACAGGCATGGACCAGGCCAATATTCTGTTCAATCATCTCATCCCGCCGCTGCATCAGGCCCTGGGGCATGGGGAACCCTCCCTTCCGGTGGGAATCGGGATCAATCTGCTCACAGCCGGCTGTGGATGCGCTTTTCCAGCGTCACAGTGGTCCCCTTGCCAGGGGTGGAGCGGACCTTGACCCGGTCGCTCATGCTCTCCATCAGGGCAAAACCCAGCCCGGCCCGCTCCCCAGTGGTACAGGTGGTGTACAGGGGTTCCATGGCCTTTTTCACATCCGGGATGCCGCAGCCCTTGTCCCGAATTTTGATCTGCACCCAGTTGTCCTGCAGCAGGCAGGCGGTTATGTAGATCGGCTGGATTTCATTTTGGTAGGCGTGGACAATGCAGTTGGTCACCGCCTCCGAGACGGCGGTGCGGATGTCGTTGACCTCCTCCACCGTGGGGTCCAGCTGGGCCACAAAGGCGGCTACGGCGGTGCGGGCAAAGCCCTCGTTGGCCGAGCGGCTGTCAAAGACCAGGCGCATACGGTTGAGCACTTTCATCGGTTGTTTCCTCCTTGCTCCTGGGTGGTCAGGCGGTCCAGGCCGGCCATTCGCATGACCTTTTGAATGTGCCCAGGCACCCTTGTCAACTCCAAATCGCCCCCCAGGGACTGCATCAGGCTGTACCGGCCCAGCACCAGGCCGATGCCGGAACTGTCCATAAAGGTGATCTCCCCAAAGTCCAAGATCATGCGGCGGGGCTGCAGCCGCTGGGCCACTTGGTCAATCTCCTCCCGCATGCCTTTGGCGGAGTGGTGGTCGATCTCCCCGGTCAGGTGCACCACCATCTCAGTTTCGCTGGTTTGAATTTGCATTGGCATCTGTGATCCTCCCCCGGCATCCTCCATCGGCCGGGCCCCGGTGGGCCTGTCCCTGGAAGATTCTCTATCCAATAGCATAGCGGATTTGCCCGAAAAAATTTGTAGAACCCTGGAGGCAAATTTCCCCTTCTTTTGTCGAATCACTGCCCCCACTTCTGCTCCTCCAACAACAGGGGGCGGATCTCACCGGCAAGGTACAGGGAGCCGCAGATGAGCAGGGCACCCTCCGGCGCTGTTTTCTCCAGGGCCAATCGGAGCCCCTGTTCCAGATCCGTCGCGGCCTGAACGGGCAGGTGGAGGGCCCGCTGCCGGGCCAGATCCGCCAGCTGTTCCGGGGCCATGGCTCGTGGGATATGGATGGGAACCGTCACCAGACCTTGTGCCCGGGGCAGCAGCAGATCCAGCACCTGTTCCGCCGCCTTGTCCCCCATCATGCCCATGAGCAAGGTCACGGGACGCCCCTGGGCGAGCCTATCCAAGGTCTTGGCCAGGGCCAAGGCCCCGGGAGGATTGTGGGCCCCGTCCAAAAACACCAGCGGGGTTGTACCAAACCGCTCCATCCGGGCCGGGAATCGGGTCCTTGCGATCCCCGTCTGCACCGCTTGATCTGGGATTTGCCACCCCTGTTTCCGCAGGGCCTCCACAGTGCCAAGGACTGTGGCAAGGTTCTCCAGCTGGAATGCCCCCACCAGAGGAAGCGCCAGGTCGATCCCCCGCCACTGCACCCGGCTCCCGCTGAGATCCACAGCCCGTACCATCAGATCCTCGGAAGCAGGTACAATCAGAGGCACTCCCTCCTCCTGTGTCCGGCGGCGGATCACGGCCAGAGCCTTGGGGTCCTGGTTCGGGCAGGTGATGGCCACCGTACCTGGCTTGAGGATGCCGCACTTCTCCAGAGCAATTTTTTCAATGGTATCCCCCAGATACTGGGTGTGATCCAATCCGACGGATGTGATCACTGCGGCCAGCGGGGCAGGAATGGCATTGGTGGCATCGAAGCGGCCTCCCAGCCCCACCTCCAGGGCCACCACCTGGCAGGACTGGCGGCGGAAGTATTCCATGGCCATGGCTGTGACCACCTCAAATTCGCTGGGGGCCATCCCCTCCTGCTGGGCCATCTTCCCTGCGTAAAACTTCACCTGTTCCCACAGGCTACACAGCTCTCGGGGTGGAATCATCTCCCCGTTCACCTGGATCCGCTCCCGGAACTCCAACACATAGGGGGAGACAAAGCGCCCCGTCCGATACCCGGCCTGCTGCAAAATTTCTGCCAGCATAGCGGTGGTGGACCCCTTGCCGTTGGTACCGGCAATGTGGACAAAGGGCAGGCCCTCTTGTGGATTTCCCATACGCTTGAGCAAACTTTGAATCCGCCTGAGCCCCGGCTTTTCCGGGAACCGGGGGATGCTGTGGATCTCCCGCAGTGCAGTTTGCAAATCCATGCTGATTCCTTCTTTCTGACGATTGATTCTGTGTCAGTCAATGTGCCAGCGCAATTGACCATTGTCCGGTGCAAAAGAGCCTGCAGCCCCATGGGGCCGCAGGCTCTTTGAAGCTGCAAATCCTGTCATTAATCGTTTTTCAGCTTGAGGGTGTTGACCAGATATCTGGCGGTCTCCTCCGCATTGGCCCCATCATGCAGGTCACAGGCTGTCACCATGACATAGAAGCTGGTCAGGCGGAAGTAGTAGATATACTGGTCATCCTCCCCTGGCTCCGTCTGATAGGTGGCCACAAAGACCAACCCCTGGGGAGCCTCAAATTCGGAGTACTCCATATCGGTCATATTGGGGTACTGTTCCTTGAGGGCAGGCTCATACTCCGTCTCAAAGCGGTTGACACAGGTGTCATAGGACCAGGTTTTCCCCCAAAGGACCTCCCGGCAAGCCACCACAATGTTCGAGGTCACTTGATCCTCCGCTACACCGTCTGGCACCAGCACAATGGCTTTGCTGTCCTCCAAATCGCCGGCCTTCTGCCAGGCGCTGTTGAGTTGGGCAGTATAGAACTCCTCATCCAATGTTTCGGTCTCAAAGCTGGGGGCCGCAACCTCCAGATCACTGTTGTACTCATCCTTGATACGGATCAACGTGCAGGCAGTGGAGCTCACCAACAGGCACAGGATCATGGCGAGCAGCAACAGTTTCTTGTGGATTCTCATGGGCAAATAGCTCCTTTTCTTTTGTTCCCCAAGGCCGTTGGGCGGCATCTATAGGGGGCTTGTTACTGAAAGGCCTGGATGCTCTCTAAAATCTTCTCCAGCATGGCCTTGGCCTTCTCCAGCTTGTCCCGCTCCGCCTGAACCACGTGGGCCGGGGCCTTGGCGACAAAGCTCTGGTTCTCCAGCTTCTTCTCGGTGGAAAGGATCTCCTTCTCCCGCTTCTCCCGCTCCTTCTCCAGGCGGACCAGCTCCTTCTCCCGGTCCACCAGCTCCGCCAGAGGTAGCAGAACCTTGGCCTGGTCGATGACAATCTGCACCATGCCCTGAAGCTGGAAGGAGGGAGCCACCTCCACGTGGGAGGCAAAGGCCAGCCGCTCCAGGAAGGGAATCCCCTGTTGGAACACCTGGGTCAGGGCCGTCTCCACATAGACATTGGTCTTTTTGGAGGGGGGCACGCTCATCTCCGCGCGGCGGTTGCGGATGGCCTTGATGGCGTCCATGACGTGTTCAAAGTCCCGCTCCTGCGCCTGGAAATTCAAATTCTCCTGATACTTGGGCCAGGGGGCCACCATGATGCTCTCCCCCTCGTGGGGCAGGGCCTGCCACAGCTCCTCCGTAATAAAGGGCATAAAGGGATGCAGCAGCTCCAAGGTGTGGGAAAAGACGTACACCAACACCTGCTGGACATTTTTGGCCGTCTCACCGCCGGCGTTGAGGCGGGCTTTGGACAGCTCAATATACCAGTCGCAGAGCACACTCCAGATAAAGTCATAGAGCTTCTGCACGGCGATGCCCAACTCAAACTTCTCCAGATTTTCGGTGATCTCCTTCACCAGGGTGTTGTACTTGCTGACGATCCACTTGTCCTCCGCCGTCAGGGTCTGGGGCAGCGCCACTGTGGTGATTTCGTCGGACAGGTTCATCCGGATAAAGCGGGCCGCGTTCCAAATCTTATTGGCAAAGTTGCGGCTGGCCTTGACCTTCTCGTCGGAGAAGCGCATGTCGTTGCCAGGGCTGTTGCCAGTGACCAGCGTCAGACGCAGGGCGTCGGCGCCGTACTGGTCAATCATATCCAGGGGATCGATGCCGTTGCCCAGGGACTTGGACATCTTGCGGCCCTGGGCATCCCGCACCAAGCCGTGGATAAACACGTTGCGGAAGGGGATCTTGCCCATGTTCTCCACACCGGAGAACATCATGCGGGCCACCCAGAAGAAGATGATGTCATAGCCGGTGACCAGGGTGTCCGTGGGATAGAAGTACTCCAGTTCCGGCGTCTGATCCGGCCAGCCCAGGGTGGAAAAAGGCCACAGGGCCGAAGAAAACCAGGTGTCCAGGGTGTCCGGATCCTGCTCCAGGTTGTGGCTGCCGCACTTGGGGCAGGTGGCAGGCTCCTCTTTGCTGACAATGAGCTCCCCGCAGTCCTGGCAGTACCAGGCGGGGATCCGGTGGCCCCACCACAGCTGGCGGGAAATGCACCAATCCTTGATGTTCTCCATCCAGTGGTAGTAGATCTTGTCAAATCGCTCGGGGATAAATTTGGTCTCCCCCCGCCGCACCACATCGATGGCGGGCTTTGCCAGGGGTTCCATCTTTACAAACCACTGTTTGGAGACCATGGGCTCCACAGTGGTGTGGCAGCGGTAGCAGGTGCCCACCTCATGCTGCAGGGGTTTGACCTCCTTGAGATATCCCCCCGCCTGCAGGTCCGCCACAATGGCTTTACGGGCCTCCTGGGTGGTCATGCCGGCATACTTGCCGCAGTCCAGCACCTGGGGCTCATCAGGGGCGGCCTTGCCGCTGGCAACCAGCGCATCGGCAGCGGCCTTATCCTCGGGACCAGTCATGTGCCCATCATAGGTGAGCACCCGCACCAGGGGCAGGTCGTGGCGCTTGCCCACCTCATAGTCGTTGGGGTCGTGGGCCGGGGTAATCTTCACCACGCCGGTGCCCTTCTCCATGTCGGCGTGTTCATCGCAGACAATGGGGATCTCCTTGTTCAGCAGGGGCAGGATCACGTGGCAGCCGTGAAGGTGGGCATACCGGGGATCCTCCGGGTTGATGGCCACAGCCGTATCGCCCAGCATGGTCTCGGGACGGGTGGTGGCCAGCTCCAGCTTCTCCCCCGTCTCCTTGACCGGGTAGAGCAGGTGCCAGAAGTTGCCGTCCTGGGATTCATACTCCACCTCCGCATCGGAGATGGAGGTGTTGCAGTGGGGGCACCAGTTGACCATCCGGTTGCCCCGGTAGATCAGGCCCTTTTCATACAGGCGGACAAAGACCTCCCGCACGGCTCTGGAGCAGCCCTCGTCCATGGTGAAGCGCTCCCGTTCCCAGTCGCAGGAGGAGCCCACTTTTTTCTGCTGTTTGACAATGTTGCCGCCGTACTCCTCTTTCCAGGCCCAGGCTCGCTTCAAAAAGCCCTCCCGGCCCAGGTCCTCCTTGGTCAGGCCCTCCTTGCGCATGGCCTCTACAATTTTGGCCTCGGTGGCGATGGAGGCATGGTCGGTACCCGGCAGCCACAGGGCCTCAAAGCCCTGCATACGCTTAAAGCGAATGAGCACATCCTGCAGGGTGCAATCCAGGGCATGGCCCATGTGGAGCTTGCCGGTGATATTCGGCGGGGGCATCACAATGGTATAGGGGGTCTTCTCCGGGTTGACCCGGGCATGGAAGTACCCGCCCTGCATCCACTGCTCATAGATGCGGTCCTCCACCTGTTTGGGGTCATAGACCTTTTCCAATTCCTTTTTCATGGCGTTTTCTCCTTTGACTCTGTGGAGCAAATTGGCCGTTCCAAGTCCAGGTTCCCGGCATTGGGGCCCTCACAGCGCTTCGTTCTGCGGAAAGATACAACTTTTATTATAGAGGAGAGGCGGGACGATGGCAAGGGGCTTTGTCCAATTTTGTCGCCAGGGCGGATATTTTCCTGCATATTGCCGCCAAGGTACAGAATGTGAGATGCCCCTCTCCATGAAACAAATGGGTACGCAGAGGGGATTGCGGTTGTTTTTCTTCTGGCGCACTGGTATAATATATTTTATTGCCAGACCGGCAATTTTTGAACACATCCACAATCGTTCATTGATTTTGACCAAGGAGTGACAAATTTATGCAGCGCGGACCCACCCCATCCACCGGAAAAATTCTACTCTACTGTGTTCTCTCCCTTGTGGTACTTCTGCTCCTGGGGGTCATTGGCTCCAACTTGGGGCGGTAGCCTTCAGACCAGCCGGCCATGTCTTGGGCCATTTCACAAAGAGAAAAAAGGGGGCCAGACGGCTCCTCCCTCCAGGTCCTCCGAAATCGGGAGGACCTTTTCTTTTATTTTTAAAACGCCAAAGGGCCCGGTCAACTGCCGGGCCCCCTGTTGGAGGTGTTTTTTTATGAATCAAGTACGGAATTGGCGTGAATGGGCATTCTCAGACCCCCGGCGGGGAATCAATAGATCAGCTGCCCGCCCTTGATCACATGGAGCGGCCGGTGGTAGAGGACGGTGAGATCCTCCACCGGGTTGTCTGGCAGCACAATCAGATCCGCCAGTTTGCCGGCTTTCACTGTGCCGATGAGATGATCCTTCATCATAAGAACCGCGCTGTTGATGGTGATCTGCTGGAGAATTTCCAGGTTGGAAAAGCCCAGCTCCTCCTTGCGCAGTTGGAACTCTGCATAGGGGCGCTTCTCATAGAAGCCCAGGCTGGTATCGGTGCCCCATCCAATGAGGACGTCATACTCCTTGGCCCGGCGCAGGTGGGATACCACGTTGCCATAGGCGTCGTCCGGCACCTTGCCCCAGGAGTCGTCCAGCAGCACCGAGACGGTGGGCACAATGCCGTGGCCCTTGGATTTGAGGCCCTCCAAGTATTTCAGCGTCTCCGGCAGGATGAAGCTGGCGTGCTCAATGGTGCGCACCCCCAGCTCGGCGGCCAGATGGCAGCCCTCGGAGCCATGCATATGGATGGCGCAGTAGGTGTTCTTGCGGGCGGCCATGTGCACCGCCTCCTGGATCTCATCGGGCTCCATAATCAGCGCCCCCGGCTGTCCGGAGGGCACACAGAGGGATCCGCTGCCATAGAGCTTGATAAAATCCGAACCCTTCTGCAGGTTGTAGCGCACCTTCTGGCGCATTTCAGCGGCGCTGTCCACCTCAAAGTGATGGGGGGTGCTGTAGGCGCTGTCAAAGCCCTTTTCCGTGGGAGCCAGGGTGGGCCCGGAACAGAAGATCCTGGGCCCCTGCAGCAGCCCCCCATTGATCTGATCCCGCAGGGCCATGGCGGGGTTGGCGATGTTGTCCCCCACATCCCGCACGGTGGTGTAGCCGTTCATCAGATAGTACTGGGCAAACCGCAGCTCGTCCAGGGTCACCAGGCAGGGCTTCAGGGGGTCGGAGGTCCTCCCCACCCCCATCATCCGCAGGTGGGTGTGCATGTCGATGAGGCCCGGCATCACCGTGGCGCCCTGGAGATCCAGGGCCTCCACCTCCCCCTCCACTGGGGTTCCGCAGGGGGAGATGGCACGGATCTCCTCCCCGTCCAGCAGCAGGTCCGCCTGGGTTAGTCCGGTTCCCTCTGTCAACTCCGGAATCAAACGGCAATTGCGTAACAAAAACATCTGGCTCGCTCCTCTCTCTGCGCTGATATCGTAGCGCCAACGGGCCGTCATCCGTTGACATCTCTTCAACGGACGTGTGCCCATGGCATGCCGTGGTACGTTATTCTCTTTTGCCCTCTTGCTTCTACCCGGAAGCTTTGGCGGATCCTCCCGCCTATCCCGCTACCATCGGGATACGCCGGGGAATATTTTTAATTAAGAACATTTTCCCTTTTCAAGCTTGGTGTGCAGCATTTGAATTGTTGACCCCAGTGGAGTGCATCATGCACAGGTGGGGCGGGGCCGCCTCTGCGGCCCCCTGCAAGACCCTTTTTGCCGCCTTTTAGGGAACATCCCGCAAAGGTGCCGTTCACGGAAGTATCACGCTCGCGCTAGACCATCAGATCCTCCGGGACCCCCTCAATGGCGTCT
The DNA here is from genome assembly GCA_904397835.1 of Candidatus Aristotella avistercoris. Lineage (GTDB taxonomy): Bacteria > Bacillota > Clostridia > Oscillospirales > Ruminococcaceae > Aristotella > Aristotella avistercoris. Next base: position 36,337 of record CAJFOV010000033.1, read on the forward strand.
CGCTCCTTGGCCTTCTTTAGCCGTTTGGTGAAGATCAGGCTTACCCCCAGGCCTACGACAAAGAGAATCAGGGCACCAGCGTAAATGAAGCGGTATCCCTCCGCCACGCCATAGCGGGTCACCAATTTGCCGGAGAGCAGTGTCACCGCTGTACTGATCAGATTGTTGGCGGCAAACATCAGCCCGATGACAGTCCCCCGGGCACGCTTGGGCAGGCGGCTCTCACCGATCATGGAGTTGCGGGCAGGCTTTCCGACCGAGAAGACACACCGCAACGCCAGGACAATCACCACGGCAAGAATCAAATAGCTGGGGCTCCAAGGAGTCAGCAGCAGCGCGCCGGTGGAAACAATGGCCAGCACCATGCTCAGCACCATGACCTTGGCCGTGGAACCAAGTTTGGCCGCAATGATCCCCGCCAGTGGGGCCATAATCAGAGCGGTACCGTTGTTGGCATAGGCAGCCACCATGGCGACTAGACCTTGAGAGGCGCCAAATTCGCTGGCCAGGATGGGCTGCACGTAGGTATTCAGGTCATAGGGTAGGCAGGTAAGCCAGCCGATGATGATGACAAAGTACATGTTGGGGTTCCTCAACAGTTCCAACACCACTTTAAAATTAAATTTGTCCTCCTCGCTCTTATCATCTTGGACCGGCTGTGTCTTGCGTTCCACAATCAAAAAGTGGAACAACAGGGAGACAATCATCATGGCGCAGAAGAAGATGACAATGGCACACAGGCCACTGTAGCTGCCGGAACGCTCGATAATGGCCGAGCTGACAGGGGCAATCACCAGGGCCTCCGCCGCGGCAAGGGCATAAAAGTAGCCGTAGATGCGGGGCATCTGCTCCCGGCTGCCCATGGAAGCCACATATTTGAGCATGGCTGAAGTAAAGGTCCCCAGCCCAAAGACCGAAAACAGTACCGAAAGGACCTGCATCACCCCATAGGCAGGACGCATCAGCACCAGCACCCCGCAGACCGTCAGGCCCAGGTAGGAGATGGTCAAATTGATCTTGGGTTTGACAAGATCAGCCACCACGCCGCCAAACAGGTAACACAGGGCGCCCGCCCCGGTCATAAGGGCCAAAAGACTGGCAATCTGGTTTGCATCGTATTGGAATACATCTTGGATCAGGGCGTAGTAGCTACTGATAAAGTAGCCCATCACCATCACGCCGGACCATCCCAGGGATTCGATAATCAGCATCGCCCACTGGGAGCCCGAAAGCCGGTTGCTCTTTCCCATGAATAACACTCCTTTTTGTATGTATTGATCGATCGAAAGGGATCATCAGCAGAAGCACCGCTTCCAGTGCCATACGGAATAAGACCTTGTTTAGCAGCTTCCTCGCTCTGGGAGCGGTCTGCTTTGGTTGGAACGGTTGGCCGCCAGGGAACCAACCACACAGATCAGCAGGCACAGGGGCGCCCCGATGATACACCCGTCAATGTCCCATTGGAGGGGAATTTTCAGGAACAGATCAAAGGCAAAGGACACAAAGCACCCTGCCAGCATGCCGATGTTGATGGCTTTGGCATTGGCCTTTTTCCAAAAGCATCCCAATATCAGCGGGAAAAAGACCCCCGCGCCATAGGCGCCGCTGCCCGTCTTAAACAGCTGATAGATCTTATCCACATACAGAGCCATGGCACAGATTACCGCAGCGGACAGCACACAGGTGAGCCGGGTGAGCAGGAGCCTGCGCCGGTCTGACAGCCGGGGGAACCGAGGCGCCACAATGTCGTCCATCACTGTGGAGGAAAGGGTCAACAGATAGGTGTCCGCCGAGGTGAGCACCAACCCCAGCAGGGCAGCCAGAATCAACCCGCTGAGCACTGCGGGCAGGTAGGACACAATAAAGAGGGGGGTGAACTCGCTGCCCATCGTCAGGTCAGGGAAGATCTTTTGAATGGCCAACCCCGGCAGGGCGGACACCACCCCGGAGACCACCAACGTGGCAATCCAGGCCAAGGCCTGGCCCAGGAAGGCGTCCTTGGTGCTCTTGGAGCAGAAGATCCGCTGGGAAAAGTTGGGCTCCGCCCCCACAGCCAGGCAGTTGCTCACAGCCCAGCCCACCATGGTGATGGGGGCGATGCCGGTGAACAGATTCAACCGCTCCGGGGTATTGGCAGCAGCCACCGCGTCCCAGCCTCCCGCTACCTGGAAAACGGCAATGGGGAATACCAGGCCAAATGCCACCAGCAGGATCAACGACTGGATGGTGTCCGTCAGGGTGACCCCCCACAGGCCGCTGAACACGGTGTACAAAATGGTAAAAGCCGCGCCGATCCAGGTGCCCACCACCCGGTTGCAGATACCCAGCGCCTCCAAAATGGTCCCCAAGGTGAGGAAGGAGGCGGCACAGGAGCCCACCACCGTCACCAGGACGCAGTAGGAACAGATTTTGCGGGTGGTGGGGTTGTATTTCTGCTCCAAAAATGCTGGCAGGGAAGCCACTCCCGAGACCCGCAGCTTTTTGACCATCACCAGCAGCAGGGCCCAGCCCACCCACCAGAAAAGGGAGGAGGTCAACCCCGCCAGCCCCGATTCAAAGATCAAGTCATACTTTCCAATGACCATGTTGGCCCCCATGCTGGTGGCGATCGTGGATCCTGCCACCATCTTCCAGGTGAGCTGCTGCCCGGCGCTGGTGAAATCCTTTGCGCTGCGCACCTTCCGGCTGGCCCAAAAGCCGATGAGGGCCATCACCAGTACATAGCCCGCGATGACCGCCAGGTCAATGGGCCGCATCCGCTCCAAAATTGACATAGACTGCTCCCTCCTCTCGCAGGGGATGGGGCGGTATCCCCACCTCCCGGCTGCTTTTTAATAAAACACCGTCTGCTCCTTGATATCCGTGCTCAATGCCTTCACCGCCGTGGAGATGAGCCGGTACCGCTGTTGCGCCTGTTCCTCCTCACTGGCCTTGGGGTCACACATGGGACTGGGGATTCCCCCTGTCGCCTGCAAAATCCGGTTGACGCCAATGGCCTGGGAGACGGGTGTCATGGCCGTGATATGAACCACGGGCTTGCCGCTCTTTTCCAATTCTTTTACCATCATTGCACCGCAACGCGTACAGCTGCCTCAGGCAGAGCCCAGCACGATGGCACTGATGTTCTGGTCCTGGAGCTCCTTTAAGATCTCTCGGGCCATATTGACCGCGTTGGTCTCACTGTTCAGGTTGCCCACGGTACAAAAGATTTTGGGATAGAGTCCCCCGATCTTCCCCTCCTGCTCCAATTTGCGGAAGGCATCCAAGGGGATGTGGGTCAGCGGGTCCGCATTGGCATAGGCGTGGTCGTATCCGCCGTGGACCGATTCCCACTCCCCCGCCTTCAGCGTATCCTGGCCGGTCAAATCGTAGACCCCATAGTGATCCGCCGTACCGGTGGTAATGTGATCCGGGTTCCCCATGGGCACCACGCCGCCGGTGCTGACAAAGAGATAGGTTGCCTTGGAAGGATCCTTTACCGGCGGGGCAATGGGCACCTTTTGGGGGATCTCAATGGGGCTCTCAGTCTGGTAGGGTTCCCCCTTGAGTTTTTTCATCAGCATGTCAAAGGCGCGCTGATCCGCCGTCCGGGACCGGTCCAGCACCACCTCCGCCCGCACGCCCCGGGAGAAGTAGCCCTCTTCCTCCGCCCAGAGGATGGGGTCCCCTGCCAGCAGCTTGTTGGCGAAGCGGGCCAATTTGGGCAGATCCTTACGCATTTTGGCGGCGCTGTTCCCCCCCTCCAGGATGTAGACGTCCTTGCGGAACATCTCCACCCCGGGGTTCTCCCGGTACATACAGGTGATGGCCGGCACATGGAACCGCTGCTGCACAAACTGGCATATCCTGCCGCAGTTGGTGCCATACCTGCCGGCAAAAAATGCCGGGCCGGCTATGAGCAGGTCAAATTCCAGATCCTTCAAAAAGCCCTCGATGGTCTCCATGGCCTGCCGGGTGTGTTCGTTCATATAGTCATCCCCGCAGATGACCGTGTGGGTGATCTGGGCGTCCTTGAGCTGGGGCTGCAGGGCAAGGCCCGGGCCAACCGGTCCCTCCGCCAACACGGGCTCGTGGTCGGCTGCCTCCTCCCCGCCGATCTGCCCAAAGAACTGGTTGATGTATAAGATGACCTTTTTCATCAAGACTCCCCTCCTTGGCGGTTAAAAGCTCTTCATAGTCATGTGGGACCAGCCGGACGCGCCATCGTGGCCCACAATGCTGTGGGCATCCATGATGATAGAGCCGTCTGGCCGCAGGGAGGGGCCGTAGACCTCATCCTCCTGCCAACAGCCGGGGTATTTGTCCCGCATGACACTGTCCAAATCTCCAATGATCCGCTCCATGGGCGGCAGCTCGATCACCTGATTGCCATTGCCGGCGGCCACCATGGCATCCGCCACCGGATCCAGCATAGACTTGATGGGGGAGGTTCCATCCCGACCGGGAGCTTCGTTGCCCATGCCGACGGTCTTGATCCCCACCTTCTCCAGCTCGCCGATGGTTTTGAAGAAGTCCACATCCAGGTTCCCATCCCCGTGGGAGGCATAGATGGCCCCATCGCACCCGATGGTCTGGGCAATCTTGGCCACCCGGATGGCGGAGCGGATCTTGCGTGGGGTGGTCTGGCCGATGTCGCTGATAATGACCCCAGCAAAGTCGATGGTCTTGCCGTGCTCCTGATACAACTTCTTGAGAATAGGGAAGTTCTGGTAGTCATAGGTGTAAAACCGCTGGCCCGCCGTAATCAGGGCGCTGCCGCACACCGCCCCATCCAGCACCTCGTTGGGGTGCAGCAGGCTGGGAATCATCAGGCGCACATCGATGCCGTACAGTAGGTCGTCAAAGCCGTCCATCTTGTCGTAGAAGGAGGAGAGTTGGATCACCAGCGCCACCCGGGGCAGATGCAGCTGGTGGACGTCTGTCAGCTCATACTGCTCCCACACCCGGGGCTTCTGATCCCTCACCGCCTGGGCCAGGTATTCTGCCAGCCGGTGAGCCGCCAGGCGGAAGTTCAGGTTCTTGTGCTGCACCTGGCCGGAGTTCTCCTCCGGGTCCACATTCTCCGCCACAAAACACAGGTTGATCAGGTCCGCATAGTGGGTGCGCTCCGCCATGGGTCCGCTCATATCCAGGATGCCCTCCATCCAGCCGCCGTACTTTCCCACGGCCATCACCGACATGCCCTTTAGGGCGTGGAGGGTTCCCTCTCCCGCCGGACAGAGGGGGCCGGTGTAGCCCGGGAAGGTGGGCCGGCCTCCCAAGGCAGCCCGGGGTTCCACAATCTCGTGCACCGGGAGGATCCGTACGCTCTCCCCTGGATAGGCCACCTGCAGGTCCACATTCTTCAGCTTGCCATCTGCGTTCAGGGCAGCAATAGCCTCCTGCCGGTTCACCGTCAAGACTCCATCCTCCCACTTGGTCTCCTGGCCGAAAAGAATTTTGTGTACCGGAAAATTGCCAATATTCAGTCTCATCTGTTATGGTCAACTCCTTTTGATCGCACTGTCTATCATGGTACGCCGGCCCCCATCCATGGATTGCGGGCAACGCCCTTTTGTGCTATGATGATCCTAAATCCACAAAAAACTTTTGCGATTTGAGGATGATTTCATCATATCATCCTTTTTTCCAAGAATCTTCGTGTGCAGCACTTGAAATCTGATCCGCTGCTTCTGTGCATAGCGCACAAGACAAATAGAATTGATATAGGAAGGAGACGGTATGCATGAAATTGACTGCGGCAACCCTGTTGGACTGTCTCTCCGTTCCCTATCAGGTGCTCTATGGTAACGGTCAGGTGCCGATCCATCGGGTGCAGTATCTTGCCGGCTCCCCCCATGATATGTCCCTTCCCGCAGGCACGCTGGCCCTCACGGCAGATCAGGGCATCCCGGATCATACGCCTGGTGACCACTGCTGTATCGTCTCCCTGCCAGAGGGCGACCTTCTCCCCAGCCTGCAGCGCATCCAGGATCTGCTGGCGGAGGACTACCGGCGCAGTGCCCATCTCAACGACCTGTACCGGGCGGTGGACGCCCGGAGAGGGCTGGAACGGATTCAAACCATCTGCCAGGATATCATGGGCCATCCTGTCTCCTTTTTGGATCGGGCTGGAAAGCTGGTCTCCACCTCCCTTTCTAGCCACGGTCAAGCGCAGCAGCTACTTCCACGGTTGGACGACTCCACAAGGGCCAGTGACGCCGTGGTGATCCACCAGGGCGCCTGCCCCAGCCTGGTGGAACAGATTCTCTATCACAGGAGCCACATCGGATATGTGGTGGTCTCCTATCTGGATGGCAGAGCCAACAGCCACTTGGACCCGGCCTATCTCCAGCTCATTGGGGGGCTGGTCTCGGAGCCTCTGTGGCGTGCCCTCTATCACCGCCAGCCCCCGGGGAACTACCGCTTTTTTCTGGCATTGCTTCAGGGGCACATTACCGATGCCAACACCGTGCATCAGCACATGGCGGAGCTCCACCTGCCCCAGCAGGATCTGTACTATGTCCTGGCGGTGGATCTGGGGAAGGCTGGCCCCTCCCCACAGCTGCGCCAGGAGCTCAAATCCATCCTGCGCAGTGAGATCTACCCCTGTGGCAACTACTACGCCGCCATCTTGGGCCGGGACAAGGAGGATGAGATCGGCATCAACGGCTTCCCCGCGCTCAACCAATTCCTCAGCCAATACAATCTGTATGCCGGCCTGAGCAATGGTTTTTTGGACTTAACCTGGACCAGCTACATGCTCCAGCAGTGCCGGACCATCATCCCTCTGCGCAAACGGATCTCCGGCGGCACGGTGCGCTTTGCCCGGTACGAGGACCTGATGATCGGCCACCTGATCCACCTGGCCTATGAGAGCGGGGTGCCCCTCTACTCCCTGGTGCACCCAAAGATTGCCCGCATCGCCCAGTACGATGAGGAGCATGGGAGCGATTTTCTCAAGACCATGACCGTCTATATGAGCAAGAACTACCAGCTGCAGGCCACGGCGGACGCCCTTTTCCTCCACCGCAACACCCTGTACTACCGGATCAATGTGCTCAAAAACAAGTTTGACATCGATTTTTCAGACCACCGCTTTGTCCAGAAGATCATTGTGGCCACCAGCGTCTACTGCTACTTTGGCAAGCTGGACACCTGGCTGGAGTGGGGGGATGTCCAACTTCCATCAGACCAAAACATTCCTTGATACCAAAAGGGACGGCCCGCAATATGCGGGCCGTCCCTTTTGTAGTTGTATTCTTTTGAGGCAACGCCCCCATCAGGGGCGGATATTCCTGCTCCACAGGAGGAACAATAGACAGACCCCGGCCAGCAATCCCCCCAAGGAGCCGGAGACAATGTCTGTCATGGTGTCAAAGTTGCCCAGGATCTGCGCGTCATAGCCAAACAGGGTGTCAATGGTGAACTCATAGATCTCCCAGATGGCGGCGCAGGCCACGGAGAAGAAAGTGGCAAACAGGGTGGGCAGCAGCACTGGCAGGCCTCTGCGCCGTCCCGTCACCAACCGGTAGAGGAAGAAGCCCCACACGGTCAGCAGGATCCCGCTGCAGAAGTGCACCGCCACATCAAACCAGGAAAAACGGTTGTAACAATCCCACACCATGCCGCCATACTGGGCCACAAAAGCGAACAGCATACTAGCCGCATAGTAGGGGGTGGGCAGCCAAAGGCCTGCCACTGTCAACAGCAGCCAAACCCCATAGGTGGCCAAAAAGTCCAAAAAGACCACCGGGGTCCCCTGAAGCAGCCAGACCACCAGGGTGACCGTATATACCACAAAAAGGATCCCTGACAGGGCCAAGGGGACAAGGCGTTGTTTTCGATTGGACATTGGGTTCCTCCCTCTCCTCAAAGGGGCATGGACGGGACCAGGCCCACCGCGGGACAAATATTTTCTGTTTCTCTATCCCATTGTACCGCTTTCTGGAAGTTGTTGCAAGATTCCGCCGCAACTTCTCTTTATCCAGGCAGGGGGCCTTGATATCTCATTCCCATGGAGGGATTGCTCCAAAATGGGCTCCTTGGATCAAGGGGTCCCTTTCTATCTCGGCGGCACTAGACGCTGAAATAGCGGTAGAGAACCTTGATAAACTCCGGGATACTCTTTTGCACGCTGTCCATCTGGTTTTTGCGCTGGTACTCCAGCTCCTCCTGGATGCAATGTCCCGCATATTGGAGCAAGTCCAGGGCTGTGACTGGCTCGCCAAATTTCTCGCTGGCCATCTGTGCCAGGAGCTCCAGGGACCTGCGGCTGTTGAGGGTTGCAAAGGAGGAAAACATACAGTAACCCAGGTTCTCCAGCACGAAGACCTCCCGGTACAGCAGGTCCATGTCGTCCAGCTGCTGGAGCTGGGGATAAAGTTTTTCCAGCTTCACTTGGAACTGTCCCTCCTGCGCAACAGATGGTTTTGTCACCAGCGCCTGCAGGTCCTGCCGGTCCCGGTAGAGGCGGGCCAGCTCCGCAGTGCCCCCACCGATGAGCCGCCCCAGTACGGTTCCCTGTTCCAGCTCCTCCAACAGGTGCTCAATCTCCAGTCTGCCTGCCTGCCGGCCCACAATCTCAAAGTACATGCGGGCGGTGTAAACAAACTCCGTGGTGTTGAGCCCCAGATCAAAGCCCTTGGCGTTGATCCGTTTGGCAAAGGCAAAGTCGCCGTCCCCAAAGCACTCGGTGAGGGCCGCCCGCACCTCCGACTCCTCCGGCGCGGCAAAAAACTCCCCGGTGCCTGAGCTGTGCCGGTTCAAACAGCCGATGACACACATGGGGGCGCAACAGTAGTTGACCCGGCCACCATGAGGGGCAACTGGACGGCTGCCTCTGGGGGCTGCCGGGGGAATCTCCTGACGGTTCTTCAGCAGGTGCAGCAACGTGATGGAACCAAGGCCCGGCAGTGCCCCGCCGCAGATGTCGTTGTCCAAAATAATCCGGGCCATCTCCTTACCCGACTGAGCAAAGGCCTCCCCCTGGGCACAGGGCGCGTCAAAGTAGCGGGCACATTTGACCACCACCGCCCGCAGCCCCTTGCTGCCGGGGATGTCACCCACGCCGCTGCGGGGGCAGTAAAAGCGGGGGGTTCCCTCCGGATAGGTGACAAAGATGCTGGCCAGAGGCAGCTGCATATCCCCGGCCCTACCTACACCGGTGATGGCGCAGTCGGCGCCAAAGCGCTTCCGCAGCTGATCCACCACCTGGGGGATGGGCAGACCCTCCAGCTCAGGGACGGCCATAAGCTCCACCTGATCCTTCTCCACATAGACCACGGCATTGCCCAGGGCAAATTTCCCTTTGATCACCAGGGCCGCCAGATCCAGGGAGCCCATCTTCTGCGGCATATCTCCTGTGATGCTGGTGACGGCCAGGCCTTTGGGCCCCTCCCCCTTGGAGAGGATGATGCCCCGGGTGGCGCTGGGGGCCCGGTTGCCTGCAAAGAGCCCGGGGGTATAGATCAGCACGTTCGCAGGGTCCAGGCGGCCACAACCATCGGGTACATGCTTTTTAAGCAGCTGCAGGGCCAGACCCCGGCCATAGTCCCCCCTGGCATGGAGGCGGTACTCCTCCTGGGTGATACTTTCGTTGGTCAGATCCACTGTAATGATTTTAGACATGGGTTTCTCCTTCCTGGGGATAAAAATAGCGGTAGCTCTCCAAAAGTTTACGGCTGTAGGGGTGTTTTGCCTGGGCGGAAAACTGCGCAAAAGGCAACTCCTCCACCAGATGCCCCCCTTGGAACACCGCAATGCGGTCCCAAAAGGTCTGGGAAAAATCGATGTCGTGGACAATGGCCAGCAGGGCCACTCCCCGCTCTTGGCGAATACGGCCCAGCAGGCGGAACAGCTCCTCTGCCCCAGCTTGGTCCAGCATCGAGGTGGCCTCGTCGGCAATGAGCACCTTGGGATTGGGGATCAGAGCCCGGGCCACACAGACCTTCTGCAATTGCCCCCCAGATAAGGTGCCGGCCGGCCTGTCCCAGGCCTGGAGCAGGGCCGGGTCCACATCCTCCAGCGCCCTTTGGGCCGGTGTCGCCGGATGGCGGTGGCGGCGACAGATGCGCACAGCCTCCTCCAGCACCTGGGCCACCGTCTGGCGCAGATCCACAGCGCTGTATGGGTCTTGAAAAATATATTGGATGGCCGCCAGCTCCCCAAAGGCCCGCCTGCGGCAGCTGGGCGCCAATGGCCGGCCTTGGAGCAGCACCTGCCCCTCATCCGGCGTTACCCCGCCGCAGATGACTTTGGCCAGGGTGGTCTTGCCGCTGCCGGTCTCCCCCACCACCAGCAGGCCCTCTCCTGGGGAGAGGGCGAGGCTCACCGCCTCCAGAGCCGCCACTTTGCCATACTGTTTGGTCAGATGGCTGCACTGGAGCAGCATCTCCCGGCTCATAGTTGGATCACCCGATCCACAACCTTCTCCAAAAAGGCCCGCTGGTGGGCCACCAGAAGGAGGGTGGTGTGTCCCTTGATCTGCAGCAGGCACTCCACCATCTCCTGCAGGGTCATCAGATCCAGGGCGGAGGAGGGCTCGTCCAAAATCAGCAGCTTTGGCCCCTTGATGAGGTTGAGCACCAGCACCATCCGCTGGCGCTGCCCCCCGGAGAGGGTGCCGGGGTATCGGTCCAGCAGGGTCCAGTCCAGCTTGAGCTGCTCCAGCAGCCGGCGGAGCCTGTCCTCCTCCCATGGCCGTTGGTTGCTGGACAGAACCAGCCTCATCTGGGCCCGCAGGGGCATCTTGGGGTTCAGGGAGCTCTGAGCGAACTGGGGCAGATAGCTCATGTGGGCAAACCGCTCCCACCCCCAGTCCTGTAGGTCCCTGCCCATGAGGCGGGCCTGCCGGTAGTGGAGTTTTCCGGAGAAATCCGGCTCACACAGGGCGTTGAGGAGGGAGGTCTTGCCGCAGCCGCTCTGGCCAAAGAGGCCCACCGCCTCCCCCGGGGATACCTGGATCTCCGGGTAGGCGATGGTCTTTTGTCCATAGGAGATGGTCAGTTCCTTGAGATCAATCATCTTTTATCCGGTCCTCGTCAAAAATCAAGATGGATAGGCTCGCCACAAACCCCACCACACAGAGCAGGGCCGGCAGAAGATACCAGAGAAAGGTGGTATCATAAAAGAAATTTTCATAGTTCAGGGCGCTGCGGATCAGCCGCCCCCAGGTCTTGAGCAGGGGGTCCCCGATGCCAAAAAAGGCCAGGGTGGTCTCATAGGTCACGGCCCGGTTGCACTGGAGCACCAGCAGGGTGCCAAAGACCGGGTACAGATCCCGCCCCACCTTGCGGGCAACATCCAGCACGTTGCCTCCCAGCAGAAGGGTGTACTGGACCTTGTTCTTGCCCATACAGGCCAAAATCTTTGCATGGGCGATGCGAAAGACCCGGGGCCAGGAGAAGAAGACAATGGCCAGCACAGTATTGGCCATGGTGGGGGCGGCAAAGATCGCCACAAAGAGGATCACCACCATCTCTGGCAGAATGAGCATCAGGTTTGCCAGATGGCGGATGAGCCCGCCCACCCTGGGGAAATAGCAGCTGGCAAAGGCCAGGAGTGTCCCCACCAGGGTGCTGCCCCCTCCCGCCAGAAGGGAGACGCCGATGCTCAACCGGAACCCCTGCAGCAGCATGGAGAAGATGTCGTGCCCCATCTCATCGGTGCCCAACAGGTGTTCCCAGGAGGGGGGCAACAGGGACGAAGAGGAAAAATCATCCGCCCCATAGGGAGCAAACACTGGCCCAAAGAGAGCCATCAGCAGATAGAGCAGGCAGATGACGCTGCACACCCGCTTGCTTATGGATAGGGCGCTCCACCACCGCAGGAGGGACGCACCCAGAGATAAACGGTCAGAATGGATCACATTCATCAGCACTTCTCCGCATTTCGATGGATAAGCAGGTCAAAAATCCCGCTGATCACCAGGCCCAACACACACACCACCAATAGAATCCCCTGCATAAGGGTGTAATCCCGGTTGGCTGTGGCAGTGCGCAGCAGCAGCCCAATGCCGGGATAGGAGAACACCGACTCCACAAACAGGGTCCCCGCCAGGCAGGTGATACACTGAATGCTCAGCTTGCCCAACAGCTCCGGCAGGATGTTTGGCAGGATGTAGCGCCTGCGGATCACCTTCTGGGGGATCTGCAGATAGTTGGCCATGCGCACAAACTGCTCCCCCTTCATGCGCATGGTGCTGTTGTAGGCAAAGATGGCAATGCTGGGGATCTCGGTCAGGGTCATGATGAGAAGGGGCAGGGCCATGTGGGCCAACACATCCAGCCAATACCCCGGCTCGCCGGGGGTCATACCCACACAGTAGGCCCCCCGCTTGGGGAAGATCTGCAGCTGATAGCAGAGCACCAGCTGGGCCACCGTGGCCAATAGCACCACGGGAATCCCCTGGAGCACCACCAGCGCCACACCCCGAAAGGAGCGCCGGTTCTCCCGCATCCCTGCCCGTATCCCGTACCAGATGCCCAATGGGATGCCAACCGCCAGGGAAAGGCCCGCCAGCAGCAGACTCCAACCGATGCTCTGGCCGATCATCTCCAAAACCGGCCGCTTCGCCGTCAGGGAGTACCCCAGATCCCCCTGGAACAGGTGCCCCAGATACCGCACAAATTGTTCCGGCAGAGGCCGGTCCGGGGCGTAGTACGCCTGAAACGCCTGGGAGGATGCCCCCATGTTTTGGGAGACGGTGGATTCATCCAGCACCGACAGGGGGCTCCCCGGCAGCAGACGGGGCAGGAAGAAGCTGATGCAGACAATCAGCGCCAAATAGATGAGATATTTTGCCACAAAGGCGGCGCCCCGCTTCACACTTTTTCCTCCTTCCGCCCCGGTTGGGATCAGTCCGCTTTTTGAAGCAAGAAAAGAGGGGACGCGGGGCGTCCCCTCCTGGACCTCTGAATCAATTTTTAGCCCTTCCACTGGCCGGAGACAAACACCAGCTTGTTCATGATGAAGGGGATGGCAATGGAGATGCCGTCGGGGGTGTAATAGAAACCGTCGAACACGGTGTTGTTATATGCCGCCACTGACTCCTTGTAGTAGAGGGTCAGGCAGGGTAGCTCCTCGGCGATGATCTCCTGCAGCTGATCCACCAGCTCGTGGCGCTTGGTCTCATCCAGCTCGCTGGCGGACTCGTTGTAGATGCGGTTGTACTCGTCGCTCTCCCAGGTGACGCCGCCCTGTCCTGTGACAATGGGGGCCCCATCCACGCCCTCCGTGGCAAAACGGGAGAGGAACACCGGGTCCCCGCCAAAGGAACCATTGGTGTTGAAGGCCAGTTCAAAATCTCCATCGGCAATGGCGGATTTGACAGTGGCGTCGTCCGACGCCTGGGCGCTCACCTCAATGCCCACCGCCCCAAGGTAGGAGACCAGCAGTTCTGCCAGGGCCTCGTCCCCCTCGGAGAACTTCAAGGTATAGGACATGGGCTCCCCCTGGAACTCCAGAACGCCGTCCCCGTTGGAATCCACGGCCCCCGCCTGAGCCAACAGCTCCTTGGCGGTGTCCACATTGTAATCATATTGCTTCACATCCGGGTTGTACCAGGGGGTATCCGGCTGTACATGTCCGGCCGAGCCAGGGTAGCCGGAGCCGCCATAGGCCTTCTCCACGATCTCGTCCAGGTTGATGGCGTGGTACATGGCCTGGCGGACCTCCTTGGTGGCCAGAGCGGAATCCCCAAAGTTCAAGTAGAGCCGTGTGACGGACAGGCCCGGACCCTCCAGTACGGTGAAGTTGGCATCCTCCTTCAAGCTTTCAGCAGCCTTGTAGTTGATATTGGGCGCCACATCGATCTCTCCACTCAGAAGGGCCTCCTTGGCATCGGAGCCGGAGACATTGGCGATGATCAACTTGTCAATTTGAACCTCGCCGTAGAAGTAGTCCGGGTTCGCCTTGAAGGTGTAGGTCCCGGCGGCGCTGTCATAGTTCTCCAGCATGAAGGGACCGGTGGAGACGGTGGCCTCCGGTGTGTTGAAGGTCTCCGGCTCAGTGACATTCTCCCAGATGTGCTTGGGCAGAATGGGCAGGCTCCCAGCCACATCGCTCAAGAAGGGAACATAGACCTCGTTGAGCTCAATCTCCACGGTGAGGTCATCCACCACTCTTGCCTCCTTGACCATGTCCACAGAGACCCATTGGTAGGGGTGCTCCTTCATGTAGTCAAAGGTGAACTTCACATCCTCGGCGGTGAAGGGTTCCCCATCGGTGAATTTGATGCCCTCACGAAGGTTGAAGGTGTAGGTTTTGCTGTCCTCGGAAATGGAGTAGCTCTCTGCCAGATAGGGGATCAGACCATTCTCATCCTTCCACATCAGGGTGTCAAAGATGTAGCTCAGGGTCATGTAGCCCTGCCCCTTGGAGGAGATGGTGTAGACGGAGGGATAGCCAAAATCCCCGTTTCCACTGACAGTCAGCACCCGCTCCTCTCCCTCGGATCCGGAGGAGTTGTCCTGCTCCTGACCGCAACCAGCAAACATCCCCAGTGTCAGCACAAGGGCCAAAAGCAACGCCAGCAAGCGTCTTCCTTTCATTGTGATACCTCCCTGTGATAAGTGCGTTTTTTTCACTATACACGGAAGTTGTACAAGCTGTCAATCAATATTAATAATATCAATAAATCCGCCTGCATTCATTGTTTTGTCTTTTGGACGTTCTTGTTTGACATATTTCGGATTGGTTATTAGGGCGTTCTGTGGAAAAACCTGTGCATCAAAGAACCGCTGGGTTTGTGCGCCCGAATAGCCTGCGCACAACTTTTCACCATGTTTTATTTCACAGGATTTATCAAACAAAAAAGCTCACATGGCAATCAACCAATGTGAGCTTTCATAATGGAGCTGCTAACCAGATTCGAACTGGTGACCTCGTCCTTACCAAGGACGTGCTCTACCGCCTGAGCCATAGCAGCATTGTTCCCGTGGCAGGGGCAGAAGGACTTGAACCCTCGGCACGCGGTTTTGGAGACCGCTGCTCTACCAACTGAGCTATACCCCTAAATATGTAACTTCTGGTGGGCCTTCAGGGACTCGAACCCGGGACCGACCGGTTATGAGCCGGTTGCTCTAACCAACTGAGCTAAAGGCCCATAAACTATGTGGGTTAATATAAACCGCCGAATTGGATCGGCGGTTTATATTAAATTTGGCTCCCCCTGTTGGACTCGAACCAACGACAACGCGGTTAACAGCCGCGGGCTCTACCGACTGAGCTAAGGAGGAATATTGGAGCCGGCGCCGACCTATGTTCCCGGGCGGTGTCCCGCCAAGTATTTTCGGCACTGTTGAGCTTAACTTCCGTGTTCGGAATGGGAA
>CAJFOV010000034.1 GCA_904397835.1 Candidatus Aristotella avistercoris
CAGAAGAACTCCAGCTCCATCTGCTCAAACTCCCGGGTGCGGAAGGTGAAGTTGCCGGGGGTGATCTCGTTGCGGAAGGACTTGCCCACCTGGCCGATGCCAAAGGGGAGCTTTTTGCGGGTGGTGCGCTGGACGTTGGCAAAGTTGACAAAGATGCCCTGGGCGGTCTCCGGCCGCAGGTAGATCTCGCTCTTGGCGTCCTCGGTCACGCCCTGGAAGGTCTTGAACATCAGATTGAATTGCCGGATGTCGGTGAAGTTGCTGCTGCCGCAGTTGGGACACTTGATCCCCTTCTCCCGGATAAAGTCCAGCATCTGCTCATTGCTCCACCCGGCGGGGTTGACCCCGGTGGCATCCTCAATGAGCTTGTCGGCCCGGTGGCGGGTCTTGCAGTCCTTGCAGTCCATGAGCGGATCGGAGAAGCCGCCCAGGTGGCCGGAGGCCACCCACACCTGGGGATTCATGAGAATGGCCGCATCGATGCCCACGTTGTAGGGGGATTCCTGGATGAACTTTTTCCACCAGGCCCTTTTGACATTGTTTTTCAGCTCCACACCCAAGGGGCCATAGTCCCAGGTGTTGGAAAGGCCCCCGTAGATCTCCGAGCCGGCGTATACAAAGCCCCTGCCCTTACAGAGGGCCACGATCTTGTCCATGGTTTTTTCTGCATTTTTCATCGTACCATCATCCAATCTTTGGTGATTTTTGGGAGCCCCTGCTCCATTGGTTCTTTGGTATCTCCAGCTTGCCGGGCGCAAAATCCCGCCCCCGGCGGGACCGCACAGAGCGCCCAAACATTATCCTTATCTTACCGTTTCCTGGCTGGGAAGTCAATATCATTGCCCCTTCTTTACCGGGGGAAGGGGCCCTCTGGGGACGGATTTCCACCGCCTCAGCTCTTCTTGCGCCTCCACAGAGGGAGGTGCTGCAGACAGCGAAGCGATATTGACTTTTTGCAGAGCATGAGGTATAATAAAATATACTCTGTCACGAGGCGTAGCTCAGTTTGGTAGAGTGCTTGGTTTGGGACCAAGATGCCGCAGGTTCAAGTCCTGTCGCCTCGACCACACCGCTGCAAGCAGATGCTTGCAGCGGTTTTTTATTGTCTAGGCACTATGTGTCCTGTTTCCTTTCCACAGAATCTTGCTGCATTGTAGCCCAATCTGATCGGCTTCCAAACCGCTATCCTCTCATAAAAACATCAGTTAGAGAAACTCCTCTCAAACGGAAGATTTCCTTCAGGCATCCTTTCCCATCTCACAATTTCATTTTGACCAAACCAGCGGCACCAGTCTGCCTTTGCAGACGCTTTTTGGATGATATAGGCATTGACAAAAATCCTATTTTGGATATAATAGAATGATTTATTCTAGCAGAGCAAAACCGCTCAAGGAAATTATGAGGGAGGGAAAAGAAACATGCAGCATAACTTTCAGTTTATTTCCAAACATTCGTCCGATGTCCAAAGGGCTTATGATAACCTACAGGATATTCTCCGGCAGATCCATCAAAATTTGCGTGCTCAATATCGGTTTCAGCACAAAATTATTGGCAGCTATTCCCGAAATCTGATTACATATGATACCATGTCCAACATTGGCTATGATTTTGATGTTGATATCTCTCCACATGACGGTGGGAACCTTACCCCAAAAGAGATTAAACTTCGCTTCAAGCAGGTTCTGGATCAGATTGCCACAAAATACGGCTATGATTATGCAGAGGATTCCAAGCGAGTACTGACAATCAAGGTCAAAGACCGCATACATTCCCGCATTCTGTACCATGTAGATTTCTGTTTTGTCAAAGATTACGAAGATATGAATGGATCATCACATCAGGAATACATTCACTTCGAAAAGAAACAAAAGCACTATTACTGGGCTGAACAGTCCAACAGTTTTTATCGTCTACCGGACAGAATCAAATGGCTCAAGGAGGAGGGATTGTGGCAAGAGCTGCGCAGGAGATATCTAGACAAGAAGAACCGCAACAATGACCCCGATAAGCGTTCCCGATCTCTGTTGACAGAAGCAGTGAATGAAATATATCAACAATACTCGCGGCAATCCTTGCCCCAAGAAGACACTCCTTCGGGCCTTTGGTTTCCCTGCACAGGCGTCCGAGTGTTTAATTCCTCTCAAATGCCCTTGTGGCTGGGGGAATTTTGGCGGCAGGAAGGATTATAGATTGACACTTTCACACCTGGATTACTGCCAGAAGCATCAAATCAAATTGTGGTATGCTGATTCAACAGGGTACCGCCGGTTCCTCCAGGGGGGGCCGCCCCATACTCCCGCTGGAGTTTTTCCAGGATCACCTGGTCCGCGGGGCAAAAGTCATACTGAGGGATCTCCTCCACAGTGATCCAGCGCAGGTCCGCATGCTCCAGCATCTTGGGAGTCCCCTCCACAATGGCGGCATGGAACAGGGTCAGATGCACCGTGAGATCCGGATATTGGTGGGTCACCTCCAGGAACACCTCCCCCACCGAGACGGCGATGTCCAGTTCCTCCTGGCACTCCCGCACCAGGGCCTGGGCCTTGGTCTCCCCCGGCTCCACCTTGCCGCCGACAAATTCCCACAGCAGCCCCCTGGCCTTGTGGGCCGGCCGCTGGCAGATCAAAAAGCGCTCCCCCTCCCAGAGGAGGGCGGCCACCACCTGTGTCATTGGAACATCACTCCCTTTTATCTTCTCCATTTAGTATAGCGAAATTCCCTGGCCGGGGCAAGGCCGCTTGCAGGGCGGACATCCCCTGCCAATCCCCGGCCACACTGGATACACACGGAAAGGAGCATCCCACCATGAAACAGACCTGTCTGCTGATTCAGCAGGTGCCAGCCCTCCTGTATGGGGAGGAATCGGAGCACCTCTGGCTGTATGTCCACGGCAAGATGGGCCGTAAGGAGGAGGCCGCCTCCTTTGCCCAATTGGCCTGCCCAAGGGGCAGCCAGGTGCTTGCCATCGATCTGCCGGAGCATGGGGAGCGGTCCGGAACCCACGCCGCCCTCACCCCTTGGGAGGTGGTTCCGGAGCTGAGGCATGTGCTTGCGTGGGCACAGGGGCGGTGGAGCCAGATCTCCCTGCGGGCCACCAGCCTGGGGACCTGGTTCTCCCTGCTGGCCTTTGCCGAATCCAATCTCTCAGAGGCCCTGTTTCTCTCCCCGGTGCTGGACATGGCCCAGCTCATAGAGCGGATGATGACCTGGGCCGGTGTGACGGAACCGCAGCTCCAGAGGTGCGGGGAGATCCCCACCACCTTTGGGGAGACCCTCTCCTGGCGGTACCTTCAATATGCAAGGGAACATCCCGTCCGCCGGTGGGATCCCCAAACTGCCCTTCTCTACGGCGGCAGGGACCACCTGACCGACCGGGCGGTGGTGGACACCTTTGTCCGCCGCTTCTCCTGGGAGCTGACGGTGCTGCCCCAGGGGGAGCACTGGTTCCACACCCCGGAGGAGTTGGCGGCTTTGACCCGCTGGGAACTGGCCCACCTCTGATCCACCCCAGAGGGAGGGGATCACCCATTCAGAGGGGCCCCATGCCGCCACTCCAGCAGAGAGACAAAGCGTCCCCGCCGCCCTGTCAATACAGGGCGGCGGGGACTTCTCTTATCACTCAAACCGATTGCTGTGGCCCATCGGGGCCGGCGGATCCATCGGGCGGTGTCTGGAGCAGGGCGGTATCCTCCCCATCCGGGGAAATGTCCCCCTGCGCCGGCTCCGGTGGATCCACCACCGGCAACGAAAACCAGAAGGTGCTCCCCTTCCCCAGGGTGCTCTCCACCCCATAGCGGGCGTGGTGCAGCTCCAAAATGCCTTTGACAATGGACAGGCCCAGGCCCGTGCCCACCACTGCCCGGCGGTGATTGCTCTTCACCTTGTAGTACCGGTCCCAGATGAGGGGGAGCTGATCCTCCGGAATGCCCTCCCCCGTGTCCATAACCTGGACACAGACCCAGCCGTTCTTCACCTGTTGGCGCACCAGGACCTTGCGGTCCTCCCCCGTGTAGGTGATGGCGTTGTTCACCAGGTTGTAGAGCACCTGGCCCATGCGCATGGCATCCGCCTGGACCCAGGCCTGCTGGTCACACTGGAAGTGGATCTGGTACCCCTCCTGCTCCCTGAGCTTGGCGTAGCGGCTCAAGGTGCGGGCAATGTCCTCGGTCAGGTTGTAACAGGTCAGGTTCAGCTCCTGGTTGCCAGACTGGAGCTTGGAGATATCCAGGATGTTGTTGACCAGGGAGGTCAGGCGCTTGGCCTCATCGATGATGATCTGGACATTCTCCGGGGTGTTCTCCCCAGGCAGGTCCCGCATGACCTCCCCATAGCCGGTGATCATTGTCAGGGGGGTGCGCAGGTCGTGGGAGACGTTGGCGATAAACTCCCGGCGCAGCCCCTCCACCTTGGACAGCTCCTGGGCGGCATAGTTGAGGGTCTCCCGCAGCTCTGCGATCTCCAGGTATCCGCCGCCGGTGAAGGTGGTGTCATACCGCCCCTTGGCCAGCTCCTTGGCAGACTGGTTGATCTGCACAATGGGCTTGGAGATCCGCCGGGAGAGCAGGAAGGCCAGCACCACACACAGCAGCAGGAAGATGCCCACAATCCAGAAAAATTGGGTCTGGAGCGTGTCCACCGTGGCCCCTATGGGGGAGAGGACAGAGTTGAGAAGGATCATATAGGTGCTGCCGTTCTCCGCCTGGACCAGTTTGACATAGACAATGCTCTGGACCCCGTCCTCGTGGGGCGGCGTGTTCTGTCCAAAGATGGCCCCCTCAAACTGGTCCAGTACCACGCCATTTTTGCTCTCCTGGGCCTCGTAATAGTACTGGGCCAGCCCCAGTGTGGAGAGGCGGTGGATGATGCAGCTGTCGTTCATGTTGATGTCCAGCCGGTCCACCAGCTTTTCATCCACAATGCGGATGCAGGTGTTGTTGTTCTGGGCCACCTGCAGGGCGGTCTCCAACAGGTTGCCGTTGTCGATGTTGTCGGCCAGCAGCTCGGCGGACTCCTCAATGCGCCGGGTCTGGTTGGCCCGGTAAAAGGTGTCCAAAAAGGCGATCTGGAAGATCCAGATGACCGCCAGCATGAGCACCACAAAGATGGCCAGGTAGCTCATCAGGTGCCAGCGGATGCTCACCCGGTCCCAGCGCTCATGCAGGCGCAGATACCGTTCCTTAAGCTTCAAAGCGATACCCCACCCCTCGCAATGTCACCAGCAGGTTGCTGTAGGGCCCAAGGCTTTTGCGCACCAGCTTGATGTGGGTATCTAAGGTGCGGTCGTCCCCATAGAAGTCGTAGCCCCACACGTCGTTGAGCAGCTTTTCCCGGGTCAGGGCGATGCCCCGGTTTTTGACCAGATAGAAAAACAGGTCGTACTCCTTGGGGGACATCTCCACCTTTTGGCCGTCCACATAGACCAGGCGGCCGGTGAAGTCCACCTTCAGACCCTGGTATTCAAAGACATCCCGCGCCGGCGTCTGGGCGCCTTGGCTGCGCCTGAGCACCGCCTGGACGCGCATCATCAGCTCCTTGGGGGAAAAGGGCTTGACCACATAGTCATCCACCCCCAGCTCAAAGCCGTGGATTTTGTCATACTCCTCCCCCCGGGCTGAGAGCATGATCATTGGGATCTGTTTATATTTGCGGATCTCCCGGCAGGCGGAGAAGCCGTCCAGTTCGGGCATCATCACATCCATGATCAGCAGGTCAAAATCCTGGTTGCGGCACATTTCCACCGCCTGCATCCCGTCCTCGGCCTCGGCGACCTCGTACCCCTCAAAGAGGGCGTATTTTTTGATCATCTCCCGGATCTTCTGCTCATCGTCCACCACCAGCAGCCGGCTCATGTTGATTCCTCCCATCGTCTGATCTTTGGGGATTTTCTTCTTCCACGGCGGAACCCCTGCTCCAACGGGCCGCCTGGCCCCACCGGGACCGTACGCGCCCATCTCCCGGGGACCAGGGGCCTTTTTCCGCTCTATTATACCAGATCATTCTGCCCCTTTGCCAGGGCGAACCTGCAAAAGCGACGCCGCCGGCGCAAAATTTTTGCCTTTGGGTCCTCTGGATCACATGGGAGATGGCCGAGAGCAACGGCCACCGCCCGGTCCCTTGGTGAGCGGGCGAATCCCCCGACATAAAGAAAAAATCCCGGTGGAAGTACCGCCACCTGGATTTCCTTGCGCTTCGTCTGTTCCACCCACCGGGCCGGTATTCCGACCACCCGGCGGACGAACAGTTCATGGAAGATTGATTCCATGCTATTGAAAAAGGATGTGTTCCCATCCTTTTGATAGACCCTACCGGTCTGGGAAAATCCGCCCCTTTGTCGAAAGCATTGGAAGACTCGTCAGGAGCGATCCGCCCTCCGTTTCACCCTCTGGGGCGACCTCATGGGGTGCGGCCCGGGGCCGCACCGCAATCAGCCGAAAGGAGAGTTCTATGAAGAAAGAGGGGCTAGCAAAAGGATTGGCAATGGGTTCCCCGTGGGGACCCGGCAAACTTTTTTGTCGTTTTCTCTCCCGCTGAAGCCTGGGGAGCGGTGGACCCGCTCCCAGCAGCCCTCAACGGGGTTTGAAGAAGAAAATGTACAAAAAAGAGGAGTGAGCAACTGTGTGTCCCTTCCAAGGACCTCTAGCAGTCTGTACACCGACAGAGGGGCAGCGGAAGGAGCGGTATCAAAACTTTTTTGCCTTTCTCCTCCCGTTGAAGCCTGGGGGCGGAGGACCCGCCCTGGCAGCCCTCAACGGGGTTTGAAGAAGAAAATGTACAAAAAAGAGGAGTGAGCAGCCTTGGTTTTGCGTTCCGGTTCCCAGCGGAGCAGTGCCCCGCTGGGGTCCGCACGCAAAAGAACGAGAAGAAAAGGAAAATCTATCAAAACTCTTTCGAGGGATTTTCTGATCCAACCGGTTGTTGAAGCCTGGGTGGAGGAGCGGCGGTGCTCCCCCACCAGCCTTCAACAAGGTTTGAAGAAGAAAATGTACAAAAAAGAGGAGTTGGCAAGTTTGGGGTCCATACAGGCGGGGGAAGATCCCCCAACCTGTATGGGATAAGAGGAAATAAGAATGAGAAAATCTGCCGAGGGAGAGGAGGATCTGCGATCCCGGGCTTGACTCCCTCTACACCTTGATTGTACCAAAAGATTGTGACGAAACTGTCAATAAACTACGAAATCCTTTGTGGAATTTTATGACGGAACATGTTCCGCCAAGGTCAGGTTGAGAGTCATGGTCTGGCCGTCACGTACCACAGTGAAAGCCACGGAATCCCCCACCTGATAGTCTGCCAGAGCCGAGGTGATCTCACTGGAGCTGCTGACCGCGGTGCTCCCCACAGCGGTGATGCAATCCCCCACCTGGAAGCCTGCCGACTGGGCATTGGAGCCGTCAGGAACCTTGAGCACATAGGCGCCCAACCGATCCACCCGGTACATGAGGGCCTCCTGTGTGCTGGTGATGTCCACCAGGGTCATCTCCAGGTCGATGCGGCCCTTGACATAGCCGTAGTTCATGAGCTGTTCCACCACGTCCCGCACGTCGTTGACCGGGATGGCAAATCCCAGGCCCTCCACATTGCTGCCAGAGGATTTGGCGACAATCAGACCGATGAGCTGGCCGTTCAGATCAAACATACCGCCGCCGGAGTTGCCGGGGTTCACCGCCGCATCGGTTTGAAGCAGGTTCATGGTCTGCCCCTCCAGTTCAATCTCCCGATCCAAGGCGCTGACGGTACCCGTTGTGACCGTGCCGCCCAGGGAGCCCAGAGGATTTCCGATGACAATGGCTGTCTGACCCACACGAAGAGTGGAAGAATCCCCCAACACCGCTGGGGTCAAGCCCGTGGCGTCAATTTTCAACAGGGCCACATCCGTCTCTTCATCGGTGCCAACCAGAGTGGCGGTGTAGCTCTCCCCGTTGCGCAGGGTCACTTGGATGGTATTGGCGCCCTCAATGACATGGTTGTTGGTGACGATGTATCCGTCTGCGGTGACGATGACACCGCTGCCGGCGCCGCTCTCCACCCACTGCTGCATGAAGGAGCCGTAGGAGACGCTCTCGGTCCGGATCTCCACCACCGAATCTGCCACCTGGCTCACCACATCCTCCACACTGCCGGTGGAGGTGCCAGTGGAGGTGTTTGTGGCGCCTGTTGTGGAGGAGCCGTTGACCAACTGGCTGGAGGAGGCGGAGTTGCCGCCGTCCTGCAGGTAGTTGCCCAGGTAGGCGCCGCCCACACCGCAGGCGAAGGAGACTGCCATACATCCGGCCACCAGACCGGCTACCCATTTGCGGGACCTCTTGGGGCCGTTGGTGTTGAGCCCCAGTTTCTCCGCATGTTCCGGCGGAACGCTGTACCACTGGACCCTGCGGGCGGACTCGTTGCCGCTGTCTTGGTTGAAATTCTGATTTATGTTAGCGTTGAATTGACTGTCGTCATACATACGCGTGACCTCCTTTGGAACTTCTGGGCGTTCTCTTTGAACTGTCTATAGAATACCCTGCCAATGTGATGACTATATGAAGAGAACTTGATCTTTCCCCGAAATGATGTAAATAAACTGTGACCGCCCCCACAGTGGGCAGATCTGCCGCCAGACATGTATCCAAACAGGAGATTTTCAACAGTCCAAAGTCAGCAAAACGCCCTGGAAAACGCGAGGTTTTCCAGGGCACTTTTCTCATCTGGATGTGGGCGGAGTCTCCAACAGCCCATATTTGATTTGGACCCGCTCCAGTTTTTCCAAAATGGGCCGGGTCAACAGCAGCAGAAACAGGGCCGTGGAACCGGCGTGGACCAGATCCATGGGGATGGCCACCACCACACTGGCCCAGAACATGCTCCATGTGACCTGTGGGGTCATCATCATCACCGCGCTCAGGTTCATCAGGGGGCCATAGACCACCATGACGCCCACAAACCCCAGCAGGGATACCAGCACCAGCCAGAGCCTTTGGCCCCTTGCCGTGGTGGGACGCCTGCGCCCGTAAAAGAGCAGGCCAAACAGAAAGCCCAGGATGCCAAAGGAGAACATCTGCCAGGGGGTCCAGGGGCCCTGGCCAAAGAAAAAGTTGGACAGAAAGCCGGAGACCGCCCCTGTGAGAAAGCCCGCCTGGGGCCCCAGGGCGATGCCCGTGAGGATCACAATGGCGGTGATGGGTTTAAACTGGGGGAGCATGAAGAAGGCCACCCGGCTTGCCACCGCCAGGGCGGACATGACCGCCAGGATCATCAGCTCCCTGGCCTGGGGGCGCCGCCGCTCAAAGACCAGCAGGAAGGGGACCATGGTGTAGAGGATCAGCAGCAGGCTGATGAAGTAATACTTGCGGTCATCCAAACAATAGACCCCAAAGAGGATGGTGCCCGGCATCACCAACAGCACCAGCAGGGCCGTCAGCAGGGTGCGCCTGCGCCGGGCACGGCGGGCTAGGGTTTGTTCCTGTTCCATTGTTCAATCACATCCTCGTTGGTAATGGCGGTGGGAAAGCGGTGGCGCGCCATGCGGTTGGCCGCCGTGGTGTAGAAGCTGTTGCCGGAGAAAAAAGCCCTGGGGGTGTTCTCTGTCACCACACTCCCCTGGAAAAACAGGGCCACCCGGTGGGCGTACCGGGCACAGAACTCAATGTCGTGGGAGACCATGAGGATGGTGACCCCCTGGTCCAACAGATCCTGGCAGATGGCGGCCAGGGTCTGCTTCATGTGGCCATCCAGGCCCTTGGTGGGCTCATCCATCAAAAGGATCTTCGGCTCCAGCAGCAGGACCTTTGCCAGGGCGGCCCGCTGCTGCTCCCCGCCGGACAGGTCATAGGGGTGCATCTCCAGCAGGTCCTGCAGCTGCAGGCGGCGGGCCATCTCCAGCACCCGCTTCTCCCGCTCCTGATGGGGGATGCCCCGGCCCTTTAAAATCTCCTCCAGATCCAGCTTGACCGTCTTTTTCACAAAGAGGGTCTGGGGGTTCTGGGGCAGCACCCCCATCATCCCCTGAAACAGCTCCCGGTTGGCGTAGCGGGAGATCTCCTTGCCAAAGAGGGTGATCTTGCCCCGGTAGGGGCGCTGGATGCCGCTGATAAGGGAGAGGGCGGTGGTCTTCCCCGTGCCGTTGCCCCCCACAATGCAGGTGAAACGGCCCTTGGGGATGGTCAGGGACAGGTCCCGGATCACATCCTCGCCGTGGCGCTCATAGCGGAACCAGACCTCCTTGAGGACCACCGCCGCCTCGCCCCTGTCCGGCTCCGGCCCTGGGAGCTCCTGCCGGGGCAGGGGCTGGGGGAAGGCACGGGTGATCCACTCCCTGCCCTCCCGCACGGTGAGGGGGCAGGGGTCGCTGCTCTGGACCCCGGCATAGATCTGCATTGGGGCGGGCATGGCCAGGAACATATCACTGTTCAGCGTCTTCAGCGCCTTCCCCACCTGGCGGGGCGTCCCCTGGCAGAGGATGGCCCCCGCCTCCAGCACCACCACCCGGTCCGCCATGGGGAGCACCTCCTCCAGGCGGTGCTCCGAGAGGATCACCGTGGTGCCCAGCTCCCGGTTGATCCGCAGCACCGTCTGGAGAAACTCCGAGGCGGCAATGGGGTCCAGCTGGCTGGTGGGTTCATCTAAAATCAGCACATCCGGCTGCATGGCCATGATGGAGGCCAGGTTCAGCAGCTGCTTTTGGCCGCCGGAGAGCTCGGTCACCGATTTTTCAAACCACCCCTGGATGCCAAAGAAGCTGGCCATCTCCGCCACCCGCAGACGGATGGTGGGGGGATCCATCCCCAGGCTCTCCAGGCCAAAGGCCAGCTCGTGCCAGACCTTGTCGGTGACAATTTGATTTTCCGGGTCCTGGAGCACATAGCCGATGCGGGCGCTCTGGGTGCGCTGATCCACCTGCTGCAGGGGAACCCCATCCAGCAGGATCTCCCCGGAGCGCCTGCCGTGGGGTGTCAGCACGGTCTTCAGGTGCCGCAGCAGGGTGCTCTTGCCGCAGCCGGACTTGCCGCACAGCACCAGGAACTCCCCCTCCCCCACCGTCAGGCTCACCTCCCGCAGGGCAGGGATCTCCCGCTGGGGGTAGGTAAAGGTCAGGCTTTGCAGCGCAATCGATGCCATTTGTACGCCTCCAATCCTTCCAAAATAAGGGGCAGCAGACAGAGGGCCCCATAGGCCAGATAGACCACAGCGCTCCACCAGGAGAGGGGTTTTACCACGATCCGTGGGAAGTAGAGGATGTCATTCTCCCCTGTGGCGGCCCCCAGGAGCACCACCGCCACCAGCCCCAGGAGCACCAGCAGGACACACCGGTCCCTGGAGTCAAACCGGTACAAGGAGAAGCTGGTGCGTCCCTTGAGACCAAAGCCCCTGGCGCGCATGGAGTCCGCCGTCTCAATGGCGTTCTCCAGGGCCCAGGTGACAAGGATGGAGAGGATGGTCATGCCGTTGCGCAGTTTTTGCACCAGGTTCCCGTTGGAGGCATCCCGCCCCACACACTTCTGCCCGTTGGAGATGACTCTGGCCTGGGCCTGAAAGCGGGGCACAAACCGCAGGGCCATGGACAGCACCAGGGACAGGGCCGGAATCACCCGGCCAAAGAGGTAGAGGAACTTGTCACTGGTCATGACCACGCCGTAGCAGGAGAACCAGCTGGCCACGGAGAAGAGCATCACAGCGGCGGCAAGGCCGTAGGCGATGGACTCCCAGGTCAGGGGGTTGTTGTTGACATACAGCAGGATGGTGACCCCCTGGTGGTTGAAAAGGGGGTTGACCAGGGCCATGAGAAGGATGGACGGGACCAGCCCCCACAAATAGAACCTGGCGGTGCGCTCCCCTTTGAGGAGGATGGCATAGGCCACGCTCCCCACCAGGGAGATCCCCAAAAACACCGGATGCAAAAAGAACATGCCGCAGAGCATCACCGAGGCAAAATAAAAAAAGTTGATCGCCGGGTGGCAGGTGGAAAAGACATCCCGATACCCGGTTCTAGTTCTTCTGGCCATTTTCTAACCAATCCACCCCCAGATCCCTGCCCAGGTCGCAGGTGTAGTTCCATTGGATCACGTCCCCGTCCTGCAGCAGGTAGCGGCTGCACCCGTAGTTGGGGTACCAGCCGTTGACACAGTACATCCATCCGCTCAGCTCCCCGCAGTCGAACTCATAGATGTTGTGGATGCCCTCTATGTAGTTGCTGTTGTAGAGGGGCGTCTCTGTAAACTCCATGTGGATGCGGTTTTTCCGGGTCTCCCGCAGGAGCACGTCAAAGACCGACTCCCCCTCATAGAATGTCACCTGGCGGGTGCTGTAGATGATGCCGTCCGCCGGGAGAACCGAGAGCTTCTCCTTGTTGAACTGGTCCATGTGGTCCAGAATGGTGTCGCACCGGATGGTCAGGGTGCAGGTGAGCTTGGTGTTCTCATCCACCTCTGTGTCCTGCGGCTCCTGGGGCTGTGGCTTCCCCTCGGGCACAGGGTCCGTCTGGTACTGGTCCTTCTCCCCGCTGGCGCCATTCGCGTTTCCACTGCCCGTCTGCCCCCCTGAGGCGGCATCCGACTGGGAGCTGCCAGAGGCCGCGTCTGATGCCTGGGAGCCATCCTGTTCCGATGTGTCGGCATTCTCTTCCAGGATGGAGGAGCCCCCCTCTCCACTGATTTGGGAGGACTGGGTGGCCCCGCCGCTGGCCAAATCCTCTGGCCGCTCAACGGTACATCCCCCCAGGCACAGCCCCACCGCCAGGACAAGGGCCAGCAGCCCCTTGCGCCAATTCCGTTTCATCCAAATCCCCCTTTGACGGATGCGAGGGCGGCCCAATCCATCGGCCGGACCGCCCTACACTCCCTGTTAAACTGTGTGGAACCGCTGCTCTCCTTGCGCGGGGTTACCGTACCCTTCTGCGCAGGATCAGGGCCGCGCCGGCGCTGAACAGGGCCAGCAGGGCCAGCCCCCCAAGGGGCAGGCTGTCTCCAGTGGAGATGTTGCCGTCCGCTGTGCCGCCGGTCAAGCCGGTGGAGAGGAAGTATTCCCCACCCTGCTCCAGGGTAAAGGTGGCCACACCGCCCTGTACCGTCACCTTCTGCACCAGTGTCGCCCTCTGGGCCTCCCCATCAAAGGCGTACAGGCCATAGACGCCGTCTGCCAGATCCACAGGGATCCGCACCGTCAGAGCCGCCGGGAGGGCGCCCGACTGGGCAAAGCGCAGGGCCAGGGGGTTCACAGCCAGGCTCTCCAGCACAGACTGGTTCCCGCTGCCCAGGGAGAGATCAAAGTTCAGGTCCCCCAAATTGGTGAGTTTAGAGGGGTCAAAGGTCACCTCATAGGCGGTTCCGTCGGCTGTGACTCCCGCCACGGTGTAGCTGCTCTGATCCTGGATCAGCTCCAGCAGCTCGCCGGAGAGGACATTCTTCTGGAGCTTTTCCAGCACCCGCTGGGCGTAGAACAGGTCCTCCCGGTTGGTGACCAGGGCTTGATCCGCCTGGTGCAAGGCATTGTACCGCTGGGCCAGTGCATCCACCATCTCCTGATCATCCCTTGTGAGGGCCATGGGCAGGATCTGATCCCAAATATCCTGATTGAGATTATGGATCTCCTCCCCCAGGGCGGCAAGGTGCTCATAGGCCTTCACCAGGGTCTCCCCGTTGGTGACCAGGGCCTGTCCCGCCTCGCCCAGGGCGGTGTACTGGCCGTACAGGGCCTGCACCTGGGCAAAATCCTGGGCGTAGGTCATCTCCTCCAGCGCCTTGAGCCCCTGGATGGACTGGGTCAAATCCTGGGCATTCTGCGCCAGACGCAGGGCGGCAATCTGTTCCACGGCCTGGGCCAGCACCTCATAGTTGGTCACCTGGGCCTTGGCGCTCTCGCTCAGGGCATTGTACCGGGTGAGCAGTCCGTTGACCTGATCCTCCTGGGCCAGGGTCAGGCTGTCCAAATCCAACTGGCCAATCTCCTGAATCAGGCTCTGGACCTGGGCGGCCTTGCTCTGCAGGTCCGCCATCCGCTCCACCAGGGCGGTGAGCTTGTCCCCATTGGAGACCTGGGCCTGCTGAGAGGGCTCCAGGGCGTCGAAGCGCTCCTTGGCCCGCTGCAGGTCATACTGTTCCAACAGGGTCAGATCCTCCACTTCTGGCAGGCAGGCGATGGCATTTTCTACATCCTGCACCGTGTACACGCCATCCTCCGGGTTCTTCCAGCCGAAGCAAAAGAGGTTCCCCGAGTCGTTGTAGCAGTAGAGGGTGCCATCGGAGAAGGCGGTCACATTGGAGGTGGTGTACTGCAATGTGCTGGGGGCGATGAGCTTGGTCAGGGTGCCTGGGTTTGCGGCATTGTTGTTCTGGCTATCTGAGAGAACATAGATGCCGTTGTCCTTGCGGTCATACTGCATAAAGTAGACATAGACCTGGTAGCCGTTCTCCGGGGTGGCATAGGCGGTGGTGATGATGGGGCTGGTCTGGGTCCCCAGATCCACCTGATAGAGGATCTCCAGGGTCTCGGCGTCCAGCACGCTCACCTTGCCCTCGGAGCCCTGGCCCCCGTTGCCCACATAGACCCGACCCCGGTAGACCGCCGGGCTGGAGGTGACGTTGCGCTCCAGCTTGGTCTCCAGGTAGGAGTCACGGTCAAAGGTGCCGTCGGCGTTGATCTTGATGGAGTAGATGCTGCCCGTATCCCGGGCGGTGAGGAACACCCGCTGGGTGTAGGGGTCATAGCAGGCGGTGGAGCGGAACATGGCCCCCGTGGCATCCGGCACCACAAAGCGGTCATAGACCACATCCGCTGTCAAGCTGTGGGAGACAATCTCGCCAGAGTCCCCGGCAAACACCAGGGCGTTGCCGGCAATGGCGGCGCCGGCCCAGTAGTAGCCGGTTTGATCGGTGTTCTCCGGCCGGTAGGTCCAGGCAAAGGCGCGGGGCTCGTCGGGGGTGGTGTTCTCATCCACCGCTGTGGAGATGGCCACATAGGAGCCGTCTGTGCCGTTGCCCATGTCGTTGCCGCAGTAGACATAGCCGTTGTGGTAGATCACCGGGCAGAGGGCCTGGGACCAGGAGTGGTCGCTGGGGAACTTTTGGGAGATCCAGAGCAGTTCCAGGGTGTCTGCGTCATAGGAGTACAGATACACCCCGTCGCTCCCCTCCACTGGGACAAAGATCTGCCCATCCCCATAGGCAATCTGGCAGAAATATTGGCCCGTGGAGGGCAGTTCCGCCTGGGCCACCACCTCTTTGCCGCCTTTGGCCAGCTTGTAGAGGGTCTTCTGCGCGGTGGAGCCCAGGTACCAGTAGTCCCCCACCTCAATGGGGGTTCCGGCACTGTTGCCCCAGCCGGCGGCGGTTTTCCAGGCCCATTTTTCTTCAATCTGGTCGGCGCTGATGGGCAGCTTTGCGTCGGTGACGCCGGGCTGGTAGGTGTTGCCCATCATCTGGGTCCAATCCTGGGCGGATGCCGGCAGAACCACAGCCCCCAGGGCCATGGTCAGCGCCAGCAGCAGAGCCAGGGCGGACCTGGTTTTTGTCTTGTACTTCACGTTGCAATCCCTCCGATTGTCGGTTCCGACAGGGGGTTGCGGCCGCAGAAGGGCCCTATATTCTCCAGTGCCTGCAACAAAAAAGGGAGCCCTTTGGCGGCTCCCTCTTCTTGCGCAACACAGTGGAAGAGACCTGCAAGCGATCCCCTCTGCTGCACAACCACTCTCCCGCCGAAAGTGTTGTGTAACGGATCATGGCAGGTCTCCTGGCTTATGGATTTTCCTACTGGCCCCACCTTCCCAGTTTCCCAGTGGCGTTTTGGGGCGTTCGTTCCCATTGACAGTAGCGGGGGCTGCTGTGGCTTTGCACCACATTCCCTTTTCATGCAAAAAGCAACCATCATCCTCTTCGTACCCTCTCAGTGTATCCCATGGGGGACGGGTTTGTCAATGAAATCCCCTCCCCTTTTGCACATTTTTTGCTTCTCTAAGGGAGGA
This sequence comes from Candidatus Aristotella avistercoris, assembly GCA_904397835.1. Classification (GTDB taxonomy): domain Bacteria; phylum Bacillota; class Clostridia; order Oscillospirales; family Ruminococcaceae; genus Aristotella; species Aristotella avistercoris. The sequence continues at coordinate 15,932 of CAJFOV010000034.1, forward strand.
TGGCCAGAAGATGCCGCCAGGGCTCAATCTGGGTAATGCTCCTGCACCAGGTCCCCCATGCTCTCATCCAGGTAGAAGTTCCCCTCCTGCTGGTTGTAGTGGCCGGCCAGGGACAGCTGCCGGGCCGGCGCCGTGCTCAGGGCGGCCATAAATTGGAGGGCCTCCTTGCGGATCTGAAAATCTCCATAGGCCAGGTCGCTCTCCAGCGTGTTGACAATGGCCTTAAAGGTCCCGTCCGCCGCCTCCAGATCCTCCGTCAGCAGGTTTTGGTTGATCTCCTCCACCACCAATTCCCCCAGAACCTGTAGCCGCTCCTCCTCACCTCCTGTGTAGTCCTGGTAGTTGGCCAGGCGCATGAGTTGATCCCCGTCCACCTTTTGGATCCCTTGGGGGATCTCCACCTGGATGCCGTCCTCCTGAATGGTGACAGGGGCCTCCACCTCATAGGTGATGGGCGGGAACTGGTTGTACAGCTGGGCAAAGGTCCCCTCCTCAGACAGGAGGTACCGGTCCACCGTGATGGCCAGGGTCTGCTGGAGCCCTGCCATCAGGCCCTGGACCTGGCCCGCCCCATAGCAGTCCTGGGCGGTCATCTCCCCCTGAGGGGTGGCCAAAACCGTCTCAGCGGGCAGCACCAGCACGGGGAGCTCCCCCGCCTGGGGATAAAAGCCGATGAGCAGCGCCTCCTGGAGCTGCCCCTCCCGGGTGATGACCTGCAGCAGGGTCAAATTCTCCTCCTGGGAGGGGTAGTAGATGGCGCCCCGAGGCGTCTCCTCCTGGGGCTGCTGGAGGGAGGGTGGCGTCACCTTGAGGATTACCACCATGCTCACCGCCGCCATGACAAAAAAGGTGATGCAAAAGGCCAGCAGGAAAAATCGGGTTCGCTGGGAAAGTCGGTTCATAGGTCGTCCTCCCTTTGGGCATGGTGATTTGGATGGATTTGTGTACTAGTGTGGGCCAAAATGCCCCCCTCCATGCAGTGAATGCCGGTGGGCCATGGGGCCTTCGTTGCACTTTGTGGGGGGCTGTGTTACAATAAAAGGGACTTAGCGCTCCATTTTTCTGTCACACCCCAAAGGGAGGGCATCGGGGCGTCTCAAATGAGAAAAACCGGCGGGCAACCCCGCTTTTGGAGGGATTGTTATGATAAAGCTACTGGATACCGGCGCCTTTTTGGTGGGCGGGCGGGAGGTCATTCCCAACACGCCCCAGGGGCTCCAGCAGTTGGGGCAGCGCTTCCCCAACGGCACCCCCACCGCAGAACAGGCCAGGGAGGGAACCATGGCCTACTCCATTCTCAAGGAGCACAACGTCTCCGGCAACATGGAGCAGCTGCAGATCAAATTTGATGCCATGGCCTCCCACGACATCACCTATGTGGGCATTGTGCAGACGGCCCGGGCCAGCGGCCTGGAGAAGTTTCCTCTGCCCTATGTGCTCACCAACTGCCACAACAGCCTGTGCGCCGTGGGCGGCACCATCAACGAGGACGACCATCTCTTTGGCCTGTCGGCGGCCCAGCGGTACGGCGGCATCTATGTGCCGGCCCACCAGGCGGTCATTCACCAGTATATGCGGGAGATGATGAGCGGATGCGGCAAAATGATCCTGGGTTCCGATAGCCACACCCGCTATGGCGCGCTGGGCACCATGGCCATCGGCGAAGGGGGTCCCGAGCTGGTCAAACAGCTGCTGAACAAGACCTATGACATCCCCCGGCCCCAGGTGGTGGGGGTCTACCTCACCGGCAAGCCCCGCCCCGGCGTGGGCCCCCAGGACGTGGCCCTGTTCATCATCGGCGCCGTCTTCAAAAATGGCTATGTGAAAAACAAGGTCATGGAATTTGTGGGGGACGGTATTGCAAACCTCAATGTGGAGTACCGCAACGGCATTGACGTCATGACCACCGAGACCACCTGCCTCTCCTCTATCTGGTGCACCGACGGCCAGGTGAAGGACTACCTGGCCCTCCACGGCCGTCCTGAGGCCTACCGCCCCCTGGCGCCCCAGGAGGTGGCCTACTACGACGGCATGATCCTGGTGGATCTGGCCACCATTGAGCCCATGATCGCCCTGCCCTTCCATCCCTCCAACACCTACTCCATCCGGGCGCTCAACGAGAACCTGGAGGACATCCTCCACCAGGTGGAGGTGGAGGGGGCCAAACAGCTGGACAACCCCAACATCACCTTCACCCTGACGGACAAGATTGTCAACGGCAAACTGCGGGTGGACCAGGGGGTCATTGCCGGCTGCGCCGGTGGCACCTACGACAACCTAGTGGACGCTGCGGACATTCTCCGGGGCCGGTCCCTGGGATGCGAGGCCTTCTCCATGAGCATCTATCCCTCCAGCCAGCCGGTCTTCTTGTCCCTGGTGAAAAATGGGGCCATCGCCGACTTTATGACCGCTGGCGCTACTGTGCGCACCGCCTTCTGCGGCCCCTGCTTTGGGGCGGGAGATGTGCCGGCCAACAACTGCCTGTCCATCCGCCACTCCACCCGCAACTTTCCAAACCGGGAGGGCTCCAAGCCCGTCAATGGGCAGATCGCCTCGGTGGCACTCATGGATGCCCGCTCCATCGCCGCCACCGCCGTCAACGGCGGCTACCTGACCCCTGCCACCGACCTGGATGTGACCTACACCAAGCCCCCCTACACCTTTGACGGCACCGTCTACCGCAACCGGGTCTACAACGGCTGGCGTGCCCCCCACCAGGAGCAGCCCCTGCGCCTGGGGCCCAACATTGCCGACTGGCCGGCCATGCCTGCCCTGACGGACCACCTGCTGCTGCAGGTGGCCTCGGTGATCCACGACCCGGTCACCACCACCGATGAGCTCATCCCCTCTGGGGAGACCTCCTCCTACCGCTCCAACCCGCTGAAGCTGGCAGAGTTTGCCCTCTCCCGCAAGGATCCTGCCTATGTGGGCAGGGCCAAGGAGATTCAGACGGTGGAGCAGGCCCGGGAGGCCGGGGAGGATGTCTCCAACCATCCCCTCGTCGCCCAGGCCATGGAGCAGGTCCGCGCCCTGATCCCCGGTGAGGGCGGCAGCATCGGCATCGGCAGCACCATCTTTGCCGTCAAGCCCGGCGATGGCTCCGCCCGGGAGCAGGCTGCCTCCTGCCAGAAGGTGCTGGGCGGCTGGGCAAACCTTGCCAACGAGTATGCCACCAAGCGCTACCGCAGCAACCTGATCAACTGGGGGATGCTCCCCTTCCTGACCAGTGAGACAGACTTTGCACGGGACCAGTTCCTCTTTGTGCCCCATGTGCGCCAGGCGGTCCAGGAGAAGTGGCAGGAGATCCCCGCCTACCTGTTGGACGGCCAGCAGGCGCGTTCCCTGACCCTGACCCTGGGGGATCTCACCGACGACGAGCGGGAGATCATCCTTCAGGGCTGCCTCATCAACTACTACCGCAGCCAGGACAAATAGTGCCCGGCGGCCCTGTTGCCACAACAAGAAATCCCGAAGAGGCCCTCCTGCGGTGGCAGGAGGGCCTCTGTCTGGGTCGGGGGAAAGGGATAAAGTCCACCGGGACGGAGGAGGTACAGGGCGGGGTTCTGTGTTGCATGCCTCCCGCAACGCCTCTTTTACCCCAAATTAGCCGTACAAGCGGTCATTCCCACCTGGTTTGCCTTCTGTCCCGGGGCGGCTCTTTTTCCAGGCACTCGCCCCTGGAGCCAGGATGCCCCGCCGCCTTCTGCGACGCTCTTCCTTCTGCCATGGCCGCTTCCACTCCTACAGTGGCATGTACACTGGTGCATCGTTTGATCCCTTATGACAACACCCCCTGATGTGGCTCATTTCCCACGTCAGGGGGTGTTTTGCCTCTATCTGTGTTGAGGACCTATTCCGTAGTGGCATGCAGGGTGCTTTGGGGCAATCAACCACCTGTCTACAGGGACGTAGCGTCGCCTGTCTTATCAGATTCCCAAAAGCTTTGCCGGGTTCTCCACAGCCATGGTGCGGATCTCCTGGGGAGTGATGCCCTCCCGCTCCATGAGGGAGACAAAGAGGCCCATCCCCTCCCCGGGGGACATGCCGGCCCGCTGGCCCAGGTCGGTGCTCATGATGGTGTGCTCCGGCCCGACACCCCGGATGTAGTCCGCCACGTCCCCCGGCGTCAGGTGATCGATGGGCATGAGGGCGTAGCTCTGTTCCGCATAGACCCCACCCAGGGCGGTGAGTTGACGGATCTCCGGAACGGTCAGGCGGGTGGTCACATAGGCCGGGTGGGTCAGGATGATCTTTTCCACCCCCAGGCTCCTGGCCAGGGGGACCAGGTAAAAGACCTCCTCTTTGGACAGGTGGCCGGTGGCCAAAATCAGGTCGTTTGCGGCAATGATCCGCAGAATCTCCTTGAGGTTCTCCTGCACACCGGGGTCCGTCACACACAGAGGGGGCACCTGTTCCACCGGTGTGCCCACCAGCATACCGCCGGTCCACTCCGGCGGCACGTCATACTTCTCCCCCAGCTCCTTGCGCACCTGCAGATGGGCCTTAGCGTGGATAGTTGGCATCCACACCACCTTTAAAAGCGGTGCGCCGCCGGTCTCCTTCAGGCCCAGGGAGCCCCGCAGGGCAAAGGGGTTCAGTCCCCCCACGTAGTGGTTCAGTGCCAGGGATCCCCAGACGTTGCCACGGCCCCGCTCCCGTGCCATCTGCACAAAGGGCGCCGTGGAATAGTAGTGGCTCTTGAGGACCGCACCTGCAAGGCCGTCCTGAGCCAGGGCCTCCCCTGCCTGGATGGCGTCATACTTGCGCGGGATGGCCTCTGGTCCAATGTGCAGGTGTAGGTCATACGCTCCGATCATTGTACAACCTCCTTTTTCACGGCAACCTGGGGCTCCTCATATTCCCGGTTGACCTGATCCAAATATCCATGGAACTTTTCAAGGGTGGCCTGGGAGGGCTTGGGGGTCAGTTTGCTCACCACCACAAAGACCAGCAGGTTGCACACCAGGCCCCAGAAGCCGCTGGAGAGCCCCAGAGGGGCCTGGATGGCCGGCACATATTGGGTCAAAATCACAACAAGGACCCCCACCACCAGGCCGCTGAAAGCCCCTGCCTTGCTGGCGCCCCGCCAAAACAGGGCCCCAATGAGGGAGGGCAGCACCTGCAGGCAGCCCCCCAGGGCGATGGTGACAATGGTTGTAATGAGCGCATTGGAGTATTGGCTGAGAATCAGCGCCGCTGCGCTGATGACCACAATGAAGGCCTTGCCTGCAAAGAGAGCCTTTTTGTCGCTGGCCTGGGGCCGCACGCCCTTGTACAGATCCACCGTAAAGATGGAGGAGGCCGAGTGGAGTTGGGAGTCGGTGGAGGACATGGTGGCCGCCAGGGCACCTGACATCACCAGCCCCACCAGCACTGGGGAAGCATATTGGGTGAGCATCATGGGGACCACCTGGTCGGCCGACTCCAGCCCCGGCATGTAGATGACACCAGCAAAGGCGATGATCATAATGGGTACGTAGAAAAAGATCAGATAGATGGGGGTGGTCACCGACAGCCATTTGAGGCTCTTTGGATTCTTGACCGCAAAGAACCGCTGGAAGGAGGGCGGATAGATGGAGATGCCGAACAGGGAGATGAAGGAGGTCATGTAGGTGGGCCAATACTCCGCCGGAATCAGCACCCGGTCGGAGTAGTTGGTGGCCATGGTCTGCATCAGGGAGGTCCAGTCCAGGGACCCGGTGGTTCTCAGGAGGATCACGCCGCCGGCGATCCAGATCATGACGATCATGAGAATCCCCTGGACCGTATCGGTCCAGGCCACCGCCTTAAAGCCGCCTAGCAGGATGTAGCAGATGATCACCGCATAGAGGATCACACAGCCCATGAGATAGGAGATGCGCCCCTCGGTGATGGTCTCAAAGATGATGCCCCCCGCCGCAATCTGGGACTGCAGGTAGGGCACCAGAAAGATCAGACTGACCACGGCCACCAGATACCGCAGGGCCTTGCTCTCATAGTAATCCCCCACCAGTTCCCCCTGGGTCATGTAGTTGTACTTTTTGCCCAGGTACCAGGTGGGGCGGCCGATGATGTAGATCATCAGAGGACTCACCACACAGGAGGTGAAGGTTGCAAAAAACTTGATGCCGGAGGAGTACATCTGCCCCGCCGCACCGATGAAGGCAAAACTGCTGTGGAAGGTTGCCACGTAGGTGAAAAAGGAGACAAAGGCCCCGATGGAGCGGTTGCCCACAAAGTAGTCCTGCAAGGTGGTCTGCCCCTTTGTGCGGGTGAAAACCCCCACGGCAATGACCACGGCGCAGTATATGGCCACAATGAGTAAAATGATCATCCAACGTTCCATGTGCCGGTCCTCCTTAGTCCTTCATCACCTTCCAGGCCAGCAGAATGCCGGCCAGGATCAAAACCGAATAGGCCATCCAAAAGTAAAATACGCTGAAGGGCATCCCCAAAATGAAGGGATCCAGTTTGACGGACGCCCACGCCCCAATGGGGTAATTGACCAAAGCAAAGGCCAGTACCCAAATTACAATATAGATCCAGTTGTGTCTCTTGGTAGAACGCACGGCAACCCACATCCTTTCAAATGATATCACACTAATGTTTTAATATAATAAAGTTATATAGAAAAAATTTTCCCCTGTCAAGAGAGAACGAACAAAAAATGAACAAAGGGTGAAAGATCATGGATCCTCCCAAAAAAGAACTTGGTTTGTCAAATCCTCTGGACAATTTATCCAAAGGTGGTTTGCTGGCCGCCGCGGTCTCGGGTGGAGGCTGCTGTACAGCTTCCCGCTCGGATACGGCTCGTCGGGCGGCCATGTCATCTGTCAAGAATCGTCATGTCCCACAGAGGCCGGCGGGAGCATTTTTCCAGCAAATTGGATAAACCCAAGGTCAAAATCTCTGGAATCATTTACAGGTGATCGGCTCTGAGAAGGGTTCCATCCTCAAAATTTATACATATTGTAAATTTTAATCTCGTTTTTTCAATTTCTTAATGGGATTGCTAGATGGCACGATGATGGAGCCGTTTGCCCCAATTGTTTCGCCCATTGTAGGAATCTCGCGAACCCCAGCAGAACAGTGGAACCGGTACAGGCACAATATGCCTCTGCCGTGCCTGGCCCGCTGACGGCAGTGCAGCACCATTTGGACAAGAAAAAACTCCTCCCAAGCGGGAGGAGTTTTTTGTGATTCTTATCATGTTATACCATGGTGTGATCTTCTACCGCGGCGCAGTCCACACCGTGGGCAATGGGCTTCCACTCCACTTTGCGCACCAGTGCCACCAGCGCGATGGGCACATAGGTGAACATAAACAGCGGGAAGGTGAACAGATAAGCGATCTTTTTCCAATTGGGAATGCGGATGCTCCGCCACTCCACCACCACTGTGGCGGCCCCATAGAGCAGGAGGCCAAGGTAGAACATGACCACCGACTGGACCAGGAATTGGCCTGTAATCTCCATGACCTGCTTTGCCACCGACTGGGGTTCAAACAGGCAGGCGCCCAACAGAATCAGGTTAAAGGCGATGCCGATGAGGGTCAAAAGCATGCCTGGAGCCACGGTCATAAGCATATCATAGCAGGAGAAGGCCTGCCGCCTGGGCTGGAAACACCCTTTAAGCAGGGAGAAACCATAGTGGAAGTTGATCTGATAGAAGCCCTTGGACCAGCGCAGGCGCTGATTCCAAGACTGGCGGAAGGTCACCGGCTGCTCATCGAAGACCACTGCACGCTCGCAGTAGCCAATACACTTGCCATGGAGAGCGCAGTTGACAGAAAACTCAATGTCCTCTGTCAGCAGGTGGTAGGGCCAGCCGCCATTTTCGCGGATGAGGTCAGCGGAGACCAAAAAGCCTGTGCCGGAGATGGCGCAGCTGGTGCCCAGGAACATCCGGGGCGCATTGAGGAAGCGGGCCTCCCGCAAAAACCACATGCCGTAGCCGGCAGAGATCCAGTTGGAACCAAAGTTCTTGGAATTGCGGTAAGAGGTGATGGCGGCATATTTGCCGGTGTCAAAGACCCGGTTCATCTCCCGGACAAAGTTGGGATCCACATAATTGTCCGCATCGAAGACAAAGTAGCCTTCGTAAGAATCTCTGTGATCCTTCTTCAGGCGGTCAAAGAGGTAATCCAGGGCGTATCCCTTGCCCACTTGGACGGTGTCAAACCGCTCATAAACCAAGGCCCCCGCTCGACGGGAGACCTCGGCAGTGTCGTCGGTGCAGTTGTCTGCCACCAAATAAATATCCAACAGCTCTGATGGATAGTTTTGATCCTTCAAGCTCTTGATCAGGCCGCCGATGACGTTGCGTTCATTGCGGGCGGAGATGATAACGGCAAACCGGTGCAGCATTTTGGGCTCCGGAAGGTTCTGGCGTCTACCACGGATCAGGCCAATGACCAGATATCCCATCTGGTAAAGATAAGCCACTGTAAGGACAATGGCGATGGCATAGTTGAAGTATGTCACAAAATCAATCATTTTTTTATCCCCATTTTCAGATGGACTTGTGCCTCTCAAGGAATCAATGGGCACACACGTTCCAGTCGCGTCTTAATATAGCACCTTTATGAGAAGATAACAAGTGCTTTTCCGATAATTTCAGGAAATCTTAAAATATCTGTACATTTTCTTCCACAATCTAAAATTTTTCACCCCGGTTGTTGGTTGGAAATATGGCACACTCCTGTTCGATCAACTGTTTGCAAAAAATGGCGCTTTGTTCCATTTTTTACTCTGAAACCGTTTCTGCGGCAGCGGTTACCAGGACATTTTACTCACATCGCCGTCTCGCTCCATCCGCTACTTTTATTTTTCAGAAACAAAAGGAAAAAATATGATTGTTTTTGAAAAATAACAGGGTGTTATCTGTCCAAAAAGTCGAATTTTTCTTTTTCACTTTTCTTTTCTTAGGAATTTTATTATAATATTTGTGGTAAAGTTCCAGCGGGCATTGTCCTCTTCATGGCAACACCTCTGTCAGTTTTCAAACCAGGGGGCCTCGTACATGCCTGGCGGACCGATGGCGGGACGGGTTCTGACGCCATCCTTCCGCTTATTTTATGGATGGGGAGGTATTTTTTGTGAACCAGAAAAAAGGCGTTCTTTTCACCATCCTTGCAGCGTGTGCATTTGGACTGGGGTCCTCCCTATCCCCCCTGACCTATGGGGAGGGCGGGTGCAGCCCTGTCATGCTGGCGCTGCTGCGGTTTGTGGTCTGTCTGCCCATTCTGATTGTCTTTTCTCTCTGTACCAAAGTGCCCCTGCGGCTGGAGCGCAGGCAGCTCCTTCCCCTCTTTCTTCTGGGCGCCATCGGCACCGGCGCTACAACTCTGCTGCTCAACTCCGCCTTCAGCATGTTGGATGCGGGCATTGCGGACACCTTACACTTCACCTATCCCATCTTTGTGCTGCTGGGAAGCGTCCTCTTCTACAAGGCAAAAATCACAAAGGTCAAAGTGCTGGCTATGGGGATCTCCCTGGCGGGCATTGTCTGCTTTATGTTCAGTGGCTCTGGGGAAAGTACCGTGTCCTCTGTTGGTATTGTGGTGGCCATCATCTCTGGCATCTGCTATGCCTTCTATCTGCTGTTCATGGACAAAAGCGGCATGGCAGAGGTAAATCCTTTTAAGACGAGCATCTACATCACCCTTTTTGCCATGGTGGTTTTGGCCCTCTATGCTCTTATCACCAACCAGCTGGTGGTTTCCACCATCACGCCTCAGTCCTGGCTGGTCATTGTCATCTCCGGTGTCCTCAGTCTTGCCGGCATGATTCTCATCCAGCTGGGTATCCAGAACACCGATTCCACCATGGCCTCCATCCTGAGCACCTTTGAGCCGGTGACCTGCACCATCAGTGGCATCCTTCTGCTGGGGGAGAGCCTGACCGTCATGAAATTCATCGGCTGTGTGCTGGTGTTGGCCGGTGTGGTGGTGCTGACCACCTATAAGGAGAAGCAGCCGGAGCCACAGGGTGAGGCGCAGCAGTAGCGCCGCTAAACGGACACGTTCCATCTATACCAATGCCGCCCCTCCGCGGAGGGACGGCATTTTTGTTCTGTATTGACGGGCGACATCGCCTCTGTTTCAAGTACTGGACACAGTGCACCCTTTCAGAAGATGACCTCCACGCCAGGGGAGGCCGTGGGGAGACAGTCACCCTTGACAGCTGATACAAAAGTGGCGCAAACGGCGGGCAGTTTTGGATGATGCCATGTTCTCTCTGCCGAATCCACAGGAGGTCTCCATCACCAGATGCCCAGAATCGTCTGCATCAGCAGGCTCATGCAGGCGATGCCCACCCAGCAGCACAGCCCCATGAGAATGGGCTTGCCTCCGGTTTTGACCAGCTTGACCAGATCCGTATTCAGACCGATGGCGGCCATGGCCATGACGATGAAAAATTTGCTCAACTGCTTCAAAGGGGCTGTCACCCCTGCAGGCAGGGACAGCAGGGTGGTGGCAACCGAGGCCAGCACAAAGAACAGAATAAAGAAGGGGAAGATCTTTTTGACATCAAAGGTCCCCTTCCCCTGCAGGCCCTGGGGCCGGGCCTGGCGCATCTGTACGGCAGAGAGGACCAGGGTGATGGGGATGATGGCCAGGGTGCGGGTGAGCTTGACGATGGTGGCCAGCTCCAGGGTGTTCCCCCCGTGGATGCCGTCCCAGGCCTGGGCAGCGGCAGTGACGGAGGAGGTGTCGTTGATTGCCGTTCCGGCGAAGAGGCCAAAGCCGCTGTCACTCATGCCCAGCAGGCCCCCCAGGGTGGGGAACAGCAGGGCGGCGGCAATGTTGAACAGAAAGATCACCGAGATGGACTGGGCAATCTCCTCGTCATCCGCGCCAATCACCGGCGCGGTGGCCGCAATGGCGGACCCGCCGCAGATGCAGGACCCCACTCCCACCAGGGTGGAGATTTTGCCGGGGATGTGCAGCAGCCGGTGCATCCCGTAGGCGATCACCAGGGCGGTGGTGATGGTGGCCAAAATCACCGGCAGGGATTGACTGCCAAGGCGCAGAACGTCCGAGAGGTTCATGCCAAACCCCAGCAGGACCACCGCATACTGTAGGACCTTTTTGGAGGTGTAGCGGATGCCCGGTTCAAAGGCGGGACACCCCTTGACCGGCCGGGCCAGACAGATCCCAATGAGAATGGCAAAGACCGGCCCTCCCACCACGGGGAACCACTGCCCCAAAAACCAGGCGGGCAGTGCGATCAGCAGACAGAGGAGAACCCCTTGGATGTTCTGTTTCATGTTGTGCTCCTTCTTTATGACAGATTGGATCCCAGGGAGCAGCGGCGCTTCTATTTTGACAAAACCTCTCCCATGGGCCAGTACAGCATAGCACAAAACAGGCATCATGAAAAATGATATCTATTTATTGATCCATAAAAATATGTTATGATTATTGTAAATAGATAGAAACGATCCAACCATGAGGAGGTTTGCCCATGCTGGACCACCGGCTGGACACCTTTTTGACGGTGTGCCAATGTATGAACTACACCCAGGCCGCTCAAAGGCTCCACATGACCCAGCCGGCGGTCTCCCAACACATCCGCTGGCTGGAGGAGCAGTATGGGGTGCCGCTCTTCCGCTATGCCCACAAACGCCTGGAGCTGACCCCTGCGGGCAAACTGCTGATGCAGGCGGCCCTTACCATGCAGCGGGATGCCCAGCGGCTCCAGAGTCAGCTGCAGGCTCTGGAACATCCCCGGCCCCTCCTGCGGCTGGGCGCCACCCTGACCATCGGGGAATTTGTGCTGGCCGACCCCCTGGCCCGCTACTGTAAGGCGCATCCCCAGGTCCAGCTGCAGCTGCAGGTGGCAAACACCCGGGAGCTGCTGCAGCGGATCAACCGGGGGGAGCTGGACTTTGCCCTGGTGTAGGGCTATTTTGATCCTTTGGCCTTTGATTCCCTCACCTACAGCACCCAGACATTTTTGCCCGTCTGCAGCAGCCGCTTCCCCCTGCCGGACTACCCCCTCCAGCTGGAGGACCTGCTGGCCTATCCCCTTCTGGTGCGGGAGCAGGGCTCCGGCACCCGGGAGGTGTTGGAAAAATTTTTGGCCAGCCACAACCACTGCGTGCAAGATTTTGCCTCCTGCCTGGAGGTGGGCAGCATCCATGTGCTCAAGGCCCTACTCCTCCAGGAGCTGGGGGTCAGCTTCCTGTACCGGGCCGCCGTGGAGCAGGAGCTTGCCCGGGGGCAACTGCGGGTTGTCCCCCTCCAGGAGGTGTTCCTGCGCCACGCCTTCTCCTTTGTCTGGCGCCGGGGGAGCATCTTCTCCCAGGAGTACCAGGACTTCTTCACACAGCTGCAGGCCCTCTCCCGGGGGAATGCCCCAGGGGAGCACCTGCCCGACTGATCTCCCCTTACCATGCAACAGACGGCACAACAGAACTGTTGTGCCGCCTGCTTTTTGACGGTATCCAGATTTTCTTTTCCAGAACTTGCGTCTATTCCCCCAAAATCCGGCCGTCTATGGCGACGGTGACCACCTGGAGGGGCAGATCCTTGCCGCTGTTCTCCAGGGCGGAGCGGACCGCCCGCTCCAGACCGCCGCAGCAGGGCACCTCCATGCGCACCACTGTGATGCTGCGGATCTCCCGCAGGCGCAGAATGGCGCTCAGCTTCTCCTCATAGTTCACAGGGTCCAGCTTGGGGCAGCCCACCAGAGCCACACGGCCCTTGAGAAAGCGGCGGTGGAAGTCCCCATAGGCAAAGGCGGTGCAGTCCGCCGCAATGAGCAGATCCGCCCCGTCCAGATAGGGGGCCTGGAGGGAGACCAGTTGAATCTGCACCGGCCAGTGGGACAGCTGACTGGGCACTGTGTCCCCCTCCCTCTGGGAGGCGCCGTCACGGTGGATCTCCCGCTCCCGGGAGCTGGGGCAGCCGGCGCCCTGTGGCGGCTGGGCCATAAGGGCCTTCACCGCCTGCTCATCAAAGGCCAGCGCCTCCCGCTCCACCATGGTGATGGCATCCATGGGACACACCGGCAGGCAGTTGCCCAGTCCGTCGCAGTAGTCGTCCCGGATGAGCTTGGCCTTGCCATTGACCATGGCAATGGCTCCCTCGTGGCAGGCCTGGGCGCAGAGCCCGCAGCCGTTACACCTGGTCTCATCAATTTGAATGATCTTGCGAATCATCTGTTTTCCTCCCATATGCTTGATTTCCCGGTGGGGCTCTGTTTGATCCCCCATACCAAGAAAAAAATCTTGTGGTTTTCTTGTGCTCTCAAGGGTATTCTAGTACAATGGACAAGATAAATCTGTTGGATTTCCAACAAAGGGAGGCTTTTTGTGGAACACAGCGCATGGCTTTTGGACATTCCCCTCTTTGAGGGGATCTCTGACCAGGAGCTGCCCTGCCTGCTGGACTGTCTGGAGCCCCAGGTGCGCACCTATCCCAAGGGGGCGGTCCTCTTCCCCCTGGGGGAGACGATCTGGGAGCTGGGGGTGGTCCTGGAGGGGAGTTTACACCTGGGCAAGGAGGACTACTGGGGCAACTGGTCCCTGCTGAACCGGGTGGGACCCGGTGAGCTCTTTGGGGAGAGCTACGCCTGCGCCCACGCCCCCATGGGGGTCAAAGTGGTGGCGGAGCAGAACACCCAGGTGCTGTTTTTGGATGTGAATCGGATGCTGACCGGCTGTTCCAAGGCCTGTGCCTTCCACAGCCAGCTGATGCAAAACCTACTGCAGATCCTTGCCCAGAAGAACCTGCAGCTCTCCCAAAAGATGGACGTCCTCACCCAGCGCACCACCCGGAATAAGCTCCTGGCCTATCTCTCCCGCCAGGCCCGGGAGCAGGGGACCAACCCCATTGAGATCCCCTTCCGCCGCCAACAGCTGGCGGACTACCTCTCGGTGGACCGCAGCGCCATGACGGTGGAGCTGCAAAAATTGGTCCGGGAGGGGATCCTGCAGGTGGAAAAGAACCGTTTTTGGCTCCTGTAGGGGCGGCCATCTCTCTGAAGATTTTCAAAAGAGGCCCCCTCCCCCTCAAAAAAGGTGTATACTAGGGAATTGGAAAGGTCAGGTGATACCATGAAGAAGTTGGGATGGTCCCTGGGCATTTTGTGCCTGGCCCTGCTCCTGACGGCGGGGGTGCAGCTGAGCGTCTGGAAGGCCTTTGTCCCGCCAGACAAGGTGGGGAGCATCGTTGAGAGCACTGGAACGGACCTGGCACAGGCCGGCACAAATTGGGTGGAACAGTACCTGCCCCAGTACCAGGGCTGGAGGGTCCCCTATGCGTACCGGCTGGACAGCTGGAGGGTCCGCACGGTGGAGGTTTTGGACCAGGCGGAGGGGGTGATCCAGGTGGACTACCTGGTGCACCCGGCGAGCGACAACGACCAGTTTGCCGATGCCTTTGGGGCGGCCCCCTATGAGGAGGCGGGCTGGTACCTGGCCCAGGATGTGCTGTATCTGGAGGGAAACGGCCTCGGGCGCTTTGCTGTGACAGCGTGCATGACACCGGTCCAGTACCAGATCGCCAGCGATCCCACCCTGCAGGAGGACGACTCCGCCACCGAGTACCTCATGGCAGACCGGGATGCGACCTATCTCTTTCGGGATGGGGCCCTCTATGTGACCTATGACCACGGCCAGACCCTGGTGCCGGTGCCGGTCCCCTATGACGACATGACCGAGACCAACAACGGGCTGCACAACGAATACCTGCCGGACAACAGCTACCTGGTGACACCGGCCTTCACCGCCTTTGTGGCCTACCATGACCAGGGGGCCTACCTGATCTACAGCACCGATCGGGGGGCCCATTGGGCGCAGTCGGACATCTTTGCCATCGACTACCGCAGCGAGAGGATCTTCCTCTCCAAGACCCCGGGCGCCTGCTATGTGACCCTGGCGGTGGACCGGAGCCTGGGCAGCGAATACTATGCCACCTTCTGCTCCACTGACCTAAAAACCTGGACCATGCTGGAGGGGGAGGCCTTCCACAGCAGGTCCTATGCCTGCGTGTGCTTTGTGGAGGACAATGTGGGATACCTTGCCCCAGACAGCACCGACGCCAACGGGGACTGTATCCTCTACTACACCCGGGACAACGGGGCAACCTGTACCACCATCACCTTGCCCCAGCCCACGGAGACGGTGGCCCTGCTGGGATACAACCCCTTTGTTCAGGTGGAGACCATCCGGCTGGTGAACGGCAAGATCCAGCTCATTGTGGGCCAGGGTGACATGGGGGATTACTCCCGGGAGGGCCACCTGGTCAAGGGACTGTACGAATCGGAGGACGGGGTCACCTTCTTCTTTGTGGAGGAGACCTTCCATAACCCTGTGGAAGTGGGGTAGGTGATAAAATGACAGGTTTCAAACGGGTCCTTTGGTGGATCATCCTAATTTTGGTGGCCCTCTGCTGCAGTTGGGCCGCCGTCCAGGGGGTGGTGCTTTGGGCTGTCCATGGGGATGCTGCCACCGGCATCCCCTGGTGCCTGTGGGCTGTGGGCCTCGGGGCCCTCTATTTCCTCCTGTTCTTTGGCCCCCAGCTGTTGAACCGCCGCCGGAAGGGCCAGAAGCCGGAGTGCGAGGACCTGTGAGGCCCCGCCCAAATAAGAGGCGCGTGGGAGCCGCACCGATGGTGCGGCTCCTTTTGTCTGTCAAAAATCGTAGTGGACGAGCAGCTTTGCCAGGATGATTTCCCACTGCTTCCCCCACTGGAAGCATCAACCTTATCCTATCTTTCCCATCTCAATGCCAGGGTTTGGTCCGTTCGCTGGTTGGCCTGGTGTGCAATCTCAGGCGCCTCGCTGGGACGCCACCTCATACAGATCCGCACCTACACCCGTCACCAACGGCGCAGGAAAGATCCGTCTTGACCTTGTAGCGCTTATGCTTATACCGCGCCCCAGTGATGATATCGTCCCTCACAGGCAGACCTCTTTCCAAACAGCTTCTCAAGCCCATGAACCCAGAATTGTTTTCGAGCGCTTTTAAGAATCTTTGAATCAATGGTAGGACCCTCCACGGCTCTGGAATCTCCCCCTCTCATTGGCTTGCAAGCAATCAATGATATGCCTTGCGCCTCCTCTCTCAAGCGGGAATTGTTCCTCCTTGGAAAGATCTTGCTTTTTCACATCGTACAGCCCTTGCTATGGAAGAAATCTCCTGCCAAAATCCTGCTACAGGGCCTAAAAAACGGAAGGTCCCTCTGCCAAAACTCGTCAACTGGACAATCTGTTGTGATCTTTCCAGTGGGCTCTGGGCAATTTTCCTGAAAAAGAGAAAGGCACTTGCAGCGGGACAGAAAAACTGCTATTCTGTTTGAAACAGGGGAGGCGTCCCTTAGAAAAAGTGGACGCGGAATCCCTGCCTGCTGTCTCCTCAGTGAGTTGGGGAGCTCTTTTCCCTGTTAGGCCGGCAGCCTGCAACGGGATGGGGCCATCCCTGGAACAGGATAGATCAACCGATTGAGAGAGGTGACTAAAGATGAAGCGAATTCTTATTGTGGTGGGCGGCGGACGCCCAAAGGGCAACACGGCCCAACTGGTGGAAAACTTTGTAGACGGCGCCGAAAGCGCAGGGCACCAGGTGGAGGTCATATCTCTCCTCAAAGAGGAGGTGCGGGGTTGTCTTGGGTGCAATGCCTGCCGCTATGGCAAACCGTGTGTTCAAAAGGACGCCTTTAACAACATGGTGCCTAAGATCCAAGCAGCGGACCTGATTGTCTTTGCCTCCCCGCTGTATTTTTGGACCATCTCCTCCCGGCTTAAGGCCTTTATTGAGCGGTTCTACGCCATTGCCCAAGAGGATCCCTACCCGCTCATGGGCCGGTATGAGAAATACCCCATCAAAGACTGCGCCCTGTTGATGACAGCGGCGGACAACTATTTTTGGACCTTTGAACAGGCCGTCTCCTACTACCGCTTTGCCATTGTGAACTATATTGGTTTCCGGGATCGGGGGATGCTGCTGGCCGGCGGATGCGGGGAGACCAATGCCAGCCCCCGCATTGACCAGACTGGTTACCTGGACAAGGCCTTTGCCTTTGGGCGGCACATTTTGGATTAGAGGATTCTTTTCTCCATGGGCTCAAGAAAAAGTGCAAAGAACTTTTCCATAATATCAATACAAAAACTCCCCGGCCGTGCCGGGGAGTTTTTCAATTTTAGCGGCATCCCTTGATATCTGGAATCAATGCCCAAAGAGGTAGCGGAAGTAGTCCGTATCCAGCACGCCCTGGCAGTACTGCATCTTGTTGCGCACCATGGCCTTCACCGCCTCCACATACCCTTCAGGGATGGTGGTGTTTTCATCCCTTGGGACAAAGCGATTGGTGGCCGCATAATAGGTACCCAGATCCGTCTTCCAATCATAGTTGGCGTTAAAGACCAGCGCCATCCCATCGGAGAACACATCCCTGCCCACCATCAGGCGGGAGTCAAACGGGGTCCCAAAGAGGTTGGAGAGGGTGGGCAGAATGTCCAAGCTGGAGGTTGGGCTGTCTACCACAATGGGGGCCTCGTCCTCCAGACATCCGCTCCAGAGAATCAAGCGAGAGTGATCCCTCTGGAAATAATCATTTACAGAAAATCCGTACAGCTCTGAGAGGTTTGGTAGGCTGCCAAGGGTTCCACCGGAGTCCAATCCATAGGGGAAGTGATCCGCCGAAATGCAGATGACTGTGTCATCCGCAAGGCCATGCGCCTCCAACTGATCCACAAGATAGGTCAGGGCGTCCTCAAGATCCAGGTTTGCTGCCAGATACCCCTTGACTGCATCGGAATAGGGCAGGTTTTTGACCCTGTCCCAATGCCTGCTGGTCATGGCGTTGCCGCCGGGGCTATAGCTGTTGTGGCCGCTGACAGACATGTAATAGATGTTGAAGGGCTGTTTGTCGATGTAGGTCGGGAGGGTTCCCTTGATCATCTCATAGTCGCTCTGGGGCCAGAGATTCTGCACATATTGCTCCATGCCGTTGCCATACCCCATAAAGCCGTCGGAGTAACCCAGGTTGTTGTGGGTGATGTTGCGGTCATAGTAAGTATAGGAATTGTTATGGTAAGCTTTACCATAGTAGCCCAGGCGGTCAAGCTGACTGCCCATGGTGTAATAGTTCAGATGACCGGCAGTGTTTTTAAAGGACATCCCTCCATCGGTGGGGAACATGCCAAAGAGGTTCTGATACTCCCCGCCAGTGGTTCCTGCACTGGCAGGCTGGTAATAGTCGGTGAAATTGATCCCCTTTGTGGCCAGGCGGTAGAGGGTGGGGGTCAGCTCCGGGTCAATCACTTCAGCTGTAAAGGCCTCCGCAGTGATCATAATGAGATTTTTGCCCCGGAACATCCCTGTGTACTGGTTCTGCCGAGTGGGCGTCAGGCTCTGCACATAGTCGTTGAGAACCTGAACCTGGGGCGGGGCAGTCTGATTGATGCCTTGAAAATCAATTTCCTCCTGGTTGTATCCGTAAGAAGGTGGGTCTGTCTCTTGCTCCGTCTCAGAGGATCCTACACTGGAACCCTCTCCAGAGGTGACGATGGCATCGTGCACCTCAAAGGTGATGCCCCCGCCAAACAGCTGATGTTTGAGATCCAGCCTCATCCCGGTGAGCAGGCCAAAATTGGCCACCGCCGACTGAAAGTTATACTGTGAGTCATAAATTGGTTTAAAAATCCCATTGCTAAAAATGATTCCCAGTGCAATTCCATAGGCAACCACCGAGCTTACGGCGGTGGCGGCTCTGGTCACCCGATTGCCCTGTGGGGTGGGCAGCCATTCCTGACTCAAGAGCAGATATAGGAGAACAGGGAGCACAAATAGGAACATGACAAAGATGCCCCCCTGCTGAAAGATCAAGTTCAAAATTTCTGCAGAGTAACTGCTCAGGGCATCCCCTGCCCCGCCTGTCAGAGTGTTGAGGTCATAGAACTGTTTAAACTGCTTGTAGATCAGAAATTCCACAAGATATATCAGACCAATGAGAAAAAGAAATACGGCGGCAATGGAGCGGTTTACCCGCCTGCTTTTGTGCAACGAGGAGAGAAGGTAGCCAATTCCGCCGTATGCGATGCTGAAAAACAGCAGGGGAAAAAAGCTGACCGAAAATAGGCCGCCCGCTGTGAAGATCCGAAAGACAACTTCACAGTACAAAATAGTCCCCATAAAGAGGAGAACAAACATCAAATGGGTCTGTTTCTTTCTTTCCATCCAACATCACCAAAATAAATTATATCTATTTTGACGACAATTTTCAATATATTTCGACAGAAATTCTGCCTTTTTCACCAAAATCAATACCTTTCACACCTATGACCGAATGACCGGTGAAGCGGATGTTTCTTTTCTAGAAACCACACAATCGATCCTACAATCAGTGATTGCGCGTTAACAATAGCAACAAGGCCACGACGGCCACAGCCAGCAGGAACAATGAGGCGCCAACAAATGAACGCTTTGAAGGGTCAGAAGGCTCGTCTGTTCCAGGGTAGATTGTTCGTTTTGGGTTCTCCTTGGCCGATCTCGCAAAGGTCCGATCAGGGCAATTATGCTTTGCCTGATAGGCAAGAGCAAGGGGATCCTTCTGCATCATGATGCGCTGATAGAAGTTTTCAAGCCAAAGCACATCCCCGCGGGAACATAGATCGCCTTCCTCCACATCATTTTCATGGGCAATTTGATTGCGAATGTATCGATAGTGTTTGAGCTGCAAATAATCATCTCGCCATCCAGATACATGATAGGGCCCGCCCCTATCCTTCTCCATATCCTGTATGTATCCAGTGATCCCAATTCCATTCATATCCCGGCACAGATTATCTAGCCGCTTATAGGCGTTCATAAAGCCCGCCATACCCCCAACCTCCAGAAAGCACATTTAAGAAGCGGAACCAATCATTTATCCTATAACCGATAGGAAATCTTGTCCGTCCCTTCCACTTTTGTGTCAAAATGTCAGTTTTAACAGAGTTGCCGCAGGTGTTGCAATGTATGAATCTGCAATCCTGCAAACTCATATGATCCTATGGCTACGACACAACAAATTCCAGTGCAAAAAGAGCGCCGCAAGCGATACATCGCTTGCGGCGAGTGGTGCGGGTAACAGGACTTGAACCTGCACGTCGGAGACACCAGATCCTAAGTCTGGCGCGTCTGCCAATTCCGCCATACCCGCAAAGCACGACACCTATTATACCTTTTTCAGAGGGGCTCTGTCAACTCCCAGACCGGCGACAGAGCCCCCATTCCCTTTCTATTTCTCCACCGGGAGAACACCCTGGCGCACTAGGGAGTCGGCCGCCAGGATCACCCCCATCTTGCCAGAGGGGTAGGTGAGCCCCCCTTGCATCCATGCGGCATAGGGCTCCCGCAGGGGGGCGTCCGCGGACAGCTCAATGGAGGCGCCCATGGTGAAGGCGCCTGCCGCCATGATGATGGGGCTGTTGTATCCGGGCATGTCCCAGGGTTCGGGGGTGACAAAGGAGTCAATGGGCGCTCCCTTCTGGATGCCCTGGCAGAAGGCCACCAGGGCCTCTGGAGTTCCCAACTTCACCGCCTGGATGATGTCCGAGCGGGGATCATTGACCTTGGGATAGACCTCATACCCCAGCAGCTCAAAGAGGGCGGCGGCGAACACTGCTGTCTTCAGGGCGGATTCCACCACCGTGGGGGCAAAGAACAGGCCCATAAACATGTTGCGGTTCTGCCCCAGGGTGCAGCCCACCTCCTTGCCTGCGCCGGGCGTGGTCAAGCGGAAGGCACACAGCTCCACCAGATCCTTGCGGCCGGCGATGTAGCCGCCGGTCTGAGCGATGCCGCCGCCTGGGTTCTTAATGAGGGAGCCCATGATGAGGTCCGCCCCCACCTGAGTGGGTTCCTCCAGCTCGGTGAACTCCCCGTAGCAGTTGTCTACCAAAATCAGCGCATCGGGATTCCCCTTGCGCACCTGTTGGCAGATGCGGCGGATCTGTGCAATGTCCAGGGTGTTGCGCAGAGAGTAACCCCGAGACCGCTGGATGTATGCCACCTTGACCCCTTGGACTGCGGCGGGAATGCCATCATAGTCTGGGGAGCCATCTGCTTGAAGATCCAGCTGTCGGTACTGGACGCCAAAGTCCATCAGGCAGCCGCTGCAGTGCTCCCCCAGGCCGATGATGTTCTCCAAGGTGTCATAGGGCTTGCCCGTCAGGGAGAGGAGCACATCCCCAGGCCGCAGCACGCCAAAGAGCGCCGTGGACAGGGCGTGGGTGCCGTTGACAAAGTTGTGGCGCACCAGGGCATCCTCCGCCCCCACCACCCGGGCAAAGACCCGGTCCAAGGCATCCCTCCCCCGGTCCCCGTAGCCATAGCCGGTGGTACCCATCAGGTGAGACTCTGAGATTCCCTCCCCTATGAAGGCCGCCAGAACCTTTTGGGCGTTGTATTCGGCCACCGCTTCGATGCGCCGGAACGCCTCCTGGCAGAGGTCCTGGGCCTCATGGGCCTTCTGTTCTATGTAGGGATGGATCTCAAAAAATGTCTGCTGCATGGTCTTCTTCCTCCTGCCCCGCAGGGCTTTTTTCTTCTTTGAGCGCAACGGTGGTAAAGGTGCCTGATACCTCAAAACCCAGAGCCTCATAGAAGGGCACCAAGGTCTCTTCGGCACACATGAGACCAGGCAGGGCCCCCCGTTTGAGGGAGTGGTTCACCAGGGCCCGCACCAGGTCTGAGGCATACCCCTTGCCTCGGCAAGGCTCCAGGGTTGCCACACATCCAAGATAGCTCCACCGGCCCACAAAGCCATAGAGGCCGGCGGTGGCCACAGGAATCCCCGCCTCTTGAATCTCATAGATCTCCACATGCCCATGGCGCATGCGGTGGTTCATGTCCAAATACCACCGGTCCATGGGGTGGCTGTCCAACATATAAGGCAAAGAATCGGCAAAAATTTGATAGGTCTCCCGCAGCCTGCTGGCCTGCACAACCGGGTGTCTGGGGGCCCTCTGCCAGATGCCGCTGTGGAGCATGGAGGTCCCTTTCCAATAGTCCACTGGCTCCCGGGGCCAGTATCGGGTGATGAAGGGATCCACCGCCAGTAGATCTCCCTCCAGCTCCGGGCAGTCCTGGGCCTGGAGGAACTGGGACAGCTCCTCCCACTGGGTTCCATCCAGGGCGATGAGGCTGAAAAGCCCATGGAACCGGCACAGGACCCCACAGGGATGTTCCTCTTCATCCAACAGCAGCCAATAATCTGCATCATCCCCGATGGGATAGCTCAGGAAGGTGCTGGCGATGCGGCAGCCCGCAATGGGCTCTGTCAGACACAGGCGGAAAAAGTCTGACCGGAGCTCCGGTGTCACCTGCCTAATCAAAAGCCGGATTCCCTTCCAACATTCCTTTTAAAAGTGCCAGGGTTGGCTCCAGATCCCGCTCCTGGAGCACACAGGCTGGGGAGTGCAGATACCGGCAGGGCAGGGATACCGCCATGACCCTTGCCCCACACCCCGCCGTCTGAAAGGCCCGGGCCTCTGTGCCGCCATAGGCCCCCTCCTTGACCTGGTGGGGGATCTGTTTCTCTTGGGCCACCTGTTTGGCGTACTGCACCAGCTGGCGGTCGTACTTGGTCACCGTCTCAGTAAAGGGCAGCACTGGCCCATTCCCCAGGCGGCAGACCTGGCTTTCCTTGGGTACACCCCCCACGTCGGCTGCCGTGGTGTTCTCTACAGCGATGGCAATCTCCGGCTGCAGCTGATGGCCGGCGGCCGTGGCGCCAGCAAGGCCCGTCTCCTCCTGGACACTGAACAGCAGCGTACAGTCATAGGGCAGGTCGGACTGGGCCAGGGCGATGAGCAGCGCGCAGCCCGCCCGGTCATCCAGGGCCTTGCCCTTGAAGTAGCCGTCTCCAAAGGAGAAAAATTCGGTGCAGAAGGTCCCGCAGTCCCCCACTTGGACCCGTTCCGTGGCCTCCTGGCGGGAGGAGGCGCCAATGTCGATGTACATATCGCTAAACTTGGGGGCGGCGTCCCGCTCCTCCTGGGACATGATGTGGACCGCCTTGGTCCCCACCACTCCATAGACGGAGCCATTGATCCGCACCGGTTTGCCAATGAGCACCCGCTCGTCAATGCCCCCCACATTGGTAAATTTCAAATATCCATCCTCGGTGATGTGGGTGATGAGAAAGCCCACCTCGTCCATGTGGGCGGAGAAGAGCCAGCGGCGCTGTGGGGCCCGCCGCCCCTTTTTCACGGCCACCAGATTCCCCAGAGGGGTCACCTGGCAGTCACAGTAATCTTTGATCTGTTCCAAAATATACTCCCGCACCGCGCCCTCGTCGCCGGAGACGCCGTCAATGCCCGAGAGCTGCTGGATGGTTGTATGCAATTGCTCCAAATTCATGGCATTCCTCTTTTCTCCGCAGTTTGCCCCTGCGGCGGTTACTCACAGGTTGTCCCAGTGGAAAAGGCCTGCAGCAGGTGGCTGGCCAGCAGGCGGGCCGTGTTCTCCATATCCTGCAGGGAGACCACCTCCACAGGGGTGTGCATGTATTTCAGGGGCAGAGAGACCAATCCCATGGAGATCCCGCCCCGGCACAGGGCGATGTTGTCGGCATTGGTGCCGGTGCTCCGTCCCATGCCCTCCAGCTGGTAGGGAATCTGCTCCTCCTGGGCGGTTTTCACCAGCTCCCGGCAGACAGTTTTGGACAGGATGGGGGCAAAGCCAATCATGGGGCCCTCCCCCAGGATGCCGCACCGGTCCTCTGGCACACCGGGGCTCTTGGCGTGGGAGACATCCACCGCAATGGCGTGGGTGGGGTTCACCTGGTAGGCGGCGGTGGTGGCGCCCATGCCGCCGATCTCCTCCATGGTGCTCAGCTGCACCGTCAGGCCACAGGGGAGCTCCCTACCTTTCAGCAGCTCCAGAGCCCGGATAAGGCAGGCACAGCAGGCCCGGTCGTCCATGGCCTTGCCTGTGAGCAGATCCCCCGAGAGCACCCGGCTGGTGGAATCGATGGTCACCACATCCCCCACCGAAACATGCTCCCTGGCCTGCTGGCCGTCAAAGCCGATGTCCAGATAGACCTCCTCCATGGAGGGGACTTTGCGCTTGTCGCCCTTCTGCAGGTGGGGCGGTACGGAACAGACCACCCCCTTGACCGGACCCTTTTCCGTGTGGACCGTGACGGAGGAGGCCATGAGCAGCTGGCGGTTGATGCCGCCGGTGTTGGCCACTTTCAAAAAGCCCTGGTCGTCAATGTAGGTGACCATCATGCCGATCTCGTCCAGGTGGGCGTCCCAGAGCATGTGGGGCTGCCCCTCCTTGGGGGCCTGGACGGTACAGACAACACTCCCCAGAGGGGTGACGGAGACCTCACCAAAGGGGGACAGCAGTTCTCTGGCCAGGGGGGCGGCCTGCCCCTCTGCGCCGGAGATGCCGACGGCTTGGGACAGGCGCAGGGTGATCTCTTTCAAATCCATGGTGTGACGCTCCTTTCGTTGTGCTAGTCCTCCAGGGCCAGGACCCGTGCCTTAAAGTCCTTGCCCCGCTCCTCAAAGTTGCGGTACAGGCCAAAGGAGGCGCAGGCCGGGGAGAGGGCCACCACATCCCCAGGCTGGGCCAGGGAGCGGGCCTTCTGAATGGCCTGCTCCATGTTCTCCACAAAATAGATCTGGGGGGTGCCCTCCCGGTGGGAGGGGTGGTTTTGGAAGGTCTCGGCCATGGTGTGGGCGGTGGCTCCCATGAGAATGAGGATCTTCACGTTCTCGTTGACCTTTTGGGCCATGGGCTCAAAGGACAGTTTTTTATCATAGCCGCCTGCCAGCAGGATCAGCCCGTCTGGGAAGGCGTTGAGGGCCGCCATGGTGCGGGAGGGGGTGGTGGCGATGGAATCATTGTAGTAGCGCACCCCGTCCAACTCCCGGACAAACTCGATGCGGTGCTCCACCCCGTGGAAGGAGGCGGCCACCTTGCGGAAGTTCTCCACCGAGACCAGGCCCCAGAGGGCGGTGATGGCGGCCAGATAGTTTTCCACATTGTGCAGCCCCGGGATGACAATTTCCTTTTGCTCCATCACTGGAGTGACAGTTTTCCCGTCGGTGTAGTAGAGAATTCCATCCTCCCCCAGATAGGCCCCCCGCTGGGGTACCGTCCGGCGGGAGAAGGTGCAGGCCACACCCCGCACCTGGGGGAGAAAGCCGCGGGTGATGTCGTTGTCCCCATTGAGCACCGTGCGGGAAAAGGCGTTTTGGTGCAGGAAGATGTTCTGCTTGGCGCCGATATACTCCTCCATGGTGCCGTGGACATCCATGTGATTCTGGCAGATGTTGGTCACCACGCTGATGGTGGGCGCGCAGCGCATGGAAATGAGCTGGAAGCTGGAGAGCTCCACCACCGCCACATCCTCCTGACGGATCTGCTCGATCTCCGGCAGCAGGGCCCGGCCGATGTTGCCCCCCAGGTGGACGGTTTTTCCCTGGGCTTTGAGCATCTCGCTGATGAGGGTGGTGGTGGTGGTCTTGCCGTCGGAACCGGTTACAGCCACCGTGGGGCAGGGACACAGGTCAAAGAAGAGCTCCATCTCGCTGGTGACCACAATGCCCTCCTGCCGGGCCCGCTGAATGGCAGGCAGATTGTAATAGACCCCGGGGGAGCGCAGGAGCACCTCCTCCGTGAAATGATCCAAATAGGTCTCCCCTAGGATCAGCTCCACCCCCAGGTTCTGCAGCTCCTGGGCCAGCTCCCCCAGCTCCTGGGCCGTGCGCCGGTCCCGCAGGGACACCTTGGCCCCCTTTTGACAGAAGAGCCGGATGAGCTGGGTGTGGGAGACCCCCACCCCGATGAAGCCCACCTTGCGGCCCTTGATCCATGTAAAAAATTGCTCTGCACGCATCTGCATTCCAATCCTCCCAACCGCCCATTTGGGGCGCTGTAACGTCTTTCTCTTCCTTAGAAAGCATAAGATAAACCAATCTTATTATACGTTTCGTGGCAAAAGATTTCAAGTGACCGGGATTTTCACCCATCTGCCCTGGAAAAAAGAGGGCCTCACCCTGGCATAAAAAGGCCGTTTTGGGCCATGCTTTTGCTGAGAGATTGTTACAAGAAAGGTGGAACAAGCCATGGAGATCGCATTGAACCGCTCCCAGAGCACTGTAGACCAGGAACAGCACCAGACCGGCCTGAGCGATGAACAGCTGCTGGAGGAGCTGCGCCTGACCCAGCAGAACCTGCGCCGGGTGGAGCAGCTCTTCAACCTCACCAGCGATGAGGACCTGACCGAGAGCTTTATCTATGAGAGCAACGCCCTCTCCTCCCGGTACCGCTTTCTGCTGCGC
>CAJFOV010000035.1 GCA_904397835.1 Candidatus Aristotella avistercoris
CAACCCCATGTCCACCTGGCAGGACGGGCTAATGGCAGCCTTCACCGCCCTGGTGCAGGGGGTTCTCTGCGCCGGGTGCAGCGTGTATGTGGATCAGATCATCAAACAGAGCAACAAGGAGGAATAGATCATGGGCAGCTATCTTTACAAGGGCGTGGATGTCTCCGGCATCCAAGGGGATATTGATTGGGCCAAAGCCAAGGCCAACGGTGTGGACTTTGCCATTTTGAAGGCCACGGCGGGAAACACCATCACTGACAGCCGCTTTCACGCCAACATGAAACGGACACAGGCCGCCGGGGTACCCGTTGGGGCCTATCACTTCTTCTATGCCTCCAATGTGGCTGAGACGAAAGCAGAGGCCCAGTATTTCTTGGACACCATCAAGGGTTATGCCTTCCAGTATCCCCTGGTGCTGGATGTGGAGGGGGAGGCCTTGAACCTTCCCAAGGAGACCCTGGTGAGCCTGGTGGAGCTGTTCTGTGACATGGTGGAGGAGGCTGGCTACTATGTCAGCATCTACGCCAGCGCCAGCCCCCTCAATGGGGTGCTCAACGACGAGAGGCTCAAGCGCTTTGATCTGTGGGTGGCCCAGTGGAGCGACAAGGAGCCCAACATCCCCTACCCCTATGGCATGTGGCAGTACAGCAACCAGGGGAGCGTGCCCGGCATCCCGGCCCGGGTGGATCTGGACTACGCCTACAAGGGCTATCCCGCCATCATGAAGCAGGCGGGCCTCAACGGCTATGGCAAAGCCCAGGCCCCGGAGGAATCTCCCAAGGCGGGCCAGCAGGTGGTGTTGAACAAGGTCCCCCTCTACGGGGCGGCCACGGCAAAGGCGGCGGCTGGCACTGTCACCGGCACCTACTACCTGTATGATGGCAAGGAGGTCTCCGGCAGATACCGCATCACCAATAGCCCTGACCGGGTGGGCAAGGAGCCCATTGGCGCCAATGTCACCGGGTGGGTGGACAAAAAACATCTCTAACCCAGGACAAGGGGGAGGCACTAGGCCTCCCCCTCTTTTTTTGTTTGTTCTGCCAAAGCTGAGATACAACCATCTGACCGAAAGAATTGATCTTGTCAGAGAATATCAATGGATATGATCGATAGAAAAGAGATACAAGAGCAGGAAACCGTTGGGGGGGTTCCTGCTCGGTGGTGCCGCTGGTAAAGGCAAGTTCTTCGATTGTTCCAATGGGACTTTTATAACTTCTTTTGCAACTTTTCCATGTCTTTCACATAGAACTCAACATACCCACATTGCGGGCAGACGGCACAGAGGATTTCACCGACCTCTTTGCCGCGAAGTCCATCTTTTGCCACTGCAATGGGCCAACTACTTGCGACTCTGGGACAGCAATTTTCTCGCATTTCTGTTTCACAGCGCAAACACTTTCTCATGCTAAGTTCCTCCCACTCCATGTAAAGCCGTCATGCAATTCATCTCAATTAGGATTTATGATCAATTTTATGATACCAAAATTTTTTGTTTTTTGAAAGAGATGAAGGGAGATTTGTTAAATGGGGACAGATTTTGAAGACGTGACCCAAAAGTAAAATCTCCGGTCCGGTGGAGGCGACCAGGTTAGAAAGTTACTATATTGACAGTCCCTTTCAAAAAGATCAGCGTTATTGCATGAAAATTAAAGCGATTATGATATAAATATTGGGAAAATAGCTTGACATAACCCCGTAAAAGTGATACAAAGAAAATAGATTCACTAAATTCATTGAAGAGATATTTCCCTTTGGGCGGCGTTGCGCCCAAAGGAAATTTTTTAAGCTGGAAATGGTAAAAAAATACTTTTTAAGAAAAATAGAACTAAAATGATGGCGCTAACAGGGATGAAATTGCAGTAGAGACACATCCAATTGCCCAGTATCCTCGAAGGGGCAGGTTCCAGAGGTCCCATGATAGGAACCAAAGATCGTATTTTTACAGACTTTGTCTGTGGGTTTGAAAAGGAGGATTTGTATGAAAATGAGACGAATGGTTGCGGGCCTGTTTGCCCTCTGTGTGCTGCTGGCCGGCTGTTCCCAGGAGGGTTCGTCCTCCCAGGCGGACGATTTTGCCGCAGGGACAACCACCTATCAGGTGGATGACCTGCAGTTTGAGGTGCCCAATGCATGGCTGGAGGATGTTCAAGAGGATGGCGCCTACTACTACTTTTATCCCCACACCAAGTACGATGGAACAGAATTCTTGATGATCCAGTTTTCCAACCTTTTGACCGAGGAGAGTATCACCTCAGAGGAAGCCTTTGGCGGTTATGTGGATGGAATTGTGGGATCGGCCGATGACTACCAGGAGGATCATAAGGAGATTGCCACCAATGGGAATGGCGAAAAATACGGCAGGCTGGATTACACCTTCACGGTATCAGATGCGCCTGTGCGTGTAGTGAGCGGCATTTTTGATTCGGCGCATGGGACGGTCGCGTTTGCCCTGGCATCGGATTCGGATATCCACTATTTGGAGGAGTTCCTTCAGATCATCGATTCCGTGCAGATTGTAGCGGATGGCGATGCCTCCACCGACCGGGAAGTGATCCTTGCGGATCAGATTCCCGATGAACCGGTTTCTGAACCGGAGGCACAGGAGGAGCCAGAAGCAGAACCGGATCCAGAGCCAGAGCCAGAGACCCCTTCTATGACCACAGGGCAATACAATGCCTTGAAGACTGCCAACCGCTATTTGGATGTTTTGCCGTTTTCTTACACGGGCCTGATTGAGCAGCTGGAGTATGAGGGTTACTCCCACGAGGAGGCTGTCTATGGCGCGGACAACTGCGGCGCGGATTGGTATGAGCAGGCCCTCCTCCAGGCGGAAAGTTATTTGGACACCATGCCCTTTTCCTATACCGGTCTGATCGAGCAGCTGGAGTATGAGGGATTCACCCACGCCGAAGCCGTCTATGGCGCAGACAACTGCGGCGCGGATTGGTATGAACAGGCTGTTCTCCAGGCAGAGAGATATTTGGAGCTCATGTCCTTCTCCAGACAAGGTCTCATTGACCAACTGCTGTATGAGGGCTTCACCCAGGACCAGGCGGTCTATGGTGCAGAACAGAACGGCTATTAATAGATTGACTTGTCACAAGGGGGAGGCATTGAGCCTCCCTCATTTTTTGTTGGATTGGGGGTAAAATTCATGTCGCATGTTCCGCCATAAAATGAGTCTGGTGATGAACCGCTAAAATGATGCTGTCCACAGCACTTGCTGTTACCCAAAAGATGAGAGGTAGTTTGGTAGGATTCGATTGGAACTTGGAGGGGAAAGGTGTGTTGCAAGCCCCGACTGGATCGTCCAAAGAAAAGATTGGCCTGGGAATTGTAAGAGAAACGTCACAGTTTGCAAAAGAAAAGTTGGTTGTTTGGGGGAATTGGACGTGCTATAATGAAGCATACTAGCGAATGTGTCGAATGAGAGATGTGAGGATCAAAATTTTATGAATATGGAAAAAAGACCGCGAAAGAAGGATGGCAAACGGATGAAGACCCGCAACAAGGTCTTTCTCTCCATCGGTCTGGTGGTTCTGGTGCTGCTGGGCACCTGTGTGGGCCTGTTCTTCCACTACTTTGGTGGGTTGGATACCCAGGAGCTCTCCACCTCTGATCTGGATGTGAATACAGACCTCAATGGGAAATACGGGGATCAGGACATTGTGAACATCGCCCTGTTTGGCCTGGATACCAGAAACAATGATGACTCGGGCCGATCCGATGCCATCATGATTGCGTCCATCGACTTTGGCCGTGGAAAGATCAAGCTCACTTCCATCGCACGGGATACCTATGTGACCATCCCAGGTTATGAAAACAAGACCAAGATCAACCACGCCTATGCTTATGGAGGCCCGGAGCTGGCCATCAGAACCCTCAACTACAATTTTCAGATGAATATTGAGGACTATGTGACGGTGAACTTTGAGCAGCTGGCCTCTGTCATCGATGCCGCAGGCGGAGTGGACATCACCATTACGGAGGCGGAGCGGGTCTCAGCCAACAAGAACATCCGGGAGATCTCCTCCACAGAGCCGCTCATCCAGCAGTCCGGCACGGTCCACCTCACCGGCGCCCAGGCGGTGGGTTACTCCCGCATCCGGGAGATCGGCGGGGACGATGCCCGCACCAGCCGCCAGAGAACGGTGCTCAACGCCCTGTTCGACCAAGCGATGAACCTGAGCTGGACCAGCTATCCGGGGCTGATCCGGGAGATGATTCCCATGGTCAAAACGTCCCTGGGATACGATGACATTCTCCAATTGGCCACCATCATGACCAAGAGCCCCACATTGGAGCAGGCCTCCTTCCCCAACAGCAAGAGCGGGGCCGGCGGCCAGACCATCAACGGCACCTGGTACTATGTCTACGACCTGGACCTGGCCAGTGAGATGCTCCACACCTTTATTTATGAGGACATTCCCCCTGAGGATCAGGAGGTTGCCCAGTAATCCCATAGGGGGAGGCTTAGGCCTCCCCTTTTGTATGCTGAATGTGCCATGGAACACAGCTGCATCCCCGGCAAGGGGCATTTTTTATGTTTTACCACACAGGACGGATCCACATGATCCATGAAAGTTCCACTGGTTATTGGGAACTTTTAAGAGAAGTATGGTGCCAGCCACACAAACCCACCAGTTGATGGATTCCCAATGGACAATCTCCTTTTGGAGGGATCGCGGGAGGAGCCGGCCCTCCCCCTTTTTTGTTCATGAGCGAAACGAACATTTATTCGATTTTTCTTGGAACGATTGCTTTTGCGTGGTAAGTGTTATATAATAAAATCATATTCTATCAAAAAAGAAGGGCGCTTTCTGCTAGCAGACAGAGAGGACGGAGGGCATTTATGCTGGAAAAAGAAAAGGCGTTGGAGACCGCCATCAATCAAATTGAAAAGCAGTTTGGCAAGGGCGCAGTGATGAAGCTGGGCCAAAGCAGCCATTTGAATGTGGAAGCCATTCCCACCGGATCCCTGTCGCTGGACATTGCCCTGGGCATTGGCGGCGTTCCCCGGGGCCGGATCATCGAGATCTTTGGCCCTGAAAGCTCCGGTAAGACCACCGTTGCCCTGCATGTGGTGGCCGAGGCCCAAAAGCGGGGGGGAGAGGCTGTGTTTATCGATGTGGAGCACGCCCTGGACCCCGTCTACGCCAGAGCCCTGGGGGTGGATGTGGACTCTCTGCTGGTCTCCCAGCCGGACACTGGCGAGCAGGCCCTGGAGATTGCGGAGACCCTGGTGCGCTCCGGCGTCATCGACGTGGTGGTCATCGACTCGGTGGCGGCCATGGTCACCAAGGCGGAGATTGAGGGGGAGATGGGGGACACCCACGTGGGCCTGCAGGCCAGGCTCATGTCCCAGGCGCTGCGCAAACTCACCGGTGTTGTCTCCAAGAGCAACTGTGTGGCCATCTTCATCAACCAGCTGCGGGAGAAGATCGGCATTGCCTACGGCAACCCAGAGACCACCCCTGGCGGCCGGGCCCTGAAGTTCTACTCCTCCGTACGGCTGGATGTGCGCCGGGTGGAGCAGCTGAAGAGCGGCTCTGAGGTCATTGGCAACCGCACCCGGGTCAAGGTGGTCAAAAACAAGGTGGCCCCGCCCTTTAAGGAGGCGGAGTTCGACATCATGTTCGGCCAGGGCATCTCCCGAGAGGGGGAGGTGCTGGATCTGGCGGTGAAGCTGGATCTCATCAACAAGTCCGGCGCTTGGTTCAGCTATGGGGAGACCCGGTTGGGCCAGGGTAGGGACAATGTGAAGGAATATCTGCGCAACAACCCGGAATTCTGTGAGCAGCTTGCTGCCCAGATCATGGAGAACAAGGAGCTGCTCCAATCCATGGCCGTGCGCAACCCCAAAAAGCCTGCCTCCCTGCCCAAGGTGACCCCAAAGGTCAATGTGGATGTGGAGGTGGAGCCAGCCCCTGGTAAGTAGGGATGGTGATCACCGAGATTCGTCAGACCAAGCGGGGGCGCATCTCTGTCTATGTGGACGGGGAGTTTGCTGGAACCCTCCACCAGGAGGTTTACGCCCTCTCCCCCCTGGAAAAGGGGATGGAGGTGGAGCCGGAGGATCTGGAGGCGTACTTTGCCCAATCCCGGGAGAAGGATGCCAAGGAGCGGGCGCTGAACCTGCTTTCCTACCGGGACCGCACAGCAAAGCAGCTGTTTGACCGTCTGAAGGAAAAGACGGACGAGGCCAGCGCCGCCCAGGCCGTGGAGCGCATGGAGGAGCTGGGCCTGGTGGACGATGTGCGCTATGCAGGGCGACTGAGCCGGGATCTGTGGAATTTGAAGCACTATGGTCCCCAGCGGATCCGCCAGGAGCTGCTGCAAAAGGGGATCGACCGCCAGGTGGCGCAGGAAGCGGTTCAAGAGCTGATGGAAGGGGTGGATCTGCAGCAGGAGCTGCAGGAGTTGGTGCTGCGCCGGTACCTGCCCCTGTTACACAATGAAAAGGATGTCAAACGCCTCATCAACCGGTTGCTGCGCATGGGCTACCGGTATGAGGATATTCTACCGGTGTTGCGGGCCTGTCAGGAGGCCGCGGCGCAGGAATCGACTGAGCTGGAGGAGGATCCATGGCTATCAAAGTGGGAATGATCTCCCTGGGTTGTTCCAAGAACCAGGTGGATGCGGAGATTATGCTCTCCCTGTTGGAGCAGGGGGGCTACGAGCTCTGTGGGGATGCACAGCAGTGCGACGTGGTCATCATCAACACCTGCGGGTTCATTGAGGATGCAAAGAAGGAGTCCATTGAGACCATCTTGGAGTTTTGTCAGCTGAAGGCCCTGGGCAAGGTGAAGGTGATTGTGGTCACCGGATGCCTGGCGGAGCGCTACCGCCAAGAACTGGCCCAAGAGATCCCGGAGGCGGACGTGGTTCTGGGCATTGGCCGCAACAGCGAAATTGTACAGGCCATCCAGCGGGCCCTGGCAGGCAAGCGGGTGGTGGCCTTTGGGGAGAAGGATCAGCTCCCCCTCAACGGGGACCGGGTGCTCACCACCCCCAATTACTATGCCTATCTCAAGGTGGCTGACGGCTGCAACAACCGGTGCAGCTACTGCGCCATCCCCCTGATCCGCGGGGCGTTCCGCAGCCGCAGAATGGAGGACATCATTGCTGAGGCCAAGGGCCTGGCCCGGGAGGGGGTCAAGGAGCTCAACGTGGTGGCCCAGGACACCACCCGGTATGGGGAGGATCTCTACGGCCGTCTGGCCCTGCCGGAGCTTCTGCGGGAGCTCTGCCGGATCCCGGAGATCCGCTGGGTGCGCATCCTCTACTGTTACCCGGACCGGGTCACCGATGAGCTGCTGGAGGTCATGGCCCAAGAGGAAAAGATTGTCAAGTACATGGATCTTCCCATCCAGCACGCCAGCGGCAAGGTCCTGCGGGAGATGAACCGCCGGGGCGACCGGGCATCGCTGGAGGCTCTCATGGCCAAGATTCGGGAAAAGGTGCCCGGGGTTATCCTGCGCACCACCCTCATTGCTGGCTTCCCTGGGGAGACCCAGGAGGACTTTGCCGAGCTGTGTGAGTTTGTGCAGAATGTCAAATTTGAGCGCTTGGGCTGCTTTGCCTACTCCCAGGAGGAGAACACCCCTGCCGGTGAACGGGAGGATCAGATCGACGAGGAGACCAAACAGCGCCGGGTGGAGGTGCTCATGACCGCTCAAATGGCCAATGTGGAGGCCTTCAACCGCTCCATGTTGGGCAAGACCCTCCCGGTGCTGGTGGAGGGCTACGAGGAGGAGAGCGGCCTGTACTATGGCCGCAGCCCCATGGATGCCCCGGACATCGATACCAGGACCTATTTTACCGCTGCCCGCCCAGTACAGGCGGGGGACTTTGTGGATGTGACCATCCAGGACGTGCTGGAGTACGACCTGCTGGGCCAGGCCCAATAGAGGGGGGAAGGACCGCGTGAATTTGCCAAACAAACTGACGCTGGGACGCATGGTGATGATCCCAGTGATGATTGCCTTTTTGATGGTGGATGGAATCCCCCGCCACTACCTGTTGGCACTGCTGGCCTTTGCACTGGCCTCCTTCACCGACTATCTGGATGGACACCTGGCCCGTAAAAACCATCTGGTCACCGACTTTGGCAAGCTCATGGATCCTCTGGCGGATAAGCTGCTGGTCACCAGCGCCCTGGTCTGCTTTGTGGAACTGGAACTGACCAATGCAGTCCTGGTCATCATCATTTTGGCCCGGGAGTTTCTGGTCACCTCCATCCGCCTGGTGGCCGCCGGCAACGGCAAGGTCATTGCCGCGGATATCTGGGGCAAGGCCAAGACCGTCTGCCAGATGATCACCATTCTGGTGATCCTTCTGCTGCAGGAGCTGCTGAGCACCGGGGTGCTCCCTGCCCAGTTCCCAGCCCAGCTCGTTGGAGATGTGGGCATGTATCTCTCGGTGGCCCTGACGCTGATCTCGGGCTTTAACTATGTTTGGAACAACCGGGAGGTCTTTCGGGACTGCAGATGATCCCTCTGTCAAAATTCCCCTTGCATCGGCGGGGGAGCTGTGGTAATCTTAAAGATACATCATATTGATGCGATGAACGGGAAGAGTAACCTTTCCACTCCCTGCCAGAGAGGGGGCCCCACCGGCTGAAAGGGCGCCTGAGGAGAGGGTGAGGTGAAGTGCCCCCGGGAGCATCCTTCCCCAACGGTTTTGCCCAGTATGGAAGGACGCCTTGCCAGCGTTAGAGGGCCCTTGAGTGAAATGTCGGAGTGGAACCGCGCCTGCCGCCTCCGTCCCCTGTGGGACGGAGGCGTTTTTTGTTGGCGCCGCACCCTCCCCCGAAGCAAACGTGTAACACAAACGGCCCCCATGGGGCACGCTATTTGATCTGTGGAAAGGATGCGTGGAGCGATGAAAATTTACAACACCCTCACCCGCAAAAAGGAGGAATTTATTCCCCTGGAGCCCGGCAAAGTGAAGATGTATGCCTGCGGCCCCACGGTGTACAACTACATCCACATCGGCAACGCCCGGCCCATCTGTGTCTTTGACACCCTGCGGCGGTACCTGGAGTACCGGGGTTACCAGGTGACCTTTGTGCAGAACTTCACAGACATTGACGACAAGCTCATCAAAAAGGCCAATGAGGAGGGCATCACCGTCAAGGAGGTAGCCCAGCGGTACATCCAGGAGTATGAGACCGATGCAAAGGGCCTGGGGGTGCGCCCCGCCACCATCCATCCAAGGGCCACCGAGAATGTGGATATGATCTTGGATACCATCCAGACCCTGGTGGACAAGGGCTATGCCTACGCCAAGGATGGGGATGTGTACTTCCGCTCCAAGAAATTCCATGAGTACGGCAAACTCTCCCACCAGCCCTTGGAGGAGCTGGATGCAGGCAACCGAATCGATGTCACCGACAGCAAGGAGGACCCCCTGGACTTTGTCCTTTGGAAGGGGGCAAAACCCGGAGAGCCCGCCTGGGAGTCCCCCTGGGGCATGGGCCGCCCCGGCTGGCACATTGAGTGCACGGCCATGATCCGCCGCTATCTGGGGGACACCATCGATATCCACTGCGGCGGGCAGGATCTGATCTTCCCCCACCATGAGAATGAGATCGCTCAGGCGGAGTGCTGCACCGGCAAGGAGTATGTCCACTACTGGATGCACAACGGCTACATCAATGTGGACAACAAAAAGATGAGCAAATCCCTGGGGAACTTTTTCACCGTGCGGGAGGTGGCTGACAAGTACGGCTATGAGCCCATCAAGTACATGATGATCCAGGCCCACTACCGCAGCCCCATCAACTACAGCTATGATATTGTGGAGCAGTGCATCGCCTCCCTGGAGCGGCTCTACACCTGCCGCAACAACCTGGATTTTGCCCTGTCCAACGCCTTGGACCATCCCCAGGGGGAGGAGGAGGCCTTCCTGAGCCAGGTGGCCCAGCGCAAGGTACAGTTTGACCAGGCCATGGACGACGACCTGAACACCGCCGACGCCCTGGCCGCCGTCTTTGAGCTGGTGCGGGATGTGAACACCTACATCCAGGAGCCCCACTCCAAGGCCTCCCTGGAGCAGGCCGCCCAGGTCTTTGACAGTCTCACCGATGTGCTGGGTATCCTCTACAACCGCAAAACGGAGAGCCTGGATGAGGAGATTGAAGCCCTCATTGAACAGCGCCAGCAGGCCAGAAAGGCTAGGGATTTCAAAACCGCCGATGCCATCCGGGATACCCTCAAAGCCAAGGGGATCATTCTGGAGGACACCCCGCAGGGGGTCAAGTGGAGAAGAGAAAATTAACCCTTTTCCCACAAACGATTCGAGAAGCAAACGGGAAGGAGCTGGTATAAATGCTGGTTCCTTCCCTTTTCTATATTTGCTATTGCCTGTCCGGATCTACCTGTGAAATCTTGGATGTTTTCCGAATGCTATGCTGTGAGAGACAGGCTTTTCTACTTCGGTGAGGGAGCTTCAAAGGTGGGATCTCATCCTTGGGCAACTGGTGTAGGCCGGTCAGAAGCATCTGCTGAAGCATGTGGTAGTAGGTTTCATAGAGCAACTGATGGTCTATACCCCAAATTTCCATGTTGTCCCGATAGAGTTTTTTTACAAGGTGCAGGGTGTTGTTGATTCGATAAATCAGAAGCAGCCGCCCTCTGGCCGCTTGCTCATCAAAGGCCGGGAACACCTGGAGAATGGCCCTCACAAGATAGTTAAGGGACTCCCGCTCCACTGCATTGTAGACCTGCTCAAAGTATTGGTTGCCCCCGGCCCACTCGGCAACAATCATCAGGTGTAGTCTGCTCTGAGGAGTGGGATCCGTCATCCGGGCAACAAAGGCTTTCGCCAGAACATCACATACATCCTCCATTGTATGGCAATTACTGGTATCCACTTCCTGCTTGATATAATTCAAATTTTTTTTACGTACTAGATCCGCTAAAATTTCGTCTTTTGATTTATAGTAGTTATAAAATCCTCCTTTGGACAGGGTGGTGGCGTGGATGATGTCCTCCATGGTGGTGCTGTTGTATCCCTTGTCCAAAAACAGCTCTAGCGCTGCCATCTGGATCTCTTGGAGCCGCTCTTCCCTGCTCCGCCTGACATAGTGCCCCATATGGGAACCTCCCGTTCCTCGATCCCTCAGAAAACGGGGACCAGTTGGTTTTGATGGCTTCATTATATCTATACCAAATGCCGCCGTCAAGGCATTCTGAAAAAACCTGCTATTCAATCAGTCTGCCATAAACCGACGAACCGTCGAAATAGACAAGAGCGCCCATAGAAGGTTGTGTAGAGAAACAAAAGAAAAATAATGATCTTGACAGGGGCGCCCCCCTGATTTATTATGAGGTTGAATAGAGGAATTCGTCTATTCAAAAAGGATGATACAGGATGTGAGGATTTAAAGAAATTTTGAGACTGTTACATCTACAACAGGGAAAAACAGCATGTTTATTGGATCAAAAGCTTGGATTGTATAGGGAAGCGGTCGGCGATGCCCAACACAAAAGAGAAACCGACGGATTGCCGGTTTTCCTGCATTCGATGGGAGGGATTTGACTTGTATGACATCATCTTAAAACACGGAAAGATCATGGACGGTACCGGGAATCCTTGGTACTATGGGGATCTGGCCATTTGTGGCGACAAAATCGCGGCCATAGGCTCAAACTTGGAGGACCCCCAGGCGCGGGTGCTGGATGTCACCGGGATGGTGGTGGCGCCGGGATTTGTGGATCTTCACACTCACACGGAACTGACCTATCTGGTCAAACCCGATGAGGATTGCAAGATCTCTCAAGGGGTCACTTTGGAATTGGGGGGACACTGCGCGCTGTCTCCGGCGCCGGTGAATGATTATACTAGGACTGTCATTCAGGCTACAAACAACCCTTTATTGGGTGTGCAGGGGCTGGCATATGAGTGGAGCGGCATGGCGGAGTTTTTAGACGTGATCCAGGCCCGTCCGCATATCACCAACCTGGCCACTCTCCAGGGGCATAACGCCATCCGCACCATTGCAATGGGGTTTGAAAACCGAAATCCTACCCCTCAGGAGCTGGAACACATGAAAGCATTGTTGCGGCAGGGGCTTGAAGCCGGGGCCTTTGGCTTTTCTACAGCAGGCGTTCAGTCACCCTCTAACTTTGCGGATATGCCGGAGCTGATAGAGTTGTGTAAGGTGACCGCGGAATATGGCGGACTCTATGAGACTCATCTGCGCAGTGAAAGTAACGCGCTGTTGTCCTCCGTGGCGGAGACACTGGAGATTGCAAGGAAAACCGGCGTGCGGGCCCAGATTGCCCACCACAAGGCGGCGGGCCAGGTCAACTGGGGAAAGCTGGCGGCCTCTCTGACTATGGTGGAAGAAGCCCGGCAGAACGGCTTGGATGTGGGGGTGGATATGTACCCTTACACCTATGCCAGTTTTAACTTGGAGGCACTACTGCCACCTTGGGTTCGGGGAAACTCGGTAGAGAAGGCGTTAGAAATACTAAAAAACCCTCGCGACCGATCTCGGATTCTGCGAGAGATGCTTCACGGGATTCCCGGTTCCGGCTGGGAAAGTGTCCTGCTCTGGTGCGGTTGGAGCGGTGTGCGAATTGGTTCTGTTTCCAAAGAAAAAAACCGTTGTTTGGAGGGGCGGAGCATCCAGGAGATTGCTCGGCAACGCCATTGTGAGCCCATAGACACCCTCTGCGAGATCCTGTGCGACGAAGGCTTTGGAGTGCTCATGCTTCTGGATTTCGGCTGTGAGGAAGATGTGGAAACCGCTTTGTGTTACCCTTTTATGGCGCCGGTGACAGACGGATTAACCACCCATCTTCACGGGGGTGGGAATCATCCCCGCGTCTTTGGAACCTTCCCTCGCGTGCTAGGCCGGTATGCCCGAGAAAAAAGGCTTATGCCTATGGAGGAGGCGGTTCGGCGCATGACCTCCCTGCCTGCCGGCCGTATGGGGATTTATGACAGGGGGCTGTTGCGGGTGGGCAATTTTGCGGATATCACCGTTTTTCATCCAGATTCAGTGATAGATACCGCCACCCTAGAACATCCCAGGAGCCATAGCGTAGGGATTGAGTATGTATTTGTCAATGGCGTTCTCTCCTATCGAGAGGGGCATACCACAGGAGTTCTTGCAGGGCGGTTGCTGCGTCGTGGGCGGCCATAACATACAGCATTTGAACAATCCAACAAACAGTAAGAGCCCTGGAACCGCGGCCTGGTTCCAGGGCTCTTTATTTACAAGGATGGGCGGGGCTGCTCCTCCGCTGTCTGATTCGGTTGGAGATCCTGGGCCAGGGGGAGATAGAGATGGGCGGTAAACAGATCCCCCCGGATGTCCAGTTGGAAGCGGCCGTTCTGCAGTTCCGTCAGCGTCTGCGCGATGGACAGGCCCAGTCCATTGCCCTGGGTGTGGCGGGAGCGGTCCCCCCGCACAAACCGTTCCATCAGCTCCTGGGGCGGCAGGTTCAGGGCCTGTCGGGAGACGTTGCGGATGTAGAAGTGGGCCTCCTGTTCCTCTCGGGCCAGGGCGACATAGACCCGGGTGCCCTCCAGGGCATATTTGACCACATTGCCGTAGAGATTCTGCAGGACCCGCCAGAGCTTGCCCCCGTCCATGGGCACCTGGACCGGTTCCGTGGGCAGGTCGCTGCGCAGCTCCAGTTGGTGGATCTCCAGCGCCTCAGCATACTCCCCGTTGGCCTGGCGGACGATCTCCCCAAAGTCCCGGATCTCCAGCTGAGGCTTCTCCGCCCCGGCGTTCAAGCGGGAGAGCTCCAGCAGGTCGTCTGTCAAAGATTTGAGCTGTAGGCTCTTCTCCTGGAGCACCTGGAGATGTTCCCGGTAGGGACCATCCGGCGGAAGCTCCTTTTGGAGCAGTGCTACATAGTTGATCACCGAAGTCAGGGGTGTCTTCAGATCGTGGGAGACGTTGGTCACCAGCTCCGCCTTCAGGCGCTCGTGCTCCATCTGCTGCTGGATGGCCAGCGCCTGCTGCTGGGCAGCCTGGAGCAGTTCCTGGCGCACCGTCTCCAACTCCCCGTCAATGGTGTTGAAGGGTCTGGGCAGAGGGATGGTTGGGGCAGTATCTCCCTGCCGGGCAATGGCCCGCACCTTGTCGATGAGGGAGAAGGCGGCCAGCAGATTGGCCAGAAGATACAGCATCAACAACAGGTTCAGCAGAACTTTGACCTGAGGAAAGCCCTGGAGGGGCTGAGGATTGGCCAGGTTTAGGTAGGCCAGCAGCCCCAGGCATACCATGCTGGGCAGGAGGGGCCGCCAGTGGGCGGCCAGCTGCCAGAGAAACAGATGTTGCGGTAACGCCCCGATTTGCCGCCAGTGGGCCCGGGAGAGGACAAACCGCAGCAGAAACAGGAGGAACACCAGCCAGCCACCCAGGGCGAAGGGGCTGCGCAGGAAGGATGGGGTATCCAACTTTTGTAGGATCAGCAGTACAACACTGGCCAGGCCCGCCGCAGAGAGGGCCAGCTCCCCCTCCACGTAAAAGAGGGGAGACCATAGGAACAGAATGCCCCGTTTCCCCTGGGTCAGGAGCGTCCCCTCCTTCTTACCCAGACGCCGCAGGAGCAGCACCAGGCCAACGATACACAACAGGGACAAAAATCCCATGGGCACCCACCGGCCGGAGAAAAATTGGAAGAGTTGCTCCTCCTGGGGCATATTGACCCCATATGCCCAACCATCCGTCGGATTGGCCAGACGGGTCTTCAGGGTATAGGGGAGGTTTTCAGGGTGGTCAAGCCCTGCCAGAGGCTCTGTCATATAGTAGATATCGAGAGAGGGGGCGTGCTGGGCGTTGAGATAGAGCATATTGCTGTTGACCGAGGTGGCATCAGCGTTGATGTTGTACAGGTAATAGAGGTGGTTGGGTGCAAGCTGAAACTCCAGGGCCTGTTCGGCGCTGGAACAGTTGGTGAAGGTGACGGTCTGATCCTCCAGGTAGAAGGTCAGGACAAACTCAAAATCATTGGCCGGGGAGGGGTAGTTGTAGTAGACGGTCTCCGTGGGAGCGTTCGCATGTTCCACCAGGGTGTAGGGGTAGTTATCTGGATTGGCGCCGCCGGAGAGATAGGCATCCATATAATTGCGGTAAGCATTGGCGCAGGCCCAGGTGTCCTTGTAGTCGGTCGCCGTAAACAGCGACGATCCAAAGAGGGTGCAGGCCTGGAAAAACAGGTTGCAGATCACCAGCAGCGCTGCGCTCAGAGGAAGCAGGAGCAGATAACAGAGGAGATGCTTTGACCGGGTCATGGCCGGGCCTCCCAATTTTCCATTTTGTACCCCAGGCCCCAGACGGAGCGCAGGTAGCGGGGATTCTGGGGATCGATTTCAATCTTGTTGCGGATGTGGCTCAGGTG
The DNA here is from genome assembly GCA_904397835.1 of Candidatus Aristotella avistercoris. Taxonomy (GTDB): domain Bacteria; phylum Bacillota; class Clostridia; order Oscillospirales; family Ruminococcaceae; genus Aristotella; species Aristotella avistercoris. The sequence continues at coordinate 15,369 of CAJFOV010000035.1, forward strand.
GACCACCACCTTTTTTTCTGCCCCGTCAAAGGGTTCCCCCCACACCTGCTCATACAGCTGTGGGATGGAGAAGACCTGCCCCTTGTGGCGGGTCAAAAACAACAACAGGTTGTACTCCAGGGGGGTGAGCTTCACCGGCTCCCCATCCACCCGGACCTCCTTGGTGCTGTCGTCAATGGTCAGTCCCCCTGTCCCGATGGTGTCCGGCTGCACCCGGTTCCCCAGGGCCAGATAGCGCCGCAGGTTGGATCGGACCCGCGCCACCAGTTCCAGGGGGTTGAAGGGCTTGGTGATATAGTCGTCCGCCCCGGCGTTCAGGCCGATGATCTTATCCGTATCCTGGCTCTTGGCAGACAGGAACAGAATGGGCACCGGGCTCTCCCGGCGGATCTCCCGGGCCAGGGTCAGGCCGTCCACCCGGGGCATCATAATATCCAGGATCACCAGATGGACCTCCTGGTGCCGGAGCAACTGGCGGGCCTGCTCCCCGTCGTAGGCGCAGAGCACCTCATAGCCCGCCTCCTCCAGATAGATGCGGATGATCTCCACAATTTCCTTCTCGTCGTCACACACCAGGATGCGTTCCATCCAATCCCCTCCTCCAGTTCTCAATCCAGTATAGCACAGCCCTAGGGCTTGTACCAGAGGGAAAGGTTGAACCACTCCCCGCTGCAGGGGTGGTAAAAACTCATGGGCGGGATGGAGCAGATGAGTCCCTCATAATCCAGATCTGCCAAATGGCTGCGGGCGCTGTCCAAAATCCACACCCGCTGGCCCTCCTGGAGCTGGTCCGGCAGATCCAGGGGATTCTCCAGGGTCTGGAGCCGGGCGAAGCCCGCCAGGCCATTTTTTTCCCCAAAGTAGAATTCGTTTTGGAGGTAGAGGGTCATCTCCGGGAAGAACACCGCAGGTTGGCACCCCACATTGAGGTCAGAGAAGAAGAACACATCCCCCGGCTGAGCCTGGGCCTGGATGGCCTGGCGCCAATCCTGGTTTTGGGGCTGGGTCAGGGAGGTGTAGCGATCAATGCCCCCAGCAATGCCAACTGCCAGGAAGAGGGCCGTCAGAAGCAGAGGGGCCGCTCGGCTCTTGAGACGGGACAGGAGAGCCGCCACCATGAGCCAATAGAGGCCCGCCATGGGGAACAGGTACCGGGCAATGAGGATGGGCTGGATCAGGGAGAGGAGCATCCCGGCCCCGCAGACCCCGAACAGTGGGAACAGGCAGAACCCCAGGGTGCGGCTCAAACACTGGCCCAGCGGCTCCCGCTTGATCTTGGCCCGCACCAGGGTGTACCCCAGCAGCAGGAGCACCAGGATGCCACACCACCGGGAGATCTTTTCGTGCTCGAACCACAGGAAGAAGAAGGCGAGCAGCTCCTTGAGAATGTCTGGGTACTGGATGGAGATCCAGTACCCCTCGGCCACGCTGGTCATCTGACGATAGAGGAGGAGCAGCCCTGGCAGGTAGCCCACGGCCTGAATCAGACCAAAGAGGAGCCAGCGCAGGCGGTATTTGGGGTGGGGTTTCCACAGAACCACCAGCAGGAATATCTCCAGGAAAAATACGGCGGCCAGGGCATAGTAGTGGGTGTATCCCGCCAACAGGGCAAATAGGGCCATCCCCACCCAGGGCTTGCGGTTTTCTGGCGTTTGTGCACAGCGGTACCCGCAGAGAAAGGTGCAGAAGACAAAGAGGGCCGCCCAGGAGTACATGCGGATCTGCTCCGCGTAGTAGTAGGTGGAGGAGGCGCAGCCCAGCAGCAGGGAGAAGAGCAGCCCGCAGATCCCTCCCATCCACCGCTGCACGTGGGTGTAACCCAGCACCACCAGAATTGCCATGGGCAGAATGGAGAACAGCCGCAAAAAGAGGATGCAGCCATCGGGATTGACCAGGGGCGAAAGGCCCACCAGAGCCAGGGCTCCCTTGGTCATCAGGGGATAGAGGATGGGGTGCACGTCCACCAGGCAGCTTTGGAAAAATTCTCCCCAGTCCTGTTGCAGCAGACAGAGGGTGTAGCTCTCATCGAACCAGACGGCCTTGGAAAAGGCTCCCGCCAGGAACCCCAGGGGAATGAGAATCAGAGTTATCCGGTGGAGCCATTTGACTGCGGAAGCAGTCCGGGTCTGTGGCCCGCTGGCAGGGGTCGGTTGGTACATTTTCTTCTTTCCTTTCGTTGTAACAGTCCACCAGGTACAGGGGGCGGCCCTTGGATTGCTGGAACATCCGGCCAATGTATTCCCCCAACAGGCCGATGGCCAAAAATTGGATGGCAAAGAGGGCCAATACCAACCCCACGGCACACAGGGCCAAAGCGTTGAGCCCCCATCCAAAGAGGGTGGAGCACAGGGCCAGCAGCAGGCACACCGGAACGCCAATGCCCAAAAGAATGCCGAACAGGCTCACCAGCCGCAGGGGCTTGGTGCTCAGGGCGGTGATGCCGTCCAGGGCCAGGTCAAAGAGCTTGGGGTAGTTCCACTTGGTCTTGCCCGCCGCCCGGGGCTGGCGCTGAAAGGGAATCTCCTTTTTCCGGTAGCCGATCCAGGAGAAGAGGCTCTTGGTGCACCGGCCGCTCTCCCGCAGAGAGCGCAGGGCGTTGACACACCGCCTGTCCAACAGGCGGAAATCCCCCGTGTCCGCCTGAATGGGCACGCTGGACAGGTGCTGCAGCACCCGGTAGTAGCAGTGGGCGGTGGCCTTTTTGAGGAAGGATTCCCCCTGTCGGCTGGTGCGCCGGGCATAGACGTCGTCATACCCCTCCTCCCAGGCGGCAATGAGCTGAGGGATCAGCTCCGGCGGATCCTGGAGGTCCGCATCCATCAGGATCAGGGCATCCTCGTCAAAGTAGTCCATGCCGGCCAGCAGAGCGCTCTCCTTGCCAAAGTTGCGGGAGAGGTTCAGGTAACAGAACCGGGGATCCTCCTTGTGCATGGCCCGCAGCATGGCCAGGCTCTGGTCGCTGGAGCCGTCATTGACCATCAAAAAGCGGAACTGATAGGGCAGCCCATCACAGACCTGCAGCAGGTGGCTCTTGAGCAGCGGGAGAACGGGCTCCTCGTTATAGATTGGGATCAAAATGCAGATTTTTTTCATCGTTTCTTCCCCCTTTTCTCCAGCATAACAAAAAAAGGTTAGGAACCAAGGCCCAAAGAGGTAAGAAATTGGTAAAGGGAAAACAGAAAAGACGAAATGGAGCACACGAAAATTTACCCAAAGACCGAATGGGGCCACCGGTCCTTGGGTAAATCAAATCATCAGTATGTATCAATGGGAGCGCGTTTTGGGGGAGCAGATGCCCCAGATACTCTGCCCAAGGGGCACACTAGCGGCCCCGCTGGGCCATATCCCAAAAGAGACGCTCAAACTCCGTGCAGTTGTGGCAGATCTCCAACAGGTGGGCCGTCTCCTGTGAGGAACAGTTTGCCCCCAGGCGATCCACCAGGTCCAAAATCTGCTGGTTGCTCTCCTGGTAGGCCGGGGAGGCATAGCTGCGCACCCACTCCCCATAGAAGGGATGGTCCTGGGCCCCGGGGTGCTGCTGGATCAGCAGCGGGGCGATGACCGCATAGCTCCAGGAGCAGGCCAGCACTGCAATGGTCAGGGGAAGGATCCCCTCATTGTTGGCAACCCAGAGCATGTAGTTGGTGTAGGCCAGGTTCTCCAGCGTGGGTTTTGCCTGGGACACCTGCCCAGGGGTGATGCCCAGCCGCTCCATATAGCCCTTGTGGACATGCATCTCCCCGTCCAGGGTGTCCCGGACCAGGTTGGCGTAAAAGCGCATGGTCTCCTCGTCCTGGGCCTTGACCACCCCCAGAGCGAAGACCTTGGCATAGTCCAGCAGATAGAGGTAGTCCTGAATCATGTAGTGGCAAAAGATCTGCTGATCCAGCTCCCCAGTGCCGATTCCACAGACAAAGGGGTGCTGGCAAAAGCTCTCCCAGATGGGGCCCTCCTGCTGAAAGATGGTTTGGGTCAATTTCATGGCGGTTCCTCCTTGGTGTTACAGCGTTTTAAAATACTGGATCAAAATTTCCTTGATGTAGTGGTACCGGCGGGCATAGGAGTTGTCCACCCGGATCAACTCAAAGCCATGTTCCCGGCAGATGGCCTCCTTTTTCCGGTCTCGGACCTGCACGGCGGGATCCTCGTGGTGTTCCCTGCCATCCAATTCAATGGCCAGCAGGGGCATCAGCTGCCCACCCACCCGGTGGTAGACCACAAAGTCAAACCGCCCGGTGTAGAACAGGTCGTTGTAGGAGGGGTTGTCCCGGAACACATGGGCAATGGCCACCTCCCGCTGGACCGTACACCGCTGGCCACCCACAAAGACGTTGTCCAGGGCGTGGTTCAGGTTCTCCAAAAAATCTTCCTCGGTCTTGCTGCTGTAGGGCTTGATACCCAGAGCCCGGGAGGCGGCGGGCTTGGGAGTCACCTGGGTGGCGCCGTTGCTGCGGACATACTGCACCAACTCATAGAGGTCGTCCTCTGCCCCATTGCTATGGAGCCGTTCCAACTCCTCCAGGTTGGAGAGGATGACCAACTGTTTGCGGGCCCGGGAGGTGGCCACATTGATGAGCTCCTTGTTGCTCTTGAGCCAGTCGTAGGTCTTGGGGTGGGTCTGGTTGGTGAGGGCAAGGGAGAAGATGATCACATCCTTTTCGTCCCCTTGAAAGGCGTGCACTGTGCCGCAGCTGGCGTTGGGATAACCCCTCACCTCCAGCAGCTGTTTGATGCAGTCCCGCTGAGGCACAAAGGGGGTGATGATTCCTACGCTCCGCTCAGGATCCTGATCCAACAGATGGCGGATGGCCTCCACCTCTGCAGGGGCGGTATTTTTCTGGGTGGCGGTGTCGTTGGGCACCTCCACAAAGATCAGGGGGGCATCGCTCTCCACCTGGCTGGCAATGTGCAGCTTGTTGTTGTAATATTTGCGGTTGTTGAACTGGATGATGCTGGGGTGGCAGCGGTAGTGGTCGCGCAGCAGAACTTCGTCACTGACGGCATCGCAGGCCAAAAGGCACTTGTAGATGGAGTTTTCCAAATAATCGTACTCCTGGGTGACCCCGTAGCGGCGGCGCAGGATCTGATTTTCCCGCTCTGTCAGCAGGATCACCGGGCTCAGCTGCTGAGGATCCCCCACCAGCATGAGACTGCGGCCCCGCAGGATGGGCACCAGGGAGACAGCTGTGTTACACTGGCTGGCCTCATCCATAATGACCATATCAAAGGCTGGCTCTGGTTCCCCCAACCGGTGGGAAGAGATGCAGGTGGTGGCGACGATGGGGAAAATGCGCAGCAATTTTTTGAGGTTCTCCGGCTGGGATAGATAGCGGTGAAAGGCAGCGACCTGCTGGTCCTCCTCCTCGTCACTGTAGATGATCTCCATCAGATCGTGATTTTTGGCCTCCCCCAGGCGCAGGATATGTTTCGCGCTGGTGTAATAGAGGTATTTGTAAAAATCCTCCTCCTGGGTATCCAACAGGGCCATGGCGTCCTGGGTGGTCACCTGGCCAAGGTCATTGAGCTCCTGGCGGAGTTTTGGGAGCTGTTCCCCCTGCAGTGCATATTGAAAGTTTAAGTGGCTGCGGGCCTCCAGCAGGCGCTGGATGGTTTCTTCCCGCTCGTGCAGATCCAGGATGTGCTCGTATCGCTCCAGCAGGCCGGTGAGCTCTTGGGCCCGCTGCGCCCGCTGGTCATGGTTTTTATCCAAGGTTTTTTGATAGATGCGCAGATCTTTACACTGCTCATACAGCGACCGGATGGTACGCAGCGCCTCCCCAACCCGCTGCCTGTCCCCCAGACGCAGAATGGGGAAAGGAATGGGTTGGCCCCGGTATTCCAACGCCTGCAGCTTTTCCACCACCCCGTCGATGGGGTGGTTGTTATAGGAGGTGAACAGCACGGTGCGTCCATTAAAAAAGGCGGTGGAAAGGGTGTTCAGAATGGTGTTGGTCTTTCCTGTGCCAGGTGGCCCCTGGACATAGGTCAATGGGTAGCGCATGGCGCTGTTGATGGCCAACAGCTGATCCAGGTTCACCTTGCGGTTCAGCAGCGCCAAGGGGAAGGATTTCCTCCTGCGGGGCCGGGCGGTCATCTCCCCAAAAAAGGCGCGGATGGGCGGCGTGGGCTCCTCCGACGAGGCATATTGTTCCAAAATGCCCCGGTATTCGTTTTCCAGATTGATGGCAAGGTCACGCCCGATGGCCATGAGGTAGGGCATGTCGTTGACCCCGCGGATGTGGGGATTGTAGTCGGTGATACGGTCCTTGATCTCCTCCAGGTTGGCTTCAAAGTTTTCCAGCAGCCCCCAGTCCCCAGGATCCAAAAATTGGCGGATACTGACCTTGGTCCCCTCCAGGGTGAACTCGGTGCAGATGACAGGTTCCTGGGCGGCACGGAGCTCCCGCTGCCGTACATCCAGCAGCAGGGGGCGGTAGGCCAGTACATAGAGGCCGCGGGAAGTCTCTATGCTCATGAGGTTGAGGGCCAGCTGTTTGTTGTGCAGTTTTTGCTCTGGCCGCTGGGCCTGTTGCTGAAAGCTCTGTACAATGGAACGGAACTGTTCCTGATTCAAAGGCAGGCGCCCATCACAAAAGGAATCCCCATCCAACTGGTGTACCAGAGCGTAGTCTGTCCGATAGGGGGTGCAGTCCAGGCGGCTGCAGGCGCTGAAATAGTCCAGGATCCGCAGGTTGGCGGGGCTGTGAAAGAGGGATGCATATTTGTGAGGGTTTTCCTGAATGTCCTGAATAAGCGCGATATTGATTGGACACCAGGAGCCCTCAATGACCTCGGCGCTGAGGATGCAGTTTCCAAAGATTTTTAGCTCCTGTACCTGCAGCTGCCCCAGGTGCAGGCCATCCACCACCAGGACGCCCCGGGGCATCAAAAGATTTTTGATGGAAATCCAATAGTGGGTGGTCTCGTCCGATTGGTTTTTATACGCAATGCTCAGCCACTTTCCCTCATGGATGGCTTGAAAGATGGCTCCATAGACTCCGGTCATATTTTTCTCCCCTTTTCCCCTTAGAAAAGCAACAAGGGTAGTACCCTCAAAGGGGCCGCAGTTTTAGGCTGTCTTAAGTATATCGATTTTTGCCTGTGGGGACAAGTGCCGCCCAGACCGGCGGAGAATTTTTCCTCCAATGAAAGGGCATACATGCACCAGACAGCCCCTACACCACATAGAATGGCTCAGGAAGGGCCTGCCCTGCGGGCCCAAAGGGAAGGGGGAGAGGAACCATGTATTCCTTGTTGATCACACTGTCGCTGTGCAACCTGTTGTTTTTTGCCCTGCACCTCACCCACGGGGGTGTCTTTCCAAAGCCGCTGTCGGCCAAGGAGGAGCTGGAGTGTCTGCAGCGGATCGCCCAGGGGGATGAGCAGGCCCGGGACAAACTCATCGAACACAACCTGCGCCTGGTGGCACACATCATCAAAAAATACTATGCCGCCTCCCGGGAGCAGGATGACCTGATCTCCATCGGCACCATTGGGCTCATCAAGGCGGCCACCACCTTTAACTATGAAAAGGGAACCCGCTTTGCCACCTATGCCTCCCGGTGTATTGAGAATGAGATCCTCATGTACTTCCGCAACAAGCGCAAGTACGCCGGGGATGTGTTCATCAGCGAGCCCATTGACACCGATAAGGACGGCAACGCCCTGACCCTTTCGGATGTCATGACCTCGGATGAGAACATCTATGACAGCATCGATCTGAGCATCCGTTCTGAACAGCTCTACCGCTACATGGGGGAGGTGCTCACCGAGCGGGAGCAGAAGATCCTTACCATGCGCTATGGCCTGCGGGGCTGCCGGCCCATGACCCAGCGGGAGGTGGCAAAGGTGTTGGGCATCAGCCGCTCCTACATCTCCCGCATCGAAAAGAAGGCCCTGGAGACCCTCAAGCACCGCTTTGGTCCCCAGTAAAAAACACATCTATGGGGGAAGAGCGTTCAGTAAGACGCCACAGCAGCAGAGGACACCTTGTCAGAAGGTGTCCTCTGTTTCATTTCCTCGTGTTTTGGTCCAGCGGGATGGGTTAAAACATGGGGCCCAGCAGATCCCTGGCGTGGACAATGTCAAAATAGGTGTAGATGCTCACAGAGAGCCACAGCTTCATCAGCAGCCGGGGGCTGGTGAAATCGATGTTGAACAGATCCTTTAACAAGTTGATCCGATGGTAGAGGGTGTTCCGGTGGACGAACAGCACGTTTGCTGTCTGCTGAAGCGCCAGATTGTTGTAGATGTAGGCGGTGAGGGGTTTGAGATACTCCGTGTCATTGGCAAGGTCATATTGATAGATCTGGTTGACCACCGGATGGCACAGGGAGAACAGAGGCACACCGCTGCGGTTGGCAATGTCCAGCAGGTGGATCAGGGTGGAGTCCTCATACCGGGCAAAGGGGATGGGGTCATTGAGTTTACTGCGCAGCTGAACCACAATGATGCTCTGCTCAAAGGCCTGCCGGAAGGTGGACAAGTCCACAAAGGCCTTGCTCAGGCCGGCAAAGAGCTTGTTTTCAGCCAAATAGGACAGGAGCTCAGGGAACATATATTGATTGATGTTGATGTGGGTATCACACCCTAAAATAGCTACAAAATAATGCTCGTATGTGTAGACAGGCAGTTTGATCCGGCGGCTCAGCTCCTTCTGGATGGTTTCGGTGGCATCCGCCTGTAATGGTTCCGCCTGGATAGAGAGGACATAGTACTTCTCCTCCTCTTTCCAATTGAGGTCTGAAAAGCGTTGGCGGATCACATCCGGGTCAGTGATACGGCCTTGGAGCAGATCCAGTACCAACTGTTGGGAAGCGCTCATCATCCGCTTGGATATCTTCAAATGGGGAAGAATGGCGAGAAGGCTGCACAGATGTCCCAAGTAGTTTTGATCCAGGTCAGAAAAATCTCGACGGTCCTTGGAAAAGACCAATAGATAACCGGTTAGAACACCATCGTGATAGATTGTGCCAAAGTGGCGGGAATACGGGCAGAGGCTATCGGCCCCTGCATGGGAAAACCGCAAACCGAAGGGTGCGTTTTGCGGGTCAAAGACGGCGGGATAGAGATGCCTCATCTGATCTCCATCCGAGCCCGCAATCACATGAAATTGACCATCCAAGAGATAGATGGGGTTGCTCATAACATCCTGACATAGCGCAATGAGCTCCTCTATCACTGGTTCCTTGGACAGGGTGCAGCCCAGTTTAGAGAGGGCGCTGCTGCGCCGGTAATCCTGGGCGAGAACTGCCTGTAATTGCGCAAAGACAGAAAACATGTCCTTTTGCTGCAGGGAAAGAATACAGGCTGTCGGCTCCAGGGGCAAATTTTGCTGGGAGGTCAAAAAGAGGGCGCCGGGACGGAGACTTTCCCCCTCGTGCCAGAGGGTGACCTCGTAAATCTCTGTTTGACCGCTTCCCAAAAAGTGATGCGGCGTCCCCTCAATAACATTCAGCAGTTGTGCAGCGGTCAGTCCCACGGCGTTTCCCTCCTACTCTCCCATGTTTGGGCAAAATGGTGCCCCCTTCCTGTACCATATGCACGATACAGGGGAATAAAATGATTGTTTTTATTCTATAAGGAAAGGAAATGGATTGCAAGAGATTTTATTTTGGATATTTTTACGAGTTGTGTTGAGGGATTCTGTATATTTTTTTGGCCGCAGTGTGCCATGGATGTCACACGATGTCGGAAACGTGTGCGGCTTGCACGATGACAGATAAAAACTTGCATAATAAAATAAAACTATAAATCATTAAGAATTGATATCCGGATTAAATTCAGTGATTTTGCTCGACGACAAAAATTTCCCATAACACAGAGAAAAAGAGGTGACAAAAAGGTTTTTGGCAGAATCCTGATAGATAAAAATAGTTGGTTCTCCTGGTACCTCTGCAATGCGGCCCGCCTTTGATGGCGGTTTCAAAGGAGCCCAGGAATCCACTCCATGAGAGGAGGAAATAATTGATGTCAGAGAAAGGCAGCAAATTGACCGGCCGTCAATGGATCATGCTGATTGTGGAATCCTTCGGTTGGTCCGGCGTCATGGTGATGGGCTATTTCTTTAGCAGTTATTATGCACTGATTCAAGATGTGTTTTCCTACACTGCCGCGCAGATCTCCGGCTTGGTGGCCGTTATGTCTGGCGCAGGCGCCATCTGTTATATTTTGGGGGGCGTGCTGGCCGATGCGGTGAAACCCAAATTTAACCTGATGATCTCCTATCTGGGGCTGACAGCCTGTGGAGTCATCACCCTGATGATGCCTGGATACGGAGTTATGCAGGTGTTGGCGGTGTTGGTCTCGGTCTTGGGGCTGGGTACATACACTTCCAGCATGCTCAAATACGTGGCGTCTCTGGGCGACCGGAGCCAAATGTCCCGTATCTATGGGTATTTTTATGCACTGTCCGCACTGGAGTCCATGGCCATTGCCCCCATCGCCTCCAGCATCATTGACAGTTCCGGCAGCTATGAGGGCCTGCGGGCCATTGTCATCTTCTTCTGTGCGTTGATGCTGATCTCCATGGTGATCCATCTGGCTTGGGTGGAGCGCAAGACCACGCTGGTCAAAGAGGAGAAGCAGGCCGATGACAAATTCAGCTTTAAAATGCTCCTGGAGCTGCTGAAAAACCCCAACATGTATTTTGTCATCATCGTTGGCTGTATGACGACTCTGCCCTACGATTTGAACACCTATGTACAGCCCCTGCTGGCCAGTGAGTTTGACGCCTCCCAGGGCGTGGTGCAGTTTATCGCCTCCTATGCCAACAACGGCACAGCACTGATTCTGTCCCCGCTGGCTGGCCTCATCGCCATGAAGCTGGGCTCCACCTCCCGTGTGATGACGTTGAGCATTGTGATCGCCATTCTCTCCTCTGCTGCACTGCTGGTGCTCCCTTGGGATGCCAGCTACTTGGTCCTCGCCGTGGTCATTGTCGTCTGTCTGCGCAGCGTCTTCTCCATCGGCAAGCCCGCTCGTAACTCCATGATTGGTGAGAGCCGTCTGCCCAAGAAGGCCCGCGGCACCGTCATCGGTCTGATGTTCGGCATTGGCGGCATTCAGTCCACCCTTGTCGCTTGGGCAGCAGGTGCCCTGGTCACCGCCTATGGCACCGATGTGGGATACCACATCCTGTATGGCGGCGCTCTGTGCATCTTCATCGTCGGTCTGGTCGTGAGCCTCTTCTTTACCCGCCGCCTGAAGAAGGCCAAGGAGCGGGATGCCATCGAGGGTGCACCTGCAGATCTGATGATCTAGACGTCTGGCATGAAGTATGAAAAATTTGTAGATCGAAAGGGGGTGGCTGCGTGTCAATCATAGAGCAGATGAGCTGGATCGACCTGCTGGTGGTGGCAGTCTATGTCATTGGGATGGCGCTTATCGGGGTCTATGCCAGCAAAAAGATCAAAAATTCCAAGGACTTCACCAGTGCAGGGCAGCAGCTGTCCTGGCAATTGGTGGCCGGTTCCACCATCGCCACCTGTATGGGCGGCAATATGGTCATGGGCAAGTATGACCTGATCCACCAGTTTGGCCTGTCTGGCATGACGACGGCCCTCTTCTGGTGGGTGGGTTGGATCTTCCTACTTCTCATGACCAAGAAGTTCCGCAAGTCCGGCGCCACCTCCATTCCCACCTTTTTGGAGCAGCGGTACAACCCTGCCACCAAAAAGATCTGTTCCTACTGCGTGCTGATCACGGTCATCTCCTCCTGTGCTGGCATCTTCCTGTCTGTGGGCACCATTTTGGAGGCTCTGGGGATCTGCAACCGCACGGTGGGAACCTGGGTTGGCGCGGCCATCATCATAGGCTTTACCATCTTCAGCGGCCTGTGGGGCGTGGCCATCACCGACACCATCCAGGCGGTGATTCTGGCGATTTGTTTTGGTATTGTCTTCCCGCTGGCGGTCTTTCACACTGCCGGTGGTTGGGAGAACGTGGTGGCTGCCAATCCACCGGAGCGGCTGAACCTATTTACCGGCATTGCTCCCATCACTATGGTGGGATGGGCGGTGTCCTACTCCCTGTCCGTGGGGGCGGACCCCACCTTTGCACAGCGCATCTTTTCGGCCAAGAGTACCAAGGATGCAGTTCTTGGCCAGGGTATCGCCTGGGTTGTCACCCTGCTGGTGGCGGGCATTCTCTCGGCGCTTCCAGCGTTGGCCATCCCCCAGATTTTCCCGGATCTGACGGTGGGCAGTGAATTTGCCCCCCGCTACATCGTGACCTATATGCCAGTTCTGGTCAGCGGCCTGATGCTGGCCGCTCTTATGGGCCTGATGCTCACCTCGGGGGACTCCTACCTTCTGCTGTTGGCCTCCACCATCACCGATGATATCATCCGTCCCAAGCGTCCCAATATGAGTGACAAGCGGACCCTGCTGCTCACCCGTCTGGTGTGCGTGGCCTCTGCAGGCGTCATCTGTGCCATGGCCCTGTATGTGGATGAGATCTACCAGCTATTTAAAACAGGAGGCGGCGCCTATGGCGCGGGAGTCTTTCTCCCGCTGCTGCTGGGCTGCTTCTGGAAGCGGGCCAACACCAAAGCCATCAACCTGGCCATGGTTGTGGGCTGTGTCACCTCCTTCTGCTTTGACCTTTTCTTAAAGGTGCCGCTGCAATTGGATATGGACGGCTGTATCCTGGGCGCGGGCCTGTGCCTGGTGATCTGCGTGGTTGGTTCCCTTCTGGCGCCAAAGGACCAGGGGCAATCGGTCACGCTGGAACACCAGAAACCACTGGAGAATCCCTCGTAATTTTGAGATCCATACACCTCCCATTGTAACCGCGGGGGCGCTGGAGGAGTGCGCCGGCGCCCCCTATGTTGCAGGGAAACCTGCTGAACCCAGCTTGGGAGCGGTGGGGGAAAGGAGAACAGTTTTTGATGAAACTGAGAGTTGGAGAATTTCAGGTCAAGGATGTGGTTTTTGGGGAGGAGACCTCCTTCCACGATGGCATCCTAACCGTCAATGAACAGGAAGCCATCGCCGCTCTCAACCCCGATGGCAAACTGAAAGATGTCAAACTCCATGTGGCTCGTCCAGGGGAGTCTGTGCGGATCCTTCCCATCAATGCCATTGCGGCGCCCCGGGCAAGAGCAGACGGACGGGCAACTTTTCCCGGTTACACGGGGAAAATGGCATCCTGTGGGGAGGGGGATCTCTATGCCCTGGAGGGTATGGCTGTGATCTCCGTGGGCACCCACGGCGGCTGGATGGAGGGCATGCTGGACATGAGCGGTCCAGCGGCGGATCTGACCGAGTTTGCCCACACCATCAACCTCTGCTTCACTGCGGCCAACGTTGACCCCAGTGAAGATGACAACAGCCAGAAAACCAACTGGGACTACCGCCTGGGATGTTGCCTGTTGGCAGAATATGTGGCCAAGACGGTGATCCACCAGGAGCCAGATCTCTGGCGGGAATATGAGCTGACGGACACCACAGGAATGGGGCTGCCCAGGGTGGTGATGGTCCTGGAGATGTCCACCTTCTATGAAAATAGCGTGGGATATGATGATGTCTTTTATGGTGTAGATGTGCGGTGCATCGTACCCACCTTTGTGCATCCCAATGAACTGCTGGATGGAGCTCTCTGCAGCAGCAGCCTGGTCTGTGCGGGGGTCCACAGTTACACCTACAACTACCAGAAGTCTTTGGTCCTCAAAAAGCTATATGAGAAACATGGCAAGACATTGGACTTTGTGGGAGTCATCCTCACCAACATTGGCCCCAACATCGACAACAAAGTGCGGGCCGCCATCCGAGTGGCTACCATGGCCCAGATGCTTAAATGTGATGGCGCCGTCTATTGCCAGCTGGGTTCGGGAACATCCGATGTGGACTTTCAAAAGACCATTGTTGCCCTGGAGGAACGGGGCATCAAATGTGTGGGTATCAATCCGGAGTTCCCTGGGCGAGATGGTACCACCAGCTTAAAAACTGCCCTGGATCCCCGTCTGGATGCTGTGGTGTCCACTGGCAGCGCCTGCGAGGTCATTGAGCTGCCGGCTATGGAGCGGGTCATTGGGGATTTGCAGTCCATTCCACGGGATAAGTGGCCCGGGTGCTGGGCGGACGACCCGATCTATGGCCCCTCTCTGCGAGCGGACGGTACCTTGATTGTGGACACGGATCATATCGTGGCCAGTACCGAGTCCACTGGGTGGGCCCACAAGACCTGCCAATACTTTTAAGGGAGAGGGGGAAAGAAACCGTGAAAAAAGTGATTATGTACCTGAACCAGTTCTTCGGCCAGATCGGCGGAGAGGATCAGGCGGACTGCGCTCCCCAGCTCCACGAAGGTGCCTTGGGGCCTGCCCAGGGGCTGCAGGGCCTGCTGAAAGGCGGGGAGATCACCCACACCATCATCTGTGGGGACAACTACATGGCCGTCCACACCCAGCGGGCGCTGGATGCCATTGCTCAAATGTTGGACTCCTTGGAATTTGACCTATTTTTGGCGGGCCCTGCTTTTTTGGCAGGCCGCTACGGCAGCGCCTGCGGGGAGGTCTGCAAGTTTGTCCAGGAGCGCTACAAGGTATCCGCCGTCACCAGTATGAACCGGGACAACCCCGGTGTGGATATGTTCCGGCAGGACTGTTACATTTTGGAGGGTGGCAGCAATGCGGCCGCCATGCGAAAGGATCTGCCCAAGATGGCCGCCTTTGCCAACAAGATCCTCAATGGTGAACCCTTGAAATGGGCACAGGCAGAGGGATATTTCTCCCGGGGGATCCGCCGCCAAGTTCTGTTGCCGGAGGAGGAGAATGTGGCAGAGCGGGCCTATGAGATGCTCATGAAAAAACTCAAAGGCCAGCCGTTTGTAAGTGAGACCCCCATGGATGTGCCGGAACCGGTGCCCATCGCCAAGCCATTGGAGGACGCTGGGAAGGCCCGCATCGCCTTTATTTCCACCGCCGGGCTGGTCCCCATGGGCAACCCGGATCGCATTCAAACTGCGGCGGCCACCCGGTTTGGCCGGTATTCCCTGGAGGGCCGGGAATCTTTGAAGGCTGGCGAGTGGGAGACTGTCCACGGTGGATACGACCACTCCTACGGCAATGCAGACCCGCAGATCATCATGCCCTTGGACGCCCTGCGCAAATTGGAGCGGGAGGGAAAGCTCGGCTACCTGCATCCCTACTTCTACAGCACCGTTGGAAATCTGACCAACCAGCTCAATGCGGAGCGCATGGCCCATGAGATCATCCCCTATCTCCAGGAGGATCACATCGATGCGGTGATCTTTGGCTCTGCCTGAGGCACCTGTACTCGTTGCGGTGCAATGATGGTTCGCGAAATTGAAAAGACTGGCATCCCCGTGGTGCATGTGGTCAGCATGACCCCCATCTCCCTGAGCGGTGGGGTCAACCGGATTTTGACCTCCTATGGCATCCCCAACCCCATGTCGGACCCCTACGCCACCCCTCAAGTCCAGGAGCGGCAGCGGTATGAGATCATGGAAAAGGCCTTGGAAGTGCTGTGTACGGATATTCAAGAACAGACGGTATTTGACCATTAGGCCAAAACCATTGAACACAGATTCAAGATACAACCAAAGAGGAGCTCGTTCTATTTCCCTTCTGTGGCATAGAACCCTCCTCTTGGTGCAAAGAAAGGATGGTTGTCTGTATGGATCAATATCTCTCCGAGTGGTTTGAACAGAACACCGACCGGGTCTATCAACTTATGCGGGAGCTGTGGGAGCACCCGGAGCTGTCTCTCCAGGAGTACCACGGCTGCCAGGTGATGAAGGAGTTTGCCCAGCAGGAGGGTTTCACCCACATTGAGACCCACGCTGCCCAGGATTGGGATAATCCCCAGGCCACCCCCAACACCCTTATCGCCAGCTGGGGCAGCGGCAAACCGGTCATCGCCATTGTGGGCGAGCTGGATGCCCTGCCGAACCTGGGGCAGAAGGATGTGCCCCATCAGGAACAGATCCCCGGCCCTGGCCACGGCTGCGGTCACAACACCATGGCAGGCGGAGCGGCCGCTGCGGCCGCCGCAGTGCGGTATGCCATGGAGAAGGAGGACCTGCCAGGCACCATCCGGCTCATCCAGACCCCGGGGGAGGAGATTGGCCGGGGCAAGTCCTATCTGGGCAAGCATGGGGCCTTCTCCGATGTGGATATGTGCCTCATGTGGCATCCGGCCCCCGGGCCCCTGGACTTTTCTCCGGTTCCCCAGCAGGTGGCCATTCGGGTACTCTTTGAGTTCCACGGCGTCACCGCCCATGCGGCCGGCGCCCCCTGGAACGGGCGCAGCGCCCTGGATGCAGTACAGCTCATGAACATTGGCTGTGAATTTTTGCGGGAACACTCCAAGAAGGAGACCTGGATGCACTATAACATTGTCAACGGCGGCGCTGCCCCCAATGTGGTGCCCGACTATGCCAGCGTCCAGTACATGTTCCGCTGCGGGGACGACTATGATACGGCAGTGGCCCTCTTTGAACGGGGAATCGAGTGTGCCAAGGGCGCTGCCATCATGACCGGTACCACCATGGAGTACCATGTGGACTCGGTGGTGCCCCAGTTCTACTACAACCTGCCCCTGTGCAAATATGTGACCGAGGAGGCCGCCAAGGTCCCCCCGCTGACCTATAGTGAGGAGGACTATCAACAGGTGGAGGAGCTCTACCGCCAGGTCAACGGCAAGGAGCCCCCTGCGGATCGGGAGGAGCTGCTGCCCACCACCTATCTGCCCTATCGGGAGGACCGGGGGGACCCCGCCAACGGCAACTGCACCGATGCGGCGGATATGACCTACTTCTGTCCCACCCTCCACTGCCAGGGGTTGGCCCGGCCCAAACAGTGCCCCGGCCACCACTGGAGCGCAACTTTCTGCGCTGGAACAGGCGCCGGCATGAAGGCAGCGGTCTATGCCTACAAGGTTTTGGCCCAGGCGGCGGTGGACGCCTATCAGGATCCGTCTGTGGTCCAGGCCTGCTGGGATGCCTTCCACGCTATGAACATCCCACCCCACAAGTGCTGGCTGGAATAGAGGGCCGGTTCCAGGCCTCTGCTGGAGCTTCCTGCAGAGACGGCCTTTCACAGGAAACGGGCCACGTTGTGCCCGTCAAATCATGTTGCAGTCCTCCAAATAAAAATCAACAGCCCAGGGGCGGGCGGCCAGA
>CAJFOV010000036.1 GCA_904397835.1 Candidatus Aristotella avistercoris
TATTTTTTGTTATAATAACCTCACGGCGTTTTCCACTCCGAAAGCAAGCGCTTTCGTCGCGGACGCCTGAGAGAACATTGTAACGTCAGAGGAACCAACTCTTATAGGCCCGATGCTGTAATGTCAGCGTTTGCGGGCAAGGATATGCCGGTAGTTTCTTTGGTGGGTATTGGACAACACGGAAGGGCCACACAGCTTTACGTGGATGCTTCGATGCGGGCTGTTCCCCCACCTGGTCCATCTGAGAGGAGGATGTATTGTGAAGAAGAAAAAGTACGGTGTCATAGGCATCGTGGGATTCCTCAGCATTCTGTTAATGGGGGTATTCACCTCCTGTGATACAGGGCCTACCTTTGACACGGCTGCTGTTTTTCAATCCTACACTCAGGCCAAGGAGGACATAGGAGCGCTGGAGGCAGAGGTTTTGGGGGAGCAGGATACCCTCTCTGCAGATGAAATGCCCCAACTGCTTGCCCAAGTAGGCACATTGGCCCAACAGTATCAGGACCAGGGAACCATTGTGTCCTAATGAGGTCAATGACACCGGCGTCTATCTGGAGTTTGACGGCGGCGTGGGATACCTCTACACGCCTCCTGTGGAAGGCCTCATGAGCGGAGATGAGCTGGGGGAAATCCTCACAGTGGAACCCTACGCCTCCAATCCAGAGATGCTGGCCCACTACATCCTGGGGGGACGCAGCCCGGACAAGGAGGCCCAACAGATGGCCCAGGCCCTGCCAAACCACTACACCTTTCCTGAGGAAAACAACTGGGACGATTTTTCCATCCAACAGGTGGAACAGCTGAAGAGGCACAAAATCATCATCTGGTACGGGCATGGGGGCTACATCGACCGGGTTGGATCCCTGTTGGGGACCTCTGTCCCCATCGACGATGAGGATGCCCTGCGCACCTACCACCAGGAGCTCTCCAATGGGGAGATGGTCTTGGGGAGCGATGCCTTCCTCCTCTCCCCCCTCTATTTCGACAAGCATTTGAAGGAAGAAGACCTGGACGGAAGCCTGGTCTACCTTGGCGCCTGCAGCAGCGCCACAGACGACCGGTTGGCCAATGTCTTTTTAAACAAGGGGGCATCCCTGGTGGTGGGCAACACACGGGATATCTTTATCCGGTACAACCTATATATGATGTGTGACTTTGTCCACGCCCTCACCAATCAGTATGAGGACGGCACCTACTGGACCGCCGAAGATGCCCTCCAATATGCCAAGGAGGAAAATGGCGCCACTGACAGTGAATTTTGGTTTGCCGGCGCCCAGGTCCGCCTCATCTACCCTCTGGGGGAGAGCGGCTACCGGTTGGTTCCCATCCAGAAGGAGCACTCCAGCAATGATGAGGCGGCCCTACAGTACTGGCAGGAGGTGCTAAAACCCCAATATCCCCAACATACAGAACCCTTTACACTCACCTATGACAGCATCGAGCTCCAGGGATCGGTGGATTATTATGAATCTGAGGAGCAAAAGGTCGCCCTGCTGGGGGGTGAAATTCTGGACTTCAATGGAGACGGCATTGGCGACCTTCTGGCTGTGAGCCTGGAACGCTATGAACCAACCACTCCGGAGGATTTGGCACGGATCAACGGGCAAAAAAATGTAGGACCTCTCCATTACCGGATAGAGGTATACTGTTTTGATGAGCAGGGAAAAGCCAAATTGACGGCCAGCCGCTTCGCACAGGTGACGCCCAAAACCCAGGAGAAGATCACTTTCTCCCTGGTGATGGATATGCTGGTGCAGACGAATTCCTACGACTACAACGCCGAGTGGAATGAGGACTCCACCATCCACTTCCCCGTCACCCAGGAGCTGGGGGACCATGAGGACCATTTAAAACTGTTCTATCTTACCCAAGGCGAGGGAACCGTGGGTTTGGATCAGATGCTGGAATATTACCGGAACATCGGCCATGTTGCCAACTATCTGGAAGCAGAAAATGTCTGCTACTATAGCCAAGAGGAGGATGCCTCCCTAGAGACCCTCTACTTCAACGGTGCAAAATCCGTCACCACGGGGACCAACTATTCCACGCCCCAGGTGTACCGCCAGACCTATGGAACTGTTTCCACAGAGGAGGAGGCCTGTTCCCTTTTGAATGACCGGTTGGCCAATCTTGGAATCTATGGGTTCTCCATCGCCCCTTACAACTGGGACAGCCGTTGGGAGGACACCTTTGTTCCCGCTCTCACCGGCCGGTATCCAACCATCACCCTGACCATGGAGTCCACCGTCTCCCAGCAGCGGGATGGAAATTCTTCCACCGGGACCACCACCTTCACCATTGAAAACCAGATGTCCCTGTCTTAGAGAACTGGAAAAGAGCCCTGGAGTGGCAGACTTGCCATTCCAGGGCTCTTTTGGTTGGATCGCAGTTTTCTTAAGGTTAAAGTAGCACCTGCTCCCACTCCTGAGGACGGAAGCCCACAAGGACGCCGCCCTCCCAGATCACCAGCGGCCGCTTGACCAACATGCCATCTGTGGCCAGGAGGGAAAGCTGTTCCTCCTGGGACATCTCCGGCAGCCGGTCCTTGAGCTGCAGTTCCTTATACCGGTTGCCGCTGGTGTTGAAAAAGCGTTTGAGGGGCAACCCGCTCCGAGTATGCCAGCGCTGCAACTCCTCCAAGGTGGGGCGCTGTTCTACAATATGGCGCTCCTCAATTGGGATTTTATGCTCCTTCAGCCATGCCTTGGCCTTCTTACAGGTAGATCAGGTAGGATACTCCAAAAATAGAATGCGCATCGCGTTTCTCCTTTCTCAAAGCAGAGATTTGCTGGTTTTCCCATTCAGGAATCTGGATGTGAAAGGATCTCACTCTACACATCCCCAAAATTTCTATCACTTGGACTCAATGGCATCCACCGCGTCGATGACCGCTGCGCGCAGGCCGCCCCGCTCCAGTGCGGCAACGCCCACAATGGTGGTGCCACCCGGGGAGCAGACCGCGTCCTTCATGGCGCCAGGGTGCTGTCCAGTGGCCAGCTGGAGCTTGCCAGTACCCGCTACCATTTGGCTCACCAGCCGGTAAGACATGGCCCGAGGAATGCCGTGCTTGACCGCTGCATCGGACAGGGCCTCAATGAACATGCTGACAAAGGCTGGTCCACATCCACTGACCGTTCCCGCCACACTCATGTGCTTGGTGTCAATGGGCTGTACCAGACCGATTTGGGAGAAGAGGCTCTCAAACTGCGTATACTCCTCCTCTGTCAGGGAGTGGCGGTCCTCACAGATGATGATTCCCTCCCCAATGGAGACCGGTGTGTTGGGCACCGTGCTGATGTGGTGGGTGCCGGGTTCCAAAATCTCCTCGTATTTTTCAAAGGGGTATCCCGCCACCACAGAGACCACAACCTTATCCTTGAGCACCTGCCGGATGGGGGTGATCACCTCCTGCACCATGTAGGGCTTGACGGCAATGACCACCATGTCTGCCGCCTGAGCCAAGGACTTGGCATCTGGGCACGGATGGTATCCCTTTGCCTGGGTGGTGCGGCAGAGTTTGTCCCAATGTTTGGCACAGGCGTAGATTTGATCCGCTGCCACAGCTCCCTGCCCCACCAGTCCGTCGGCGGTGGCTTGTGCCATGTTGCCAAATCCAATAAATCCAATCTTCACAGTTGATTCCTCCCCGTCAGATGGGGCAGCTGCCAGCCGCCCCTGATCATTACCTTCATCTTACCACAGGGCAAAACCAGTGGCAAGGGCATTCAGAGGATTTCACGCTGGGGAACAATATCGTTCTTTGAGAGGACTATCCAAAGATCACCCCTATCATGGTGCTTTCCGCTGTTCCCATTCACGTTTTGAAAGCATGTGGGATTGAAGATACTGCTCCACATTGGAGGAAAGGGCCTCTCTCCTCTGCTGGAGCTTCTTTTGAAGCGCCTTTTCATAATAATCGCGGAAGACAACAGAGCCGATCCAGCTGATCAGCGCCCCGAAAAATGCCGCCACCATAAAGGGCCCTGTTGTCATTCCAGTGGTTGAAAGGATCAAGAGAACGCCCATCAGGCACAGGAAGAACCACATAGGAATACGGGCAAATTTGACAACAGCCTGTTTTTGAGAAGAAAATGGCTTGGTACCGGCAAATTGATCCTCCAGGCAGCCATCCATCACAAAGAGGTAGCCCTGCCCTTCATAGAGATAGTGGATCAGATAAAAGGGGCGGTAATAGGTGCTTTCCAGCAGCTCCTTCTGATCCTGATGAAAGTTGTGGTCCATATAAAGGTTGCGGACGCTCCCTCCCGCCATTTGGATGATCCGATGTTTGAGATACCGCTCTGTCACGGGCTTTGCAAAACGTTCAAAGGTGTCTTCCGGCTCCAATTGGAAGGGCATCGTGGTGTATCCCCCCAAATACCGCTCATCATAGGGACAGGCTTCTTCCAAGTAGGGCTGTTTCTTGTTGAGGAAGAGCATCAGATCTGAATAGCTGTTCTGGTATTCCCCCTGCCGTTCTACCTTGTTCAGTTTGAGTTCCACCAAAAACTTGGATGCAATGGAGTCCAGGTTGTGCGTTCCCTTTAACGTGTTGGAAAACAGCTGTGTCTGTTCCCCATGGTCAATGGCGCACTGGTAGTTGGTTTCATACGCCACGGAAAAATGGTAGTAGGGGATATAGGCCCCCTCTATGGACACAATTTGGATTCTGTCATAGAGATCTGCCGGCACATAGTCCCCCTTCCCCAACCACTGGACAAAGGTGGTCTTGGCCTTCTCCATGGGAACTCGGAAGGGGATGATCTTTGCTGGCCTTTCCGGCAGAGTACTCGCCTTACGCTTTTGAGCCTCATCCAAAAAGGTTCCGCCACAGGCTGTGCAGACAAAACCATTGCCCTCCTCATTCCGTTTGAGGGGGGCACCACAGTTGGGGCAGGTGGACTCCACTGCCCCCGCGGCAGACATGGCGTAACTGCTGCCGCAATACTCACACCGGCTGCTCTGGGTGACCGGATCAAAAACTAGATTTCCTCCACAGTTGGGGCAACGCACACTTTTTTCTTCTACGGGCATCTCTTTTATCCCCCTATCTACTAATTTGGTAATACAGACCATTTCACTACTGAACAGTATACCGCGTTTCAAGGGCCAATTCAACCGATTCTTCCAATCATTACAATGGACTGCAACCTGAGAGGATGACTGGCGGATGCTCTTCCATCAAAATGGGCCCGGCCAACTGGCCGAGCCCTTTCTGAAGCATTTTTAGATGTTAAAACCCAATGATCATCCCTGATTCCTCTGCATAGTAGCTGGTCAGGCCGCAACAGGGGCGGATGTTTACCGTCACGCCTGGGAAATTGGCCTGAATCATGGACCGGAGCAGCTGGGCCCCCTTTTCATTCTTACACTGGGAGATCTCCACCGTCCTGCTGGGGGACAGGCCCAACTTCTGCATCTCCTCCACCACCTTTTCCAGGGTGCGTACCTCTCCCCTGGCCTTGTGGAGCAGTTCAATTTTGCCCTTCTCCGAAGCGATGCCAATGGCCCGGATGTTGAGCTTGCTGGCGATCATTCCCACCACACGGTTCATGCGGCCGTTTTTGACCAGGTTCTCAAAACTGGCCAAGGTGAAAAGCAGATGAATTTTCTTATTGTACGCCTGGCCCTTCTCCACAATTTTTTCAAAGGGAAGACCCTGGGCGATCAACTGATCCAGATAACGCAGGAGCAGGACCATCTGCCCGCCAATGGACAGGGTATCAAAGATGTAGATCTTCTTTTCCGGATGGGCCTCCAGCACCAGATCACGGGCCACCACGGCACTGTTGTAGGTGCCGCTCAGGGCGCTGGTCATGGTGACGGCCAGAACATGGTCCGCCTGTTCAAACTGGGCGGCCCACTCCTCCGGGCTGGGGCAGGCGGAGGAGGATGGTCCATCAAAACTGCCCATAGCCTGGAGCATCTCCTCCAGATCCAAATTATCGTCATCCACATATTCTTGATCCCCAATGCGAATCTTCAGGGGAACGGTGGCAAACTGTGCCGAACTCACGCAGGGGAAGCCCCCCTTGATCTCGCAGGAGCTGTCTGCAACAAGCAACCAAGACATAAACAAGCCTTCTCTCACAAGCTGTATGATGTAGTATCAATTACTACTTTACCCAAGTATAGTATAGATCCTGCGCAAAGTCAATTGATTCTTGTAAAAATGTGTACCGGCTGTCCTTCGATTGGGTACAGCCTCCTCTGCCTGGAGCCAGCTCTGCCGGTTGGGTCCCTGCCGTTATGGGACCAGATACTCCATCTTACACTCCTTCAAGGTGAGGCCGCGGAAGGCAGCATACGCCTCCCCTTGGGTCTGGAGTGCCTGCCGCTGTCCAGGGGTGAACGTCTCCCACAGCTGCAGGGAGAGGCCCAAGCTCCTTTGCCGGGTTTTTGCCGTCCAAATTCCCACAACCAAACCCTTCCGAAGGATGACCCCGGGATTGCCCACTGTGCGCCATACGGTCCTGTGCAGGGCCCTGTTGGGCAGGATCACCTCCCGATCCCGCAGATCCAGATAGGGGTCGTGGGGACCCAGCAGATGCAGCTCCTCCCCGATGGGACAGCCCTCCTGCAGGGCTGTCAGATCCTCCGCCAGGGCAAACCGCTTTTTCCCCTCCACCTGCACCGGCACCATGTCCTGGGCCGCACAATTCCACAGTCGTCTTGCCTGGCCTGGGGAGCTGCCCAGCCAACTTTGGAAGGCGGCCAGGGTGGTGGGGCCATAGCAGTGCAAAAACTTTTTGGCCAGCGCCCTGGCGCCGTCGCCAGTCTCTGGGGGCACCGTGCCCAGCCAACTGGCCATGGAGGTGAAGGTTGGGGTGTTCCCTGCCCGTTCCCCAAATACCACCAGGGAGGAGAAGGAGCAGGGCCTCAAGAGGAAGGAGACCACTGCTCCCCCCACCGTTTGACGGTCCGGCTGGCCATACATGGAGGGCCCATCCCACAGGGAGCGCTTCTCCAGGGGAAGCTGCTCCCGCACCACCTGGGCCAGCACCTGATCCAGGGATTCCTTGCTCTGGACGGTGTGGCTGTCCAGGTAGCTTGCCGCCTGCCGCACCAGGGCCAGCAGCTCCTCCTGGGACATCTGCAGCACATCCAATGCGGCGGTGATCCCCCTGGTGTAGATCCAGGGCTCCTCCCCCGCCTGTGCCAGCAATGGCGTAAGAAAGGTCCCCCGCTCCGCCGTTGGAAAGACCACCGGCGCTCCCCGGTAGCTCCAGGCCTGGAGCAGACTTTTCTCCTGATACAGCGCCTGCTGGAGCTGCGCAAGGGTGCAGCCCTGAAGCCTTTGGAACATGGCGGCTTCCCAGGCGCCAGGGGGTGAATTCTGCACCCCGCAGGCGCCTGCTGCCTCAAGCAGATGGTCCATGGTCCGCCTCCGGTCCAGGTGATGTGCCCACAGACGGTGGGCACGTATGGCCTGCAATGTGATCTCCATGGTATCCTCCCAACCACTGTTGAAAAGACCGGCCCGTGGGACGGACCGGTCTTCTCCTTTTGCTGCCAGAACCCCTGTGGGTTCTGCATCTCCTGCAATCTCTCTAAAATTCTGCGCTGCCGGTGGTTCTGGGGAAGGGCAGCACATCCCGGATGTTGGACATGCCGGTGATGTACATGATCAGCCGCTCAAAGCCCAGGCCGTAGCCTGCATGGCGGGTGCCGCCGTACCGGCGCAGATCCAGGTACCAGGAGTAATCCTCCTCCTTCAGGCCCAGCTCCTTCATGCGAGCGAGGAGCACATCCAGGCGCTCTTCACGCTGGCTGCCGCCGATGATCTCCCCCACCCCGGGGACCAACAGGTCCACGGCGGCCACCGTCTTGCCATCGTCATTCAGGCGCATATAGAAGGCCTTGATCTCCTTGGGATAGTCGGTGACAAAGACCGGGCATTTGAAGATCTTCTCCGTGAGGTAGCGCTCGTGCTCGGTCTGCAGATCACAGCCCCAATATACCGGGTACTCAAACTCATCCTTGTGCTGCTCCAGCAGCTCCACCGCCTGGGTATAGGTGACGCGGGCAAAGTCCGATTTGACAATGCCATCCAGCCGCTCCAGCAGGCCCTTGTCATAGAAGTTGTTGAAAAAGGCCATCTCCTGGGGTGCATGATCCAGGACATACTGCAGAACAAATTTCATCATGTCGCTGGCCAGCTTCATGTTGTCGTCCAGGTCGGCAAAGGCCATCTCCGGCTCGATCATCCAAAATTCCGCTGCGTGACGGGGAGTATTGGAGTTCTCCGCCCGGAAGGTGGGGCCAAAGGTGTAGATGTTTGCAAAGGCCATGGCCATGCACTCCCCCTCCAGCTGGCCGGAGACGGTAAGGCTGGTGTTCTTCCCGAAGAAATCCTTGCTGTAGTCCACCTCGCCGGACTCTGTCAGCGGCGGATTTTTGGGATCCAGGGTGGTAACCCGGAACATCTCACCGGCGCCCTCGCAGTCACTCCCGGTGATCAGAGGGGTGTGGACATAGACAAAGCCCCGCTCATTGAAGAACTTGTGGATGGCATAGGCCGCCACAGAGCGCACCCGGAACACAGCGTTAAAGGTGTTGGTGCGGGCCCTCAGATGGGCGTTTGCCCGCAAAAACTCCAGAGAGTGGCGTTTTTTCTGTAGGGGATAGTCCGGTGTGGACTGGCCCTCCACCTGGATGGACTGGGCATGGATTTCAAAGGGCTGTTTGGCCTCGGGGGTCAGGAGCAGCTGACCAGTGACCACCAGGGACGCGCCCACGTTGAGCTTGCCAATCTCTTTAAAATTGGGGATTTTCCCATCCTCAAAGACCACCTGCAAATTCTGGAAATAGCTGCCGTCATTGAGTTCAATAAATCCCAGTGCTTTGGAGGTCCGGATGGTACGGACCCAACCGCAGACCGTCACTGGAGCCTGCGCAAAGCTAGCCGCATCGGCAAACAGTTGTTTGATCTCTGTCCGCTGCATAGTACAATTCCCTCCGTCTATGGGGCAGGGCCCCTGCAATTCCAAGGGCCTACATGTGCCCTATTTGTAATATTATAGTACAGGTTGGGGGCAAATAGCAACAAGTTTTCCAATTTATTGACGGACAAGGTCCGCATCTGACCATGATTTTCTTTTGTTCCCCTGTCTGCGGCTTGCTGGGCAGGCATCCCCTATGATATAATCATTGTCAAAAGATTTTGTGACACCCCTCCGGCATGCAAAAGCGATGATAGACCCTGCTCTGTACCCTGGGGCCATGTGCAGGGGGATGAGATGCCGGTACAAACGACACAACCACAATGGAGAAAGGACCCACCTATGAACCCGTATCAGCAGGAATTTGAGGAGATTTACAAAACCCATATCACCCGCGAGGGGGCAGACAAGCTCCTGGAGTGGATGCGCGGCACCGATTTTTTCACTGCTCCGGCCAGCACCAAGTACCACTGCGCCTGCGAATTTGGCCTGGTGCAACACAGTGTCAATGTCTATAAGACCCTGGTGGAGCGCTACTTTGAGGAGGGGGACAGCCCCGAGACCTTTGCCATCTGCGGCCTGCTCCACGACCTGTGCAAAGCCGGATTTTACAAGGTCTCCACCCGCAATGTCAAGGATGATGCCACAGGGCGATGGGAAAAGGTGCCGTTCTACATGGTGGAGGACTCCTTCCCCTATGGCCATGGGGAAAAATCCGTCTTTCTCATTGAGCGGTTTTTGCGGCTGAAGACCTCCGAGGCCATGGCCATCCGCTGGCACATGGGTGGCTTCGACGACAGTGTACGGGCGGGGAGCTTTGCTATGAGCCACGCCTTTGAAAAATATCCCCTCTGTGTCAAGCTCCACCTGGCGGATCTGGAGGCCACCTACCTCCGGGAGCGCGGCACCTCCTCCGTCAACAAGAAATAGGCAAGTTTTGCTGCCAACACTGCGATAAAAGGCAAAAGGACGCTGGTACACCCAGCGTCCTTTTCTTCAATCTCCTGGACAAAGGCGATTAGACAATACGCTCCTCGCGGTAGATGCCCGTCTCGCAGAACTTGACCCACTGGGCAAGATTTACCGCATGGTCGCCGATGCGCTCGGCATACTTTGCGATCATCAGCTGGTCGATGGCCGCATCCTGCAGAACCTCGGCCTCCCCTGTCATATCCTTTGCCAGGGAACGCTTGACCTGGTTGAAGGCCTGGTCCACCAGGTCATCCATCTCGATGACCTGGTCCGCCTGCTCCAGATCCCCCTGGACAAAGGCCTGGATGGACAGCCGGGCCATCTCCAGGGCCTTGCGGCACATCTCCGTCAGGCCCTCCTCCAGTGTCGCATTGGCCGCCACCAGGTGGGGGATAATCTCCGCAATGTCGGCGGCATGGTCGCCAATGCGCTCCAGATCGGTGACCATCTTCAGGGCGGTGCTCACCCGCCGCAGATCCCGGGCGACCGGCTGCTGCCGCAGCAGCAGGGTCAGGCAGGCATGCTCAATGGACCGCTCCTCCTGGTCGATGGCCTCATCCCCCTGGATGATCTCCTTGGCCTGATCCAGATTCCCCGTCTGGAGGGCATCGATGGCCCGGGAGACTGCCCCCGTCACCATCTCCCCCATGTGGACCACACTCTGATCCAGATTGTTCAACTGCTCGTCATATTCGCTGCGAATGCTCACAATCTCAACTCCTTTTCGTATCAGTTAGCCGAAGCGGCCGGTGATGTAGTCCTCAGTGCGCTTATCCTGCGGGGTAGAAAAGATCCGCTCCGTGGGGCCCATCTCCACCAGTTCTCCCACTAGGAAGAAGGCGCACTTGTCGCTGATACGGGCGGCCTGCTGCATGTTGTGAGTGACAATGACCACTGTATAGTTCTTCTTCAATTCGGCCATCAGCTCCTCAATTTTCATGGTGCTGGCTGGATCCAGGGCGCTGGTGGGCTCATCCATCAGCAGAACCTCAGGCTCCACAGCCAGAGCCCTTGCCACGCACAGCCGCTGCTGTTGGCCGCCAGAGAGGCCCAGGGCGCTCTTTTTCAAGCGGTCCTTCACCTCATCCCACAGAGCAGCTCCCCGCAGGGATTTTTCCACAATCTCGTCCAGCTGGGCGCGGCTGGGCCGCCCGTGGAGACGGGGGCCATAGGCGATGTTGTCATAGATGCTCATGGGAAAGGGATTGGGCTTTTGGAACACCATGCCGATCTTTTTGCGCAGCCAGGTCACATCCACATCCTTGGCAAAGATATCCTTGTCATGGAAGGTCACAGTGCCGCCAATGTGCACATTGGGCACCAGGTCCTGCATCCGGTTGAGGGTCTTCAAAAAGGTGCTCTTGCCGCAGCCGGAGGGGCCGATGAAAGCGGTGACCTCCTGGGACAGAATATCCATATCAATCCCTTTGAGAGCCTGAAAATCCCCATAGTGCAGGGTCAGGGCGCGGGTCTGAATGATGGGGCTGTTACTACTCATATGTAAAATCCTCCCTATTTTTTCTTGGAAGCCTTGTAGCGGACCAGGCGGGCCGCCAGGTTGATAATCAGCACCAAGCCAATGAGCAGGGCGGCAATGGCCCAAGCAACCTCAAAGTTGCCCTCCTCATAGGCGGTCATGTACAGTGCAACGGACAGGGTGGCGCCGCTGCGGGTGTAGGCCTCAAAGATGTTGTCCAGCAGGACCTTGCCAAAGCCAGCGGTGTAGAGGAGCGCGGCGCTCTCTCCCACGATTCTGCCAATGGAGAGAATGCATCCCGTCACAATGCCGTCCAAGCTGGAGGGGAGGACGATGGTGCGAATCATATGCCACTTGGTGGCGCCAAGACCCAGAGCGCCCTCCCGGTAGCTCTCAGGGACGGCTTTCAAGCTCTCCTGGGTGGTGCGGATGATGGTGGGCAGGTTCATAATGACCAAGGTGCAGCAGCCCGCCAGCAAACTGGTCTGAAAGCCGAGGAAATTGCAGAAAATCAGCATACCCACCAGACCATAGATGATGGAAGGGATGCCCGCCAGCGTCTCGGTTGTAAACTCGATGACGGCAATCAGACGCCGGTTTTGGGCATACTCCGTCAGATAGACCGCCGCGCCCACCCCCAGGGGGAGCACGATCAGCAGAGTTAAAAAGATGATATAGAGGGTGTTCAAAATGTAGGGGAGGATCCCCTCCACTTTTCGAATGACGCTGGGGACGCTGGTGATCAAACTCCAACTCAGTTCGGGAATTCCTTTGTACAGTACATATCCAAGAATACAGACCAACAGCGCCATAGTCATGCCAGCCGCAAGGTAAACCAAGACCTTGCGCACCATGTCTTTTGTGGCTCTTCCTCTATTCTCCATCCTTTTTCCCTCCCTTCAAGACGCGGTTCAGTACACCGTTAATGAACAAGATGAAGATAAATAGCACCAGGGCAATGCTGAACAGGGCTTCCCGCTGCAGCCCGGAGGCATAACCCATCTCCTTGGCAACCGCCGTGGTCAGGAAGGTGACGCTCTGGAAGAGTGAAGGCATGTTGGCCACATTGCCCGCCACCATCATAACGGCCATAGCCTCACCAATGGCGCGGCCGATGCCTAACACCACGCCGGCGGCAATACCGCTCTTGGCGGCGGGGACGCTGACCTTGAAATAGGTCTCGGTAGCTGTGGCGCCCAACGCAAGGCTTGCCTCCTCATACTCTGGAGGAACTGCATTGAGGGCGGTGACACTCACAGAGATAATATTGGGCAAAATCATGACGCTTAACACAATGATGGCCGAAAACAGCCCCGCGCCATTTGCCAGACCAAAGGCACTCTGCACCGCCGGGACCAGGACCAACATGCCCACCAGGCCGTAGACCACACTGGGAATCCCAGCCAGCAGCTCCACAGCGGCGCTGACGGGGGCTGCCAATTTTTTGGGGGCCACTTTGGCCAGGAAGATGGCCGTAAGAAGTCCGACGGGTACGCCAATAATTGATGCGCCAATGGTACCCCAAAGGCTGGTTAGAATAAAGGGTAGAATTCCAAAACGGGGATCAGCAGCGGTACTGCTCCACTCTGTACCGAACAAAAAGTCGATGGGGCCAATTTCAAGAATGGCAGGCATACCAGAGATGAACATATAAACGGTGATGACCAACACAAAAAGGATGGCCAACATGCCGCAGACAAAGAATACCCCGTTCATGACCTTTTCAATGATATTTTTAAGCCGCATGTACTTTCCTCCCATAAAAATCCCGGCAGGCGTTGGATGCCTGCCGGGACACACAGCTGTTGATTGATTTAGTCAGCCAGAGGAACCGCACCAGCCGCACGGATCAGATCGTCAGCAGCATCGCTGGTGGCGAAGTCAAAGAAGGCCTGAGCAGCGTCAGAGAGCGCGTTGCTCTCGTTGGTCACCAGGACGAAGGGTCTCTGGATCTTGTAGGTGCCATCCTGCACGGTCTCCTCGCTGGGAGCCACGCCCTCGATGGTCAGGGTCTTGACACTGTCATCCACAGCGGAGAGGGAGGCATAGCCGATGGCGTTCTCGTTGGACTGAACCTTGGCGATGACGGCGCCGGTGGTGGTCAGCTCCTCGTTGTAGACACACACATCCTCAACTCCAACGATGCTCTCAAAGCCATCGCGGGTGCCGCTGCCAGCCTCACGGCCCAGGAAGACGATGGGGGCATCGTTGCCGCCCAGCTCGCTCCAGTTGGTGATCTCACCGGTGGCGATCTTGGCCAGATCGTCCAGGCTCAGGTCGCTGACAGGATTGTTGGCGTTGACGATGATGGAGATACCATCCAGGGCGATGGTGGTTCCCTTCACGCCGGTCTCTTCCTCTTTCAGCGCACGGCTGGAGAGACCGATGTCCAGGGTACCATCCGTGGCACCAGTGATGCCGGCGCCGCTACCGGTGGGGCTGTAGGTGACGTCCACATCAGGATATTCCTCCGCGAAGGCCTCTCTCAAGGCCTCAACAACGGCCTCCATACTGGTGCTGCCGCCCACGTTGACCTTACCAGAGAGGGTCTCGGCCGTGGAGCCAGAACCAGAGGTGCTGCTGCCGCTGCTGCTGTCATTGTTGCAGGCGGCCAAGCCCAGGCACATGCTGGCGGCTGCTGCAACAGCCAAAACTTTCAAAGCGTTGTGTTTCATTTGTTTCATACTCCTTTTCTTTGCCGGCACCTGCCGGCTTGATGTTGTGTCCCTGAGTACGCTATCAGGATACTACCTTTCCCCAGCGGTATCCACCATGTTCCAGTCATATTTTTGTAAAATGTGAGTAAGGTTTCTCACACTTTGCAAAGAAAGCGTAAAGTTGCTCTGCGCTGTGTAAAGTTCTCCTTTGGATTCTTGGCCAGCGCGCTCCGTTTTACACGGAATTTACAAAAATCTGGTCGCAGATTTTACATTGCTCCCTTTACAATAGGAAACGGTATCATATAAGAAGGAATCTTGTCACAAGGAAGGGAGTTTTTCAATCCATGTCCATCTTCAACCTTTTCACCCTGCTGGGCGGCCTTGCCATGTTTCTATTTGGTATGGATGTCATGGGCAAAGCGCTGGAAAAACAGGCAGGCAACAAGTTGCAGATGATCCTCAAGCGTTTGACCGACAACCCCCTCAAGGGATTTCTCCTGGGACTGGGTGTGACGGCCATCATCCAAAGTTCCAGCGCCACAACTGTCATGGTGGTGGGTTTTGTCAACAGCGGCCTCATGAAGCTGCATCAGGCCATTGGTATCATTATGGGCAGCAACGTGGGGACCACCGTCACCGCATGGCTTTTGAGCCTGACGGGCCTGCAGGGAGATAGTTTTTGGGTTCAACTCTTTAAGCCCAGTTCCTTTGCCCCTGTTTTGGCTTTTGTTGGAATTCTTCTCTATATGTTTGTCAAAAGCGAGAAGAAAAAGGGAATTGGCACCATTCTATTGGGCTTTGCGGTCCTCATGTCCGGTATGGAGATGATGTCCGGCGCTGTATCGCCTCTGTCAGATGAGCCGTGGTTCACCTCCATGTTCACTATGTTCAGCAATCCGCTGTTGGGTGTACTGGCCGGCGCAGTACTCACTGGCATCATCCAAAGCTCCAGCGCCAGCGTGGGCATCCTACAGGCCCTCTCCTCCACTGGTGCCATCACCTACGGCAGCGCCCTGCCCATCATCATGGGGCAGAACATCGGCACTTGCGTCACTGCCCTGATCTCTTCCATTGGTACCAATAAAAACGCCAAGCGGGCGGCCATGGTACATCTCTATTTCAATATCATTGGTGTCGTGGTATTTTTGGCGCTGTTCTATAGTCTCAACGCCTTTTTGCACTTCTCCTTTGTGGATGACACCATCAATGCTGTGGGCATTGCAATCATCCACACCACCTTCAATGTGCTGGCAACGGCTCTCCTGCTCCCCTTCAACCGGCTGCTGGAGAAGTTGGCCATTCTCACCATTCCAGACAGCAAAAAGCCCGAGCAATTTCAGCTGCTGGATGAACGCCTGCTGGCCACCCCATCTGTAGCGGTGGAGAATGCCCGGATGCTCACGGTAGAAATGGCGGATCTCGCCCGTTCCAGCCTGCTGCAGGCCATGTCCCTGACCCATCGGTGGGACGAGGCCCTCGCCAAACAGGTGGCCCAGAGCGAGGAAAAAATTGATGAGTTTGAGGATCATCTGGGTTCTTATCTGGTGCAGCTCTCCAGCCAGAATTTGACGGTGGAGGACAGCCACAATGTCTCCCTTCTGCTGCAGACCATTGGGGATTTTGAGCGCATCGGCGACCATGCCACCAACCTGCTGGACAGCGCCCGGGAAATTCATGAGAAGGAGCTGGCCTTCTCAGAGTACGCCCAACAGGAGTTGGCCGTGCTGGAGTCGGCCATTCAACAGATTTTAGATCTGGCCATTGTCTGTTTTCGGGAGCAGGATCCCCAAAAGGCCATCCAAGTGGAGCCATTGGAGGAGGTCGTGGACGATTTGGTCCGCGAGATGAAGGGCCGGCACACCCAACGCCTGCAGTCCGGTGGATGCACCATTGTGTTGGGCTTTGTGTTCATGGATCTGCTGACCAACTATGAGCGGGTGGCCGACCACTGCAGCAATGTGGCGGTGGAACTGATTCAGGTGTCCCAGGGCGGGTTTGATACCCATCAATATATCAATCAGATGAACAAGGGCAACGGCTCCCTCTTTTTGGGAATGGTGGAGCAGTACCGTACCAATTTTGTGCTGCCGGAAAACACTTCTGCCGCTGCAACGGAGGTAAATCCATGATTTTTTTGGTCGAGGATGACGAAAACATTTTGGGCCTGGAAGAATATGCCCTCAAGAGCGCTGGTTTTCAAACCAGCGGCTTCTCTGACGGAGAGGCTTTCCTACAGGCCTGTCAGGAGCAAGCCCCAGAACTCATTATTTTGGATGTGATGCTCCCTGGCATTGACGGCATTGAGATTTTGGGGCGGATCCGCTCCAGTACATCCCTGAGCCAGGTGCCGGTGATGATGGTTACGGCAAAGGGAAACGAGATCGATGTGGTCAAAGGTCTGGATCAGGGGGCGGACGACTATCTGACCAAACCCTTTGGCGTGATGGAATTCATCAGCCGGGTGCGGGCGCTGCTGCGGCGCTCCCAACAGCAGCAGGCGGTGACTACGTTGGACTTTGGCCCCATCCATATGGATGAGACCCGCCACATCGTCCAGGTGGATGGCCACAATGTGGAATTGACCTATAAAGAGTACACCCTGCTGCGGCTCTTTTTGATGCACCCGGAGCAGGTCCTCACCCGGGAGGTCATTATGCGCCAGGTGTGGGACACCGATTTTTCCGGTGAGAGCCGTACGGTGGATATGCACATCCGTACCCTGCGGCAGAAGCTGGGCCCCGTGGGGGACCGGATCCGCACGGTGCGCAAGGTGGGCTACCAGCTCAGTGACCAGGTGGAGGAGAATCCGTGAGACAGAGCATCAAGGAAAAAATCCTCTGCCATCTGCTGGCCATTGGCCTGCTCTCCATCCTGTTGACAGCCATCCTATCGGCGGCCATGTTCTACCGGGCCTTTGTCCAGCAGATCCGTCAGGAGCTCTCTACTGTTGCCCAGGAAATTTCTACGGCCTATGACCCCCTGTCCGATCCGGAGCAGCTCTCTGGATTGGGTGGGGGCGCTGTGCGTATCACCCTGATCTCTTCCGACGGGACTGTTCGCTATGACAACACTGCCAACGGCGCCTTGGAGAACCATCTCACCCGTCCAGAGATTCAGCAGGCCCTTGCAGAGGGGGCCGGGTGGGATCAGCGCACCTCGGACACTCTGGGCTACAGCACCTACTACTATGCCCTGCGCCTGGAGAATGGCGAAGTGCTGCGGGTGGCCATGGACGCCCAGGATCTGTATGCCGTCTACAACAGCGCCCTGCCTGCGGTGGCCATCAGCTGCGGGCTCATTCTGCTGCTGTCCGGCTGGCTTTCTCTCTTCCTGAGCCGCAGGTTGGTGCAGCCCATTGAGCAGATGGCAGGGGATCTGGAACACATTGGGGAGCACATTCCCTACCGGGAATTGGAGCCCTTTGCCCGCACCATCCAGCAGGATCAACAGAACCGCAAGAGCAGTGAAAAACTGCGCCAGGAGTTCACCGCCAATGTCAGCCACGAGCTAAAAACCCCTCTGACCAGTATCTCCGGCTATGCGGAGCTCATTGCCAGCGGCATGGCGAAACCCGAGGATGTGCGCACCTTTGCAGAAAAAATCCAGCGGGAGTCCGGCCGTCTGCTGACCCTCATTGGAGATATCATCCAGCTCAGCGAGCTGGACAGCTCCGATGAGAATCCCCAGCTCTCAGATCGCTTTGAGCCGGTGGATCTCATGGAAGTGGCCCAGGAGTGTGTCAACACCTTGCAGGTCAACGCCCAAAAGGCCTATGTGACCCTGCTGGCGGAGGGCGTCAGCACCTTTGTTCAGGGAGATCGTGGCATGCTCATGGAGCTGTGCACCAACCTCTGTGACAATGCCATCCGCTACAACCGGGCGGGAGGCAAGGTGGTGGTACGGGTCCACTCCCTGCCGGAGGGCGTGCAGCTGCAGGTGATGGACAACGGCATCGGCATTCCCCCGGAGCATCAGCAGCGGGTGTTTGAACGGTTCTACCGGGTGGACAAGAGCCGCAGCAAGGCCACAGGCGGCACAGGATTGGGCCTTGCCATTGTCAAACACATCTCGATGCTCCACGGCGCCAAAATCACCCTGGAGAGCCAGGAGGGCAAGGGAACCGTCATCAAGGTGCTCTTCCCCCACCGGGACCGGCACTGAGTGCTCCCTGTGGATTCAAGAAAAAATACGTCAAAAAGGCCGGCAATGCCGGCCTTTTCTTCGGTTGTGGACAGGAACCCACGGGTTCCCCCAGAACTGCGGCACACCTGGGGCGTGTAGAGCTTTCTGTATGGATCTGGCATCGGTTCCGATCTGCTCCAGGGTCTTTCCCCCATACACCGGCTGGACACACCCATCCGTTAAACCCGTTCCGGCCTGAGGAGGCCATAAAAATAGGAGGCAGTTGCACCGCCATCCACCAGAAAATCCGCACCAGTGATAAAGGCGCCTCGATTGCTCATGAGCAGTTCTGTAACGTTTGCAATCTCATCCGCTGTGCTACCTCTGTAAAACTGTTGCACCACTGCCCCAAAATATCTCATCTGCCTGAGGAACACAAGATACACCTCCTATGAAATTTGGGGGAAAACGAAAACACTGCTGTCCCCCCTCTCCGATGGCCCTCTAAGCACAGGAGAAATGGGAGGACAGGATGTTTGCCGCCAAAACTGGGGCAAATCCCTGCTGTCACTGGGAAATATAGTTTCTCTCTTTCTTGTGGACTGGCCACCGTGATCCCACTCAGAAGATCCCTGGTAGATACCTTGCAATCAAAATCCCCACTGCCAGGGATCCTCCATTGGCACACAGGGTATACGCCGTCACTCGGACCTTGGAGATGGGCGCTGCGCTTACCTTGGAGAACTGAATGAAGTACCAAACGCCTTCTATGAGGCAGACGGCCAGTTCAAACAGGACATAGCAGGCCAAAAATGCGAAAGCACCCTGGCTGTAGTTGACCACATTCAGCGCTACATTCAGCAGGACCTGTGTCACAAGGTTGGTGTATGTGATCAGCAGAAGCACCTTTTTTTGCCGCAGGCCAAACAGGAGGGCGATTGCCACTTCAATCCCGATGGTTGCCACAATCCGACAGGCCAGAGAAAGGAGCTCCCAGGTGTAGTCATAGCTGCGCTCCGCCACCAGGGTGAAGTCCTGGGCAGAGATTGAATCCATCTCAAAGCCCGCCATGTTCACCGTATAATAGCTGTCAAAGGCATATCTCTCATAGATGCCGCTGACCACAAAGCGATCGGCCTGCGGGTAGTACAACAGAATTTTAAAGGTCTGGGGCGGATAATAGGTCCAGTTCAGCTGCTGGGTTTCGGAGCACTCCCACCACTCCTGTAAAAAATAGAATCCATCCACATCCTCATACTCCACAAAAGCCTGCCAAATCGCATATTCCTCCTCCCCGGACAGGTAGGCGGCATAGTCGCTCTCCCCATCCCAAACAGAGGAGGGGCCCGTGGAGGAGGTCTTGGACAGAAGGGTGCCATAGCAGCGCTGCTCCTGATCCATATTTTCAAATGTGATGCGCACAGAGGGCTTTGGTCCCATGTCCGCATGGACCCACAGGGGACAGAGGATCATCAGTGCAACAAGGCATGTCAGAAAGATCGGCCGTCTCTTTTTCATCGCAGTTCCCTCCTCTGAATCTCAGCCTTTATGTGGCCAAATCGGCTGGGGCATCAAGGGGGCATTTCCTCTGCCGCGGCGTTCCGATTCCAACAGAGCCACATTGTTAAGGACTCAGGCAATGGTGGTTCTCCAAGCCATCCGTTGGGATGACCTATCCCCTGCCTATGCCAATTACACCATCGCTTTGCAGGCCATTGGAGGTCGATTTACACCTGGCCTCCTGGCCGGGTTAGTCTCCCAATAGATGGGATAGTCTCTAACTTCAGTATAATCTATCCTCAGGGAAAAGACAAACAACGATTCCAATCTGCATCAGAAAACAGTACAAAAGGCACCGAACCCACAGGAACTGTGCATTCGGTGCCAACGACTTTGTATTTTGGTACCCCAGGAAAAGGAGAGTATTCCCCCGCCTTTTTCTGGGGTGGTCAATCACTCTCCTGAGAGGAAGCTGTTCTCATAGATGTCCAAAAACTTGGTCACAAAAATCAGCCGCTCCCGCTCCGTCCCAGTTTCAGAGGGAGTCTGCCATCCAAGGGTCTTGTACGCCGTGTACTGGATCTGTGAAATTGGCAGCAGTCCATGGGCCTGCTGGATCTGCTGGAGGCTGTCGGCATAGAGGGCCACAAAGGTGTCAAAGGCCTGTTGGGGCTCCTTGAACACAGCCCGGCCATGCTGATCCGCCCCTATGGCAAAGTCGGTACTGATTGTTTCAAACTCCTCTCGATTGACCTCACCAACCATCCCCGCCTGCCCCGGCTGGTACTCCTGCACCCAGGGGTTCTGGATGGGAACCTGGATGGGGTTGGTCAAAAAACAGACGGCAACGCCAAGGCATGTAGTGGCCGCCAATCCAACGGACCAGCGCTCCGGCCGCCGGTAACCCAATATCGCTTGTATCCGATTTTTCACCTCCCCCTCCCCAAAGGCAAGGGGACAGGCGGCCACTCCCCTATGACCGATGCTACAGGTCAGAAGGGCCTGGGCATAGTCGCCCCGCTGTTCCGGCGATAGATCCCGGACCACTTTTTCGTCACAGGCCAACTCCAAATCCCGGCAGAACATGCTGTAGGATAGCCACAGCAGGGGGTTAAACCAGTGGACCGTCAAAACTAGAAAGCCCAGGGGCTTCCACCAGTGATCCCGGCGGCAGATGTGGGCGCGCTCATGGGCCAAAATGAGGGGGATATCTTCCCTATTTATTTGAAGGGGAAGGTAGATCCGCGGTCTGACAATGCCCAATACAAAGGGGGACGGCACTACTTCACTCTGGTAGACGCCCTCCTGCATCCGCACCGCTGTACGCACCTGCCGATGAACCTGCCGCCAGCTGAAGGCAGTGTACAGGAACAATAGAAGCATCCCTACGATCCAAAGCGCGACCAGCAGCGTCATGATCTGCAGACCTTGGCCCGCAGGCACCGTCACACCCTCAAAATACCGCCCACCTAGATACCCATTTATCAGCTGATCCACAGAAGAAATGCCAGTTTTGACATCAAAATTGGGCCCTGTCAAAAGATCTGGGGAGAGTGTTTGGGTACTGGGAATCAAGCTCCAGGGGCTCTCTAGAAAAAATGGACACACCAGCCGGATCGCAACAGTCCCCCAGAGGAGCGGCCGGACCCATTTGGGGCCTCTCCGCAGCAGAACCCTCAGGAGCATCACCACTACAACCAGCCAGCTTGCCGCCAGACTCCGATTGACAAGCTGCAAAAATACCCAGGTCAAAGCCTATTCCCCCCTTCGGTAGCGGTCAATCATCTGCTGAATCTCGTCGACCTCCTCCTGGGACAGCTTCTGATGCCTTGTAAAGGCGGCCAGAAAGGCGGGCAGGGAGCCCTCGAACCGCTTCTCCACCAACTGATCGATCTCTGCCGCCTGGGCCTCCTCCTTGGTGACCAGCGCGGAGACAACGGTGTTTTCATTTTTCAGCACCCCCCGCTGGGCCAGGCGTTTGATGACGGTGTAAGTGGTGGTGGGTTTCCACCCCAGCTGATCTTGGCAAAGCTGAACCAACTCCCGGCTTTTGATGGGCTCATGTTCCCACAGAATCAAACAGAAGCGGTACTCGCTTTCAAAAATTTTAGGGGTATCCATCGGCACAGTCTCCTCTCTAATGCATTAGAGTACACTTTTAGTCTAACCCATTAGAGCAATCCTGTCAAGAATATTTTTACAAAATTTTTCTGTGACGATGTGAACGCTACAAGGCTCCTTCCTCCAGTTTGGTTTGACATGTCACTTTCCGGCAAAGTAAGATCCCCCGGCCAAAGCCGGGGGATCTGCCAGATCTACGCTGATTGGATGATGCACCTCTCGTGCTCTGATTGCTATACTCATTTCCCAACTAGTATCTCACATAGTCACAACAATTTTTCCGTCCACCTTGTGGTGGCCCATATCAAAGAGTGCCGCGGAAATATTCTCAAAGGAATAGAGCGCCCCTATGTCTGGTGTAATCCGGTGATCATCAAGAAAGGAAAAAAGATCCGCCATTGTTTGCTGGGTCGGATCATTGGAGAAGAAGCCCGTCAGATACATGCCGTTGGGAATCTCTTTGATGGGGTCAAATCCGTCCAGAGCATACACCCCGCCAAGAATTCCTGTACTGCAGACGATACCACCTCTCTCCACACAACCCAGGGTGTCCCGGAGGGTTTTGGGGCCCACCAGTTCCAGGGCTTTGGTGACATTGGAGAGGGTGCCTGCCAATGCCCCAGTGTCAAAGATGGCCCGGTCTGCCTGGGCCAGCAGGCCAAGCTTCTGCTGCCTATGGGTGGTGGCGACCACCTGGCACCCCAGGGCTTTTGCCAGACGAATTGCCGCATATCCCAGTGCACAGGTGGCACCCCGCACCAATAGGGTGTCCCCTCTGCAGAGTTTCAAGCATTCAAAGAGTGATCCCCAGGCTGTAAAGTAGGTTTCTGGCACTGCCGCCATCTCTGTCCAAGTACGCTCTGTCTCTACGGAGAACACATGGTGCACTGGTAGCAGGGCATATTGGGCATAACTGCCGTTGAAACTGCGGCCCATGCCGCCCATGAGGGCGACCATTTTCTGTCCCTTCCGGAAAGAACTGTCGGAGGGATCGACGATCTCCCCCACACACTCGATGCCAGGGATGATAGGCTTTTGGATATACGATGCCTGAATTTCGCTGAGCCGGACAAGCTGCTCCGAATGGTTCAGGCCGAAGGCCCTTACCGCGACCAGTACCCAACCGGGGCGGGGTTGAGGGACCGGCACCTCGCTCAGACGGATATCTTCCGCCTGGGTAGGGCCGGTCAGGACCACGGCTTTCATGGTTTTGGGAATCATAGGGTTATCTCCTTCCAGCACTGCGGATCTGCGGCATAGAAATTGCCGTCTCTGCCGCTGGCAACAGCTGGGCACCCCCGGCAAAATGCCAACAGTTCACATTTGGCGCATTTTTCAAATTTGGTATAATCCCTGTAGGCCTCCATCTGGCAGATCCAGACATCTGCCAGCCGGTCCTCAAACACGTTCCCTACCCTGCTGTTCTGAACCCGGCGGCAGGCAAAGATGTCACCGGTGGGCAGGATGGTCAAATGGCAGTTGCCGCAGTTGCAGCCGCCGTAGATCATCCCCTTCTCCACAGCTTCGGGGATTTTAAATGTGCCGGTCTCATATTCGTACAGGGTCCAAAGATGATCCTTCTTGTTAAAGTAGGTCTGGCAGCCCGCCGCCTCATAGGCCTTGAATTTTTGATCGCAGTCGGCCAGCAGCTGGCGGTAGCGCCTGGACGTGATTCCAACATCCTTTTCCTCACTGGTTGGGCAGTAGCGGGCAAAGGCAAAAATATTGGCCCCGGCTTGTACCACTGCGTCGATGATGTCAGGCACCTGGTCGATGTTGGTACCGGAGACGGTGGTCATGATGACACTGCGGATGCCCGCCCGGTTGATACAGCCGATCTTTTCCAGCGTGATGTCGAAACTGCCCGGCTTGCGGAACCAATCATGGGTCTCACGCATGCCATCCAGTGAGAGTTGATACTTCTCGCAGCCGAAGTCCTTCAGGTGACGGCAGACCTGGTCGTTCAGGTGGAAGGGGTTGCCCAGGATGGTGAAGGGGATGTCATGCTCCTTCATGAGGGCCAACAGCTTCCAAAAATCCGGGTGCAGAATGGGGTCACCGCCGGTGATGTAAAAGTAGGGCATCCGGTTATAAACCTGGCAGAGGTCCAGGCAGTTATAAAAGGTCTCCCGCATCTGTCCCCAGGTCATAGAATCCAAGTGTTTACAGGCATCCTCGGAAAAGATGTAACAGTGCTTGCAGCGCTGGTCACATTCATCTGTAATATGCCATTGAAAGGAAAAATACTGTTTCATATGTGATGACCCCACTTTATATTCAGTCTGAGATTAAGATAAAAACATCCCCTGGTTCCCGGCGGGTATGGTCCCGCCGGGAATGGTTTTGTCGGGATGGGGGAGGCTACCTGTCGCCAGCGCCGCAGGCCGAACCGCAGGCGGTTGGTTTCTCTTCCGGCTTGTCAGCGGCGCCACAGGCGGCAGGGGCCTCGGCGGGTTTGTCACCGGCCCCGCAGGCAGTACCACAGGCCGCAGGTTTTTCTTCTGGCTTGTCAGCAGCGCCACAGGCGGTACCGCATGCCGCGGCCGGTGCTGCCTCTTCTGTTGTCTTACCCCATCCAAACAGGTTAGAAAGTGCCATGATTGATACCTCCATGATATATATTCAGAGCGCTGTCTTGCTCCCTGTATCTTTCATTGTAGTGCTTTTTCTGCGCCTCACAAGTACGCACTTTTTTATAACCTGGGTCACCTTTTTGTGACGATTCTGTGGGCAGGCGATGAAGAGATATTGCTGATTGCTTTTTAAGGGATATTGCATTATAATTGAATGTAACATCATATTTTGATGTATGGGAGGAACCAATATGCTCACAAAGGCAGAGCTGCCAGAATGCCCGGTGGCCACAACGGTACAACTTGTAGGCAGTAAATGGAAGTTGCTGATTTTGCGGAATCTTCTGCAGCGCCCGTGGCGTTTCAACGAACTGAAAAAATCCTTGGAAGGGATCAGCCAGAAGGTATTGACGGACAGCTTGCGTTCTATGGAAAGTGATGGAATCATCACCCGCACGGTCTATCCGGAGGTACCGCCAAGGGTGGAATATGCCCTGAGTGAGTTGGGAGAATCTATGCGTCCCATCATCGCCACAATGGAACAATGGGGCATTGCATATAAAGAGAGCCAGCAATAAAAAGCAGACAGATCGCTGCCGTCAATGACGGCCGACCTGTCTGCTTTTCTGTAAGATATTAGACTATTTGATAATATTTTTTTCCGGTGGCACGATGGAATCTTAGCCTCTCCCTTCTTTGGCGATTTCCGCCCGATCCCACATCTAACTCCCACTTTTTGTGTTGATTGCCCCCTTGGAAAGCAAGACAACCGTTTCGACTTGTTCTTTGTTGTCCAAACTGATGCTCATGTCTTCCTCGATGATCGGCAGTTTAAATTTGATGGATTTTAACCACTGTCCA
>CAJFOV010000037.1 GCA_904397835.1 Candidatus Aristotella avistercoris
CGCTTGCCCACGCCCAGCCTGTATGATATCATCTAAATTAGAAGGAATTTCCTAAAATAAGACAGGATGGAATTTTAACTTCCCCTGTAGGGGAACAGTGAAAAGGAATGGGAGGGAGTCTGATGAAGCAAAACGTCCGCCGTTGGTTGCTTGTGGGACTGGCTGTCCTGCTGGGTGCGCTCCTCGGCTTCTGGGGCGGTTGGGCCCTCTCCTCCCGCCGTGCGGAGCGGGAGGGGCAGGGGTTTGCGCTGACCGAGGAATTCTGTGCGGCGCTGTTGGACTATGACGGCATGTTGGACCAGGTTCAATGGGCCCTGGAACACGACCCGGATGGCCTCTGGTTCCAGCACTATCTGGAGGAGCTTCCCACGGGAAGTCCCGTCCCGCGAAACTTAGGGAGCCTGCATGGCCTCTCCTACGGGCTCTATGACCTTGCGGAAGGCTTCTATCGCCAGGTGTATGCCCTTGGTCAGGCCTATCAGGAGGGGGATCCGGATCTCCCCGCCATGCTCCAACAGATGACCCGGCACTGTGAGACGGGCAAAGCGGTGATCACCTACCTGGACAGCCAGCTGACGCTGCGGGAGGATCTCCTGGTCTATGGGTCGGATCACGCCCGCTTGATGGGGGATAACCTGCTGGAAAACTGGGACACCGGGCGTTCTGAGGAATCCCAGTTTGTGGATCCGGCCTTCTACACCATCCAGCAGGAGGTGGAGGCCCTGATCCCCGACGACCTACAGAATATAGAACCGTAGGAGCGATAAAATGGTTCCACACAGGGGAGGCGTGTTTCACGCCTCCTCTGTTTTTGTACACTGCTTGGTGTTTCACCACCGGCCTGGTGCTGTTTGCCGCCATATAGAACGGGCCCCTTTGATAGATTTGGAAAAGAGAGACCCCAATTTCCGTTGATTTTGTCCGCTTGTCCACGCCTGTTCAGTGTGATATCATCTAAATTAGAAGGATTTACCTGGATATCTCTGGGGAGCCCTACCATATCAACATCCCCTACAGTGGGAAGCAAGGAGGAAGAAAAATGGTACTTTGGATCAAACGCCACTGGCCGGACCTGGCGGGCCTGGTGGTGGGCGTTGTGGTGCTGATTCTGGCGGGGAAAATTATGGGCCTGGAGCTGGGGGAGGTCCAGTGGGACTCCATCACCTTTGGCGCGGACTATTACACCGAGAGCTATGAGGCCATGGCTGTCACGGCCAACAATGTCAATGACCTGATACAGCTGGTTCAGACAGGTTTTGGCTATCTTTTGGTGGCCCTGGGCCTCTCGGACCTGTGTCTCTTTGGCTCCCGGGCGGTGAAAGGGCTGATCCATCCCAACCCGGTTCCGCAGCCTCAGGCAGCTGCCGGGGCGATGCCCCAGGAGCAGGCGCCAGAGGGCGGTGCGGCGTATTCTCCCACCGACCCAGGGGCCGGAACTTCTGAACAACTGTAGTCACATCCCTTTCTGCGCACAATCTGAGCACCCCGAGGGCCAACGGTCCTCGGGGTGCCTTTTTGCTGCGGAAACGTAGGATGCCTATCTTAAAAAATGAACACCTGCGTGCCGTGGGGCTGAGTCCCTGCCTCCGAACCGGCAGACCGTGCAAGGGAACTGGACCCTGAAAGGGTGCAATCCAATGACATATCTCCAAGAGATGGGCCTATTCTACCTTTGGTGGATTCCTTTTTTGCGCCTGGCATGGTATCATTGCCCAAGAAAGGGGGCTTTTTGTGGATCAAATCAAAATCGGCAAGTTTATTGCCCAGCTCCGCAAAGAAAAGAAGTTGACCCAGATGGAACTGGGAGAAATCCTTGGCGTGTCCAACAAGGCTGTCAGCAAGTGGGAAAATGGCCGGTGTCTGCCGGACCCCTCCCT
The DNA here is from genome assembly GCA_904397835.1 of Candidatus Aristotella avistercoris. GTDB lineage: Bacteria > Bacillota > Clostridia > Oscillospirales > Ruminococcaceae > Aristotella > Aristotella avistercoris. Next base: position 1,878 of record CAJFOV010000037.1, read on the forward strand.
CTATGGGCCCCTGTGTGAAACCCTTGGGATTACACTGACAGAGCTGTTCAGTGGGGAGCGGATTCCACAGGAGGAGGCACTGGAGAAATCCGACAAGGTGCTCCATGAGGTGCTGCAGCGGAACAAGGCCCATAAGGTCATGGACCTGTGCGCCAACATTTTGATCACCGTGGCGGTGATTATGATTTTTCTCCCCATTCTCAACGGGTTTGAGCGGACCCGCGCCATCCTTACTGTGGCCCTGGGCTTGTTTTCCCTTTTGGTGGGGTTTGTGCTCAAGTTGCTCATCTGGCAGACCGTGCAGGACAAAAGAATCGAGAACACCGGGATGGGGTTCAGCAGCGCCCTCACGGTGCTGTTTGTGGCGTTTAAATTGCTGGGTTATATCGACTGGCCCTGGATCTGGGTCTTTTCCCCCCTGTGGATTATGGGGTCGCTGTTGCTCCTCCTATTGGGGGGACTTCTGGTTGTTGCCTGGATCAAGGGGAGAGCGCAGTCAAAATAGGTTTGAATCGCTGCGGGCTGCAAGGCCTGCAAAAGAGCGCACCAATGGTTTAGTCCCTTGGCGCGCTTTTCTATAAAAAGAGACATCCGTCAACATGACGGATGTCTCGAAAAGTGCAGGCAATAGGCCTTTTCTTATTTTGCAAAGTAACGGTCCAGCAGACCCTGCATGCCGCGGCCATGTCTGGCCTCGTCCTTGGCCATCTCATGGACGGTGTCGTGGATGGCATCCAGACCCAGCTCCTTGGCGCGCTTGGCCAGATCCATCTTGCCGGAGCAGGCGCCGCACTCGGCGTCCACACGCATCTGCAGGTTCTTCTTGGTGCTGTCGGTGAGCACCTCGCCCAGCAGCTCGGCAAACTTAGCAGCATGCTCAGCCTCCTCAAAGGCGTAACGCTTCCAAGCCTCGGCGATCTCGGGATAGCCCTCCCGGTCGGCCACACGGCTCATGGCCAGGTACATGCCAACCTCGCTGCACTCACCGTTGAAGTTGGCGCGCAGGCCCTCGATCACATCCTCGGGGACGTCCTTGGCAATGCCCACCACATGCTCGGTGACATAGGTGTTCTCGCTCTTCTCCACAAACTTGTCCTTGGGTGCCTTGCAGACGGGGCAGAACTCCGGAGCCTCACCCTCGGCAACATAACCACAGACGGTGCAAACGAACTTTTTCATGCTGTATACCTCCCAAATTTTACTTATTAGGAATGATTCTCTTTACGATTAAGAGTATAGCACACAAACCTTGTCTCGTCAACTCCTTTTTCGAAGAAATTACACTTTTCTCCTGGACCAATATGGCCCCTTTGGACAGCGCGGAGCGGTCTCTTTCAGCAGCGGGAGGATACAATCTGCCAGGTAGCTTTGCCCCAAAAGGCAGAAAGAGAGGACCCATCTGGGTCCTCTGTACATTTAGGCCTAGGCGCTCTCCACCGTAGAGGGCTGGGAGGAATCGGGGGCGGAACGCAGCTGCTGCAGATCGCCGCTGGCCACGGCCAACTCATTCATCCGCTGGATCAGCAGTTGGGCGGTGCGCTGGCGGACCTGCTTGGGGGCCTCACCCTCCTGGGGCACACAGTAGACCGGTTCCCCAAGGGTGATGCTGCCATTTTGTTCACAGCAATGTACCGGCACAAAGGGCAGGTGGGTGCCTGTGCGGCGGCAGTAGGCGCCCTCCAGGGCCAAAAATCCGGTGTAGGCCTCCCCCATCTGACCGGAATCGCTGGAGTAGTCCACATCGGGGCAGATCACCAGGCTCTCCCCCTGGGCCAGCAGCTCCTGGGATTGGCGCATGGTTTCCCGCAGCGCCATGCTCTTGCGGTAGACTGGCACCGCCCCCACACTGCGTATAAAGGGAGGGATGATCCACTGGAGCACCCAGGCAGTGGCAAAGGCCAGAGGTTTGGCCCAGCCGAAGCGCTGGGTGAAGGTGTAGTTGTAGTACTGGCGAAAACAGGCGTCTGAATCCAAGAAGACATGCAGCGCCCACACATGGGGTTCCCCAGGCAGGGCGGCCACCGCCTGAATAGGCCCCTTCATATTCTGGTGATGGACCACATAGACCGCTGCACCCTCCGGAATTTTGCTGGGGTCCACAGACGGCTGCCCCAGATAGGCCCGCACCACCCGCTTGGCCAGCCGGCCAAAGGCCTTCCAGTGGGGTAAGGTGGGGGGGTGTTTCGGGTTTTCCTTGGCAGCAAAGACCCACCGGACTTGGACCTGGTAGCTGGCCAGTGCCAGTAGCAGATCGATGAGGAGTTTTGCCAGCATGTCATCCATGCCCAGCCATTCACACAGGGCATAGGTGCCAGCGATGCTGGCCGCCAGTTGGATGGCCCACAGGGTGTAGTACTTCCAAAGGGTGCCCCGAATGGTGTGGTTCTGGACGGTGGGCATACACCGGTTGCCAAAGTAGTTGACCACACTGGAGATCATGCGGGCGATGACCGCGGCCAGCAGAACCCGGGCGCCCAGAGGGACCTGGAGAAAGAGGAACTTCACCAGCAGCCCATAGAGCACCACATCCACAATGGCCGACAGGCTGGAGGAGAGCAGGTATTGGAACGCTCCCCGCAGCAGATGACCCAGGATCCGCAGGGAGTCCCGCACCATGCGATAGTGGGAACCGGAGTTGTTGTCAAAGTAGAGGGTTTGGATGGGGACCACCGTAAAGGGGATGTTGTGCCCCTTGGCATACAGGAGCATATTCAGTTCATATTCATACCGGTCTCCTGCAAGGGTGCACAGATCCTGCAGATAGGCCCCGGAGAAGGCCCTCAGCCCGGTTTGGGTGTCCTCCAGCTCAATGTGGTACAGCCACTTGACCGCAAGACTGGTGGCTCGGTTGCCCATGCGGCTGCGGGAGGGGGTATCCTCCCCAAAGGTGCGGCAGCCCAACACCAGGGTGTCAGGGGCCTCCCGGAGGGCCTGGGCCATGCGCCGCACATCGGCGATGGCGTGTTGGCCGTCGCAGTCCACGGTGATATAGCCTGTCTGGGGCGTGCAGCGCTCCCGCAGGGCCAAAAACGCCGTCTTAAGGGCAGCACCTTTGCCCCGGTTTTCCGGGTGGTGCAGCACCTGGCAACCCATCTGCTGGAGCTGCTCAAAAATGGGGGCCCGGTCTGGGCTGCTCCCGTCGTCCACAATGGTTAGGGAGGAAAAACCGGCCTCCTGCAGCTCACAGGCATAGTCAACCAAATTGCTGGATGGCTCATAGGCCGGAATAACCACCTCAAAGGTAGTGACCCGTTTTCCTTCCATGGCTTCTCCCCTCCTGGTACCGGTTCTTATTTCATGCAATTGATACAACGAGATACTCCCCTATCCCGCTTCAAGTATACGGCTAAAATAAGAAAAATTCTACCGATTTTTGTAGCCAAACCAATTCTTCCGGGCTCTGTCTGCAAAAGCAAGAAAACTGGACAAAAAAGGGACCCGGCAGCGCCGGGTCCCTCTGGAAATGTTCGCAAGTTGGTTATGCCAGATAGTCCATGACGTAGGTCAGGTAGATCTCAGAGAGTTTGCGTACCGATGCCAGGGGAACAAACTCGTTGGTCTGGTGAGCCTGTTTGTCATCGGCAGGCCCAAAGATCACAAAGGGCTTGTGGATTACGGGGATCAGCTGGGAGGCATCGGTGTAGAAGTACAAGCCTTTGCAGGTGGGCTCGTAGCCCAGCTTCTTGTGAACGGCCTTGAGCTGATCGATGAAGGGGTCGCTCTCCGGAGTCTCCACAGCGGGACGGTTGTTGATGACCTCCAGCTCCAGCACCAGGCCAGGTTTCTCCTCCATCATCTTGGCGCAGATGGCCTTGGCGTCGGCGATGACCTTGTCGTGGCTGATGGAGGGCAGGGTGCGGATATCCATCTCCAGCACTGCGTCGTCGGGGATCACGTTGGTCATGATGCCGCCGCTGAGCTTGGTCACAGAGACGGTGGTGGTATCCAGCTCAGGATGGACCTCTGTCACATCGATGAGGGGGCGCAGGCTCGCCACAAACTCCATGCACTTCTCCACAGCGTTGATGCCGATCTCCGGACGGGAGCCGTGGGACAGCTTGCCCTTAGCATGGAGCCGGAACCAGAGGGCGCCCTTCTCACACAGGCCAATGTCCTCGTTGGAGGGCTCGGCCACGATGACGGCATCCACATCCTTCAGGTAACCAGCGTCGGCAAAGGATACCACACCGATGCCGTTGACCTCCTCGTCGGCGGTAAAGCACAGGTAGACGGGCTTTTTCAGGGCAACCTCATTGTCCAGCAGGCAGAGAGCCATCTCGATCATGGCGGCGGCGCCAGCCTTCATGTCCGCGGAGCCACGGCCGTAGAGATTGCCGTCAGCAATGGTGGCGCTGTGGGGCGGGTAGGTCCATTTGCTCTCGTCGCCGCAGGCCACGGTATCCAAATGGGAGAGCAGGGCCAGGCCACCCTTGTCAGATTCACCCGGGAGTTTGACCATCAGGGAGCAGCGGTTGTTGCCGTGGTCCAGGCGGGTCATCTCCACCTTTTTGCCCGCAAAGACCTTTTCAATATATTTGACCAGGTCCAGCTCGTTGCCCTCGGGCTGACAGGTGTTGATCTGAACCATATCCCGCAGCAGATTGGTGCAGTTCTCCAGAGTTGGGACGCGATTTGCCATAAAAAACCCTCCATTCAATTGTCTAAATTTTGTCAATCCATAGCGGCCGATTCCCCTCTTGAGGAGATCAAAACCGTTTTTGGTATTCTTACTATATCATAATCAGGGGAAAAAAGCCAGTGGAGATTGGAATAAAAATATAATATTTTTGTAAAATTTTCTTGATTTCTAGAGATTTTTTCAATAGATCTGGCGTTTTGGTAGATCTCACTGCGGATTAAACGGTTACGCCCATTGGAACCAATAGAAAAAAACAATAAATAAAAAGGATTAATTAATAATTGATATTTTACCGAGAATGAAAGTTGTGCAATAATAGAGGCGAATGATCGACGTTTTTGGAGCAATAAGGGGGAAAAACAGATGCGCAGCAAGACGTTGGATGCCTTGAACAAGCTCACCGCCTGCTTGCCCTTGGAGCGCAAGCCCGTGGGGATCAAATTCCTCTTCACCAAAGAGGATTACGACGCCTTTCCGGCTCCAGTGGCCAAGGCCAAGATGGCCTACTGTGTCATGGTAAAGATTGCCGGAAATGGGGCCTGTTTGAAGGCGGATCTGCCCCTGTTCGGCTGCGGCGGCGGCACCAGAGCTCTGGGGTTGGAGGATGCTTCCCCCACCTTTGGAACGGGGGAGGAGTACCATGGTTTTGGCCTGTACAGCGATCTGGCAGTGGCCCGGGGTGTGGCGGACCAGGTGACCCTCTGTAGGCACAGGATCCATGGTGTGGCGGTTCAGCCTTTGGAGGCCTACACAAGCTGCGATCCGGATGTGGTGATTCTGGTGGTCAACTCCTTTGCCGCCATGCGCATCATCCAGGGCTACACCTATCAATACGGCACCCAGACCCAATTTAAACTGGCGGGCAACCAGGCGGTCTGCTCCGAGTGCACCGCCTACCCCTTTGAGAGCAACAGCATCAACCTGTCCATGTTCTGCTCCGGCACCCGGTATCTGGCTGGCTGGCGTGAGACAGAGATCGGTATGGGGCTGCCCTATGGCCGTTTTTTGGGCACCTGTGAGGGGGTCTACCGCAGTGCCAACGGCGCGGAGCAGGACTGGCGCAAGGAGGGCATTCTCCAAAACCTGGCCCAGGCGGGTCTGCCAGATCCCGGTCTGGAGATGGGCGGCGGCTACTTCTATCAAGAGTAGGGGGTTCGCCATGAGACAGCAGACTCGCGCCGCAAGGCGCTCCAAATATGGCAGGCAGAATCTGGCCGCCCTGGGGATCCGGGTGGTGATCATTGCACTGCTCCTGCTGCTGTGGGAGTGGATGGTGCGCAGTGGGCGCCTCTCCTCCTTCTACACCAGCTACCCCTCGGAGATCCTGGGGGATCTCTGGGACTTCTACGCCAGCGGCCAGCTGGCAAAGCACGCCTCCATCACCCTGCAGGAGGCCTTCACCGGCCTGTTCTACGGCAGCATCATCGGCGTTGCCGTGGGGGTGCTTTTTGGCCAGTTCCGGCTGCTGTGCCGGATTTTTAAACCCATTGTGGCGGCTATCTATGGCATTCCCCAGCTGACCCTGGCGCCGGTGTATATCCTGTGGTTTGGCATTGGCATGCAGTCCAAGATTTTTTTGGCAGGCCTCATGGCCTTTTTTAACGTGTTCTTTTCTACCATTGGGGCCATTGAGGACATGGAGCCCAAGCTCATAGAGTCGGCGAACCTGCTGGGCGCCGGCAAGTTCCAAACCCTGTGGCGGGTGGTGTTGCCCACCTGTACCCCCTGGATTCTCACGGGTATCCGCACAGCGGTAGGGTCCAGCCTCATTGGAGCCATCGTGGGGGAGTATATGGGCGCCTCTGCAGGCTTCGGCTGGATGGTGGCCTATGCCACCAGCTATTTTAATATGAAGCGGGTCATGTCCTGTATTCTGATCCTGCTCATCATCGGCGTGGCGCTCAACTTTGTATTGGACAAGATCGAGGGGCTTCTCCTCAAGTGGCGGCCGGAATCCGCCCTGAGCCGGAACAACCAAAATCTTGCAAAATAAAAGCCCCCTCTGTTGGAGCGGGGTAAGAAAAAGGAGAGTCAAAATGAAGAAGAAGCTTCTTGCACTGTTGCTCCTGGCCTGCATGGTGATCCCCTTTGGCGCCTGCAATCAGGATCAGACAAGCCAGTCCGGCAGCGGAGAGAATCTGACCAAGGTCACCGTGTCCGAATTCCGCGGCATCGACTGGGCCAGCACCTATGTGGCCGAACAGCTGGGCTACTTTGAGGAGGAGGGCCTGGATGTGGAGCTGGTCATCTACAAGGATGGCCCCATCGCCTTCCAAGGCATGCACGCCGGGGACTCTGATTTCTGCCTGCTGTCCATCGAGCCGGTGATGACTGCCTATGACGAGGGGATGGAGTCCAAGCTCCTGCTGACCAATACCAATGCCCGCCCTTACGGCTTTGCCACAAAACCTGAGATCACCAGCATTGCGGATCTCAAGGGCAAGACCATCTTTGCTGGAATGCCCGGTTCCGCCCCCTACTCCTTTGTCCTGTCCATGCTCAAGACTGCGGGCTTGAGCGAAAACGACGTGAGCTTCATCAATATGGAGTACAACGCCGCCGTCATCGCCCTGGGCGAGGGCACCATCGACGGGGCCTTCATCGATATCTACAACAAGGACACCCTGCTGGCCGCCATGCCGGATGCCAACATCCTGGTGGACGCCACCGATCCGGAGACCCACAAGGAGATGTTTGGTTCTGAGGTCTGTCAGACCGCCATTGTCACCTGCACCAAGGCCTTTGCTGAGGAGAATCCAGAGACAGTCCAAAAGTTTGTCAACGCCCACGTCAAGGCCTTGAAGTGGATCAACGAGCACACCAGCGAGGAGGTGGCGGAGCTTCTGCTGCCCATGTTTGAGGGGATGACCCAGGAGGAGCTGGCTTCCAAATTTGAGACGGTCAAGGGCACCTTCTCCGAGACCGGTGAGATCACCCCTGAGGGCTATGCCCCTGTGGAGGAGTTCTGCCTGGAGCAGGGCCTGATTGAGAACGAGATCCCCTATGAGGACATTGTGGCCACCCAGTTTATGAACACGGCCCTGGGGAAATAGTTCCGCGCGCTGCTGCCCATTTTGCCCCAAGGAGGGAAAGCCATGGCCTACATTGCATTGGAACACATTGATAAATATTATGGCGACCAGCAGGTGCTGCGGGACCTGAGTCTGTCGGTGGAAAAGGGGAGCTTTGTCACCCTGCTGGGCCCCTCCGGCTGCGGCAAGAGCACCCTGCTGCGGTGTCTGGCCGGGCTGGAGCCCATCTCCAGTGGACGTATCCTGCTGGATGGGCAGGATATCACCCACACAAAACCAGCCAAGCGCAATGTGGGCATGGTTTTTCAGCAGTACAGCCTGTTCCCCACCATGAACGTCTACCGCAACATCGCCTTTGGCCTGAAGATGAAGCATGTGCCAAGGGAGGAGGCGGACCGGCGGATCCGGGATGCCCTGGAGATGGTCAATCTGCAGGGGTATGAAAAAAAGTATCCCTCCCAGCTCTCCGGCGGGGAGCAGCAGCGGGTGGCCCTGTGCCGGTGCATTGTCACCAAGCCCAAGGTCCTGCTGATGGATGAGCCCTTCAGCGCCATTGACGCCAAGCTCCGCAAGGAGTTGCAGGTCCATATCAAGGAGATCCACCAGGAGTTGGGTATGACCACCATCTTTGTCACCCACGACCAGGATGAGGCCATGACCATGTCTGACACCATCCATCTGATGAACCAGGGGATCGTGGAACAGTCCTCCACCCCTCTGGAGCTCTATGCCCACCCCCGCACCACCTTTGCTGCGGGCTTTATGGGCAACTACAACATCTTGGATCAAGATGCCTTTGCCCAGGTCACAGGGGTGCCCTGTCCCCACCAGCGGGTCTGTATCCGGCCGGAGCTGATCCACATGTCCGCTGCGCCCTTCCCCCAGGAGGAGGGGAGCTACCGCTTCCAGGGGGAGATCACCCGGTGGATCCCCCAGGGGAACACCATTCTCTACCACCTGCAGAGTCATGGGGTGGATCTCAAGGTGGATATCCTCTTTGACGATGGGTCCGACCTCTTTCAGGAGGGCCAGCAGGTCTGTCTGATGATCCGGCAGCGGGACCTGCTCACCTACCCCCAGGGTTAGCCCCTGCAAAAATCAAAAAATCCCCAGCCCTTGACC
>CAJFOV010000038.1 GCA_904397835.1 Candidatus Aristotella avistercoris
CGGTGAGAACTACGAGTGGACCGACATGTACGCCGGCTTTGCCAAGGTGGCCAAGGAGGAGGGCTTTGACCGCATCGCCGCCCTCTTTGAGATGGTGGGCGCCATCGAGAAGGAGCACGAGGAGCGGTATCTGGCTCTCCTGGACAACCTGAACAAGTCCGAGGTGTTCCAGAAGGCCAACAAGCAGGTGTGGATCTGCCGCAATTGCGGGCATATCCATGTGGGGGATAAGGCGCCCAAGGTCTGCCCCGTCTGCGACCATCCCCAGGCCTACTTTGAGCTGCGGGCCCAGAACTACTAATACTTTGATCCCACCATACAATGGGGCGCTGCCAAATCTTTGGCAGCGCTATTTTTTTAACATATCCTGGTGTAAGACTGGTATCCAAACAGCGGCAGACCTACATATTTGTCCCATCAAAAAGATCTCCAACCTGCGGGTGTGGTGACCAAAGGAACAGCAGATGATCAATTTAGAAGACCTTGTATACTGGGATTTTTTCAGATCCGCTGTAAAAAAGGGTTGACTTGGAGTGTGCTTCAAATGCTATCTTAAAAATAAGGTTCGCAAAAAGGCGGAGTTACATTCTGTCTCGGTCACAACTTTGTGAATTCTGCCATAGGAAACGGCTGTATCCAAATCTTACATGGGGCAGGCGTCCCCTTTTGGCTCGATATCATTCATGATCATCCATAAGGAGGGAAATCTGCAATGACCATTCGGGAAGTTTGCGAAAAATATGATATTTCGGCGGACACCCTGCGTTACTATGAACGCATTGGATTGATACCACCGGTGCCCAGAACCAGTGGAGGCATTCGAAATTATGATGAGGTGTCCTGCAATTGGATTGAATTGATGAAGTGTATGCGCCAATCTGGCGTACAGATAGAGGCTTTGATTGAGTATGTCAAACTATATAACCAAGGGGATTCCACCATACAGGCTCGCAAGGAACTGCTAATTCAACAGAGAGACCGCCTGCAGGAGAAAATGGCCAGCATGCAAGAATCATTGGAGCGTCTAAACAAAAAAATTGAACATTATGAGGATGCCTGTGCCACCAAAGTTTGATCCAGCTGGCATATACAACCAGGCCATTTGGGGACAGCCTCTACAGCATTGGGCTGGAATCTGCCCGTTCCAGCGTATTAGAGGGGAGAGGCGTCGTTGGAGCGGCGCCTCTCCCTGTGTTTTGTATTGGATGCATGCATGGCTATCACAGAGGATGCAGAGCCCTTTTCCCACAGACTGATCTCTGGGGCCAAGATCCTCTGCCACTTCGCAGAGGGTCGTATCTGCCGTAACCCTTACTTCGATTTTCATCAGCAAGCATTTGAATATGTGCACCATTCCATTTTCTCATAACAGAGCCTCCTGATGTAGCGTTTTAATTTTCCTGCATCAGGAGGCTTTCTCTATGGCCCATTTTGCTGAATGGGTTCAAATTTCACCGGGGCTCTCCGGCTGATCCGATTCAAAATACCCTTGGCCATTCGATAAGATCTTCTGGGCATGGGCAACGGGAACCGTTTTTTGCGGACATATTTAGAGACGGTATCTCCGAAGACCCCCTATTTCCATCTGGTCGGCAGGAAAGCAAACGGTATGGTTACCGATCATAACCTCACAGCGTTCTCTGATGTAAAATCAAGGCTTCTTGAAAAGTTACAACGTTCTTTGCCCGCTAGGGCAAAGGTTGTTATAACCTCTAAAAAGCTCGCAGAGCCGATCCCTCTGACGTTACAATGTTCTCTCAGGCGTCCGATGGAAATATGTACATAAAAAAATAGGGTCGCCTACCAATGTAGGCGACCCTCATGTGTGCCATTAAGCGGCTGAGTCACTGCTGGAGCTAGATTCCTCGCTGCTGGAGGAACCGCCAAAGATATGTTGGGTACAGGTTCCAGGGATGTTGCTCTCCTTGTACCATCCGGTGGCGGTGTTGGGGCAGTTGGCCGTGGCCAGATCACCAGTATCCATACAGTAGGTCCGGCTGACCAAATTCCCCACTTGAGGGAAGTCAATGACCTCCAACCCCTCATGCACCCTGGTCATCACATTGTGGTAGACGATGGGCGGAATGTTGTTGGGATGGTTGGTGTCTGTTGGAGTATCATAACCCACCCAGATGGCCGCAGTGTAATAGGGGGTCATTCCCACAAACCAGTGGTCTCTGCCGCCGTCAGTGGTGCCGGTCTTTGCTGCCACAGGCATGCTGCCCAGGTTGGCAGCCCGCACCATGGAGGAGATATAGGGTCCATTGACCACCCGCTGCAGGAGCCGGTTCATCACCTGATAGGTGTCCTTACTGATGACCCGGTTGGCACTGGTGTCCTTCTCCAGAATGGTGAAGCCTTCAGAATCCGTCACCTTGGTGTAGGCGTAAGGTTCCGTATAGGTACCACCGTTGGCATAGATTTGGTAGGCGCCTGCCAACTCCAGAGGAGTCACGCCATAGGTCAAAGACCCCAAGGCCATGGGCGCACCGCCTGCCGCAGCATCCGCAGGATCCAGCTTTGCAAAGCTGAACTTCTCTGACAGGAAGTCATAGCAGCGCTGAGGCGTCACATCCAACACCAGTCGCAGGGCCGTGGTATTTTTAGAGATCTGGATGGCCTTGTCCACCGTTACCATGCCCTCATAGGGGGTGGTGTTGGGGGGATAGGGATCACCGTCATCTGTATAATACAGGGGCTCGTCCTCCAACAGGGTGGACCAGGTAATCATATCCGACTCAAAAGCCTGGAGATAGGCCGTCAGCGGTTTGATGGCAGAACCGGGAGAACGGTATCCGCCGCCGGTGCCATCGGCACGATTCAGTCCGCGGTTGATGGTCTTTTCACCCCGTCCACCGACCAGTGCCTTGATCTGACCGTTGTTATCGATGATGGCCATGGCAGCCTGGGGCTGAAAGCTGGAGGTGAGGTATTGGAAGGTGCTGTCATCGGCAAACATGTCCTCCACCATGGTCTGCATATCCTCATCGATGGTGGTGTAGATGCGCAATCCGCCATTGTACAGCTGATATTGGGCCTCTTCGTAGGAGATATCCTGGGCCTCCATCAGGTCGGCGATGACCTCCTCAATGACATGGTCCACCGCATAGCTCTGGACCGAGGAGGAGCCGCCGCTGGTATAGGTCTCATTGAGGACGATCTCCTCATTTAAGGCAGCCTGGTAGGCTTCCTCCGACTCAAACATACCAAGGTCGTACATCTCTGGAAGGATAAAGTTCATCACACGCTCCTGGTTGCGCTCCAGATCCGCAAAGGGATTCATGGCAGAGGGGGCGTTGACGGTGGCGATCAGGGTCGCACACTCCTTGACAGACAGATCTTGAACATCCTTGCCAAAGTAGTACTCGGATGCAGCTTGAATGCCGTAGCAATTGTTGCCCATAAAGACTACATTGAGATAGGCGGTGATGATCTGATCCTTGCTGTACTCCTTTTCCAAATTCAAGGCCATAAAGATCTCTTTGACCTTGCGCTCCACCCGGATCTCATCCTCGCCGGTCACCTGGCGTATGAGCTGCTGAGTCAGGGTAGATGCACCCTGCCGGTTGGGGTAGATGGGGATCACCTCGTTGATAAATGCGCCAATGGTCCGGATCCAGTCCACGCCATTGTGCTCATAGAAACGCTTGTCCTCAGCGGCAACGGTGGCGTTGATCATGGCCTGGGGAATTTCCTCATAGTCCACCCAGGTCCGGTTTTGGGAGCTGCTCAACTGGGCCAGCTCATAGGGCTCCCCGGTCTCCTTGTCATTGGCATAGAGTACCGTGGTATAGCTCAGGGGGAGCTGCGTCAAATCAATGTTGGCATTGACGTCCACATAGCGCAATATAAAAACGGAAAGGCAGGCTCCAACAATGCAAACCGTCAAAACGCCAACAGAGAACAAGGTGAAAATTACCTTGCCAAAGATGGAGAGCCCGCGGCTTTTCTTCTTGGCCTCTTTGGTGGGTTTGGAAGTTGGAACAGATTTCTTCCCTTTCATAGCAATATATCGCCTCCTTTTGCTGCTTCATATTATAGCATAAATCGCCTCTAAATTGTTAATGCTTTTTGAAACATAAGAATTTCTTTAATATTTCTGGTCCAATGTTTTGGTATAGTCTTCCCCAATTGGTAGGTTTTCACACAATTTTGTATAGATTTCAATTTTTGTGGCAAACTGTAGAGGAAGAAATTCCAGGGCAGAGGAACAATTTTGTGAGAACATCAACAGAGGGGGATCGTCTATGAAACATCGTTTGGTGACGTTGGCAGTTTTGCTGTGCGTCTGTCTGGGCGCCATTGGGTTTGCCGCGTGGGCCCAGCAGCATTCCGCCGATGCAAGGGAACAGGAGAGCAAGGTACAGCAGACCGCTGGCAACGCCAACAACTATGAATATCTGTTAAAGGAATATGAGGGACGCCTGGCGGTATATAAAAAGAACAGTACAGAGCCGGACATGGTCTTTGACCTGCTCATTAAGATGCTGCCGGAATATGACCAGGAGCAACTCAAACAGGGCCTGTATGTCAAGGACTACCGGGAGCTGGTGGATCTGATTGAGGATTACATCAGCTAAAAACCGTTCGTAGCGCCTTTCCGTCACCAGTATACAGCAGGATAATTTGAGAATCAAAAAAGCGAAGGAAGTGTTCCTTCGCTTTTTCTTGTGAAAACAGATTTCCGACGTGTAGGTTGATGGATCAGGAGTTCTTCATAACCACACTCTCGACAACGTCTGCCACATGTTCACAGGCATCCACACATTTTTCCAGATAGATATAGATTTCCCGCCATGCCATAACGGCGATGGGATCACTACAGCCAGTGTGCAGATCCCGCAGGCTGTTGATAAACTGCTGGTCGGCCTCCTCCTCCAGGGTGTTGATCCGCACGATTTGTTCATGCAGATGCTTGGAGTGTTTGAAGTCCGCAAACTCCTCCATCATTCCCTTGGCCCCCTGGCAACATTGGATGATGAGGTTCCCCATCACCAAGGCATCCGGGCGGATGGACTGGATGTTGTTGCAGTAGATCCGCAGCAGAACATCTTCAATCTTGTCCACCATCTCGTCAATGTTCTGGCTCAAGAGAAGGATGTCCTCCCGCTCAATGGGGGTGATAAAGGCCTTGGCCAGCACATTGAGCAGCTGGTGCTTCTCCTCGTCTGCAGCATGCTCCAATTCGTGCATGGCATCCAATTTTTCTTTTAAGGCAGCAGCGTCAAAGTTCCGCAAGGTTTCCTCCAGCAGCTGGGCTGCCTGGCAGGCGTAGTCCACGCAATTCTCAAAGGATTTGAAATAGAACGCGTCCTGTTTTTTGGACATGATGTTTTCCTCCTCCATATAAGGCTCAGTGTCAAACCATTGGGCTTAAAAGAATATCATAAAGAGTTTTGCCATCACAAAGCTGATGAGACCACAGCCGGGGAAGGTGAAGATCCAGGTCAGCATCATATCCTTTACCACGCCGAAGTTGATGGCGGAGAGCCGACGAACCGCCCCTACTCCCATGATGGCGCTGGTCTTGGTGTGGGTGGTGGAGACGGGGATTCCCCCCAAGCTGGAGATCAGCAGGCAGGCCGCCGCCGAGAGATCCGCGGCAAAGCCCTGGTATTTTTCCAACTTGACCATATCCATGCCCACGGACTTGATGATTTTTTCACCTCCAACACTGGTGCCGAGCCCCATGACGGTGCTGCAGAGAATCATAAGCCAGATGGGAATGGTGGCGCCGAGCACATTGCTCTGCCCGTTGCTGAAGGCAATGCCCAAAAAGAGCACGCCGATGAATTTTTGCCCGTCCTGTGCTCCGTGCATGAAACTCATGGCGGCGGCGCCAAAGATTTGAGCCCAACGGAAAAAACCGTTGGTTTTGCGCCGGTCCAAGCTGGAACAGAGGATGGTCAAAAGTTTACAGATAATCCAGCCGCTGGCAAAACCCAGCAGCAGGCTCAGAACCAGACCATACAGCACTTTGACCCACTCATCCATATTGACCCCCTCCAAGCCGCTGTGGATGGCAATTGCCGCCCCGGTCAGCCCGGCAATAAGGCTGTGGCTCTCACTGGTGGGGATGCCGAAGAAGGAGGCCCCCACACTGTATACCACAATGGAGAAGAGGGCCGCGCACAGGGCAATGAGCGCCTCATGGGTATTGCCGCCAAAGTCCACCATATTGCTGATGGTGGAGGCCACAGAGCTGTTGATCTGGGTCATAATCAGCACGCCCAAAAAGTTGAAAACAGCACTGCCCAAGATGGCCGCTCTTGCACCGATGCACCGGGTGGTAATACAGGTGGCAATGGCGTTGGGCGCATCGGTCCAGCCATTGACAAAGATAACCCCTAGGGTGAGCAAGACAGTGATCAACAACGAGGGGCTGGAAAAGACTGTTTGGATAAATGCAGAAAAAGATACATCCATTGAAACATCAACCTGCTTTCCCGTGTTTTGAATGTTGGCAGAAAAAAGGCGGGACTTCTCGGATAGAAGTCCCGCCAACTGTTGGAAAGTACAGCACTTTTCCAAAGTAGGTCTGGTCAATCAATGACGACGCAACCTCAGGGATGGGGTATAATTGATTGCACTTTTTATCCCAGTTGAAATTAGAATAGCATCAACTGAAAAGCTTGTCAAGATTGGGTATAAAAAAAGTAAAATTGTCGTTTAGTTCTTCAAAGACTGGATTGGCGCCGGGATATGGCCGCCCCGGTTGATGAACTTGGCAGGGGAGTAGGTATTCAGCGCCATGACCGGGCCGCTGCCCAGCAGGCCGCCGAATTCCAATTCATCGCCCACCTGTTTGCCAATGGCGGGGATCAGGCGCACCGCCGTAGTCTTGGAATTGATCATGCCGATGGCCGCCTCGTCTGCAATGACGGCGGAGATCACCTCAGCCGGGGTGTCGCCAGGGACACAGATCATATCCAGGCCTACGGAGCAGACGGCCGTCATGGCCTCCAGCTTTTCAATCTTCAGGGAACCGCACCGGGCCGCGGCGATCATGCCGGCATCTTCAGAGACCGGAATAAAGGCCCCCGACAGTCCTCCGACCATGGAGGAGGCCATGACGCCGCCCTTTTTGACTGCATCGTTGAGCATGGCCAAGGTGGCGGTGGTGCCATGGCAGCCACACTTCTCCAGGCCGATCTCCTCCAGAATGTAGGCCACGGAGTCCCCAACCTCCGGCGTGGGGGCCAGGGAGAGGTCCACAATGCCAAAGGGGACCCCCAGGCGCTGGCTGGCCTCTGTGCCCACCAGCTGTCCCATACGGGTGATCTTGAAGGCGGTCTTTTTGATGATGTCCGCAATCTCTGTGATGTTCTTATCCTGCCCAAACTTGGCCAGAGCCGCCCGCACCACGCCAGGGCCAGAGACCCCCACGTTGATGACACAGTCGGGCTCCCCAGGGCCATGGAACGCCCCGGCCATAAAGGGATTGTCCTCCGGCGCATTGCAGAAGATCACCAGCTTGGCGGCGCCGATGCAGTCCCGGTCGGCGGTGCGCTCAGAGGCCTGGCGAACAATTTGACCCATGAGCTTGACGGCATCCAAATTGATGCCTGCCTTGGTGGAGCCAATGTTAACCGAGGAGCAGACGTGGTCTGTGACAGCCAGAGCCTCAGGGATAGACCGGATCAGCTCCAAATCCCCAGCGGCAAAGCCTTTGTGGACCAGGGCAGAGTAGCCGCCCAGGAAGTTGACACCCACGGCGTTGGCGGCCTTCTCCAATGTCAGGGCATATTTGACTGGATCCCCGCCGCTGGCGCCCACCAACATAGCAATGGGGGTCACGGAGATGCGCTTGTTGATGATGGGAATCCCGTACTTCTTCTCAATATCCTCACCGGTTTTGACCAGATCCTTTGCCAAACGGGTGATCTTGTTATAGACCTTTTGACAGGAGACGTCAATATCGCTGTCGCAGCAGTCCAACAGGGAGATCCCCATGGTGATGGTGCGGATGTCCAGGTGGTCGTCCTGGATCATGCGGATGGTCTCCATAATATCATTTGTGTTGAGCATGTTGATTCCTCCAAATCTACGGCATTTTGACGTGGCGATTAAATGCGGTGCATGGAGTTGAAGATGTCCTCGTGCATGACGTGGATGGAGACCTGCATCTCCTCGCCCACCTGCTTCATCTGATCCACAAAGTCGGAAAAGCTCCCCTTGAGCTCACTGATGTCCACCACCATGATCATGGTGAACACATCCTTCAAAATGGATTGAGTCATATCCCGGACATTGGCGTTTACTTGGGCACATTCGGTGCTGACACGGGCCAAGATACCAGGGCGGTCCTGTCCGATTACGGTGATCACTGCGCGCATATAGTTGCCTCCTTCATGTTTTCAACCAGTCTGTTCCCAGGGATATTTCCCTAGGGCTGATGGAATCAGAATACCATATTTCAGCAAAAAGGGGAATTGGGAAAAGGAAGAAATTATCCGCAATACAAGGACAAAACTCGTGAAATTTCACAAAAAACAGCAAATATGTATTTTGTGGGAGGAAAAAGTGCGTGGCAAGTGGGCGCATAGGAAATGGAACCAACGGGGCCTTGTGCGGAATCCAGAATCTTTTTTGACAGAGAACCGGATGGTTTCCCATGGCGCCCATAGAATCGGTGGAACTGCGCTTGAAGGGGCCATGTTCAAAATTGCTTTTCGCCGCCGCCAATCCCCGTAGGGCAATAAAAAAGAGCGGGAGGGCCCCTCTCGCTCTTTTGACAGGATGGTAACTATTCGACTGTGACGGATTTTGCAAGGTTGCGCGGCTTATCCACATCCAGGCCCCGGCCCAAGGAGATGTAGTAGGCAAAGAGCTGTAGGGGCACAATGGCCAAGGAATTGGTGAAAAAGCGGTTGGTCTTGGGAATGTAGAGGACGTAGTCCGCAGTGTGTTCCATCTCTTTGTGGTCCTCATTTGTCAGGGCCATCACAAAGGCGCCCCGGCTCTTGACCTCCACAATGTTGCTGATGGTCTTGGGGTACAGGTTCTCCTGGGTGGCAAGGGCCACCACCAGGGTTCCATTTTCAATGAGAGAGATGGTCCCGTGTTTGAGCTCCCCAGCAGCATAGGCCTCCGAATGGATGTAGGAGATCTCCTTGAGCTTGAGGGAGGCCTCCAGGGAGATGGCATAGTCAATGCCACGGCCGATGAAGAACACGTGTTCTGTGGCCAAAAAACGATTGGCAAAGAACTGGATCTGTTCCTTCTGGCCCAGGAGCTGTTCCACCTGCTCCGGCAGATTCCGCAGGTCCTGAAGCATCTGGGAAAAGTCGGATGGGTCAATCTGCCCGCGAACCTTTGCAAACTTGAGAGCCAACAGATAGAGAGCGGCAATCTGGCAGCTGTAGGCCTTGGTGGTGGCAACGGAGATCTCCGGCCCCGCCCAGGTGTACAGGACATTGTCCGCCTCCCGGGCAATGGAGGACCCTACCACATTGACAATGCCCAGCACCTTGGCCCCCCGGCCTTTGGCCTCCCGAAGGGCTGCCAGGGAATCGGCTGTCTCACCAGACTGGCTGATAACGATCACTAGGGTGTCCGCCTCCAGAATGGGGTCGCGGTAACGGAACTCGGAGGCCAGATCCACCTCCACTGGGATGCGGGCCAGGCCTTCCAGCACATATTTTCCCGTGACCCCGGCGTGATAGGCGGAACCGCAGGCCACAATATTGATCTTTCGAATGGAACGGATCTGTTCATCGGACAGGCCCAATTCCTCCAGAGCAACGTCGTCGCCCTGAATTCTGGGGGAGATGGTATCCCGGATGGCCTTGGGCTGCTCATAGATTTCCTTGAGCATAAAGTGCGGAAAGCCGCCCTTTTCGGCCGCGTGGATATCCCAGTTGATGGTTACCGGCTGTTTTTCCAGGGGCTCGCCATCCAGGTTGTAGAAGCGGATATGTTCCATGGAGAGGGAGACAATCTCTTCATTCTCCATATAATAGACGGTGCGGGTGTGCTTTAAAATGGCCGGCACGTCGGAAGCGATAAATTTGCCTGTCCCACTGAAGCCGACAATGAGGGGACTGTCCTTTCGGGCGGCATAGATATGGTGGGGATGGTCCAGAAACATGATGCCTAGGGCATAGGACCCCTCTACGCGGGAGAGAACTTTTTCAATGGCCTTAATGGGATCCCCGCGGTAATACTCCGTGAGCAGGTGGGCCAGAACCTCGGTGTCTGTCTCAGAGACAAATTCATACCCTTTTTTCTGCAGGGCTGCCTTGAGTTTGGCATAATTTTCAATGATGCCATTGTGCACCACTGCAATGGTATGTTCCCGGTTCATATGAGGGTGGGCGTTGGTGTCGGAGGGGCAGCCATGGGTCGCCCAGCGGGTGTGTCCAATGCCGCAGAAGCCAGGCATGGTCTCCCCGTTTTGGGTCAGCTCCTGCAGAACCCGCAGCCGCCCCACGGTTTTTTCCATTCGGATGGACGCACCGTCAAACACAGCGATGCCAGCGCTGTCATATCCCCGGTACTCCAATTTGGAGAGGCCGTCCAGCAGGATCGGTGCAGCAGGCTCTTGACCGATATATCCAACAATTCCACACACAGTGTGTCACCTCCATCAATTGAGGAAGAGGCAACCTTTGTTTATGTTGCCTCTTGCGCATAAATTGTATTATACATAAAAAATAGAGGGTGGTCAAGGGACTGATTTTACTTTTTGAACAGATAAAATTGAAATAACAAAAATATATGACGAAATTATTTACAAAAACAAAACATATGCCAATAAAAACGGAAGAGAGGTGTTTTGATCCTAAAATGGTTTTGTGCAACTGCGCAGGAAGCTCCCCGCGATGTAGGAAAAAAACGTGGCAAACGGAAAATCAGCAGTTTCTGGCCCGATTCAAAAGAACCATCCAATGGAGATGGAAAAATGACATGGCTCAAAAATACCAAAAAAATCTCCGCACCCAAAGGGGTGCGGAGATGGATTGAACTTGTAATATTACAGGCTCAGGTCGACAGCCTTCTTCAGGAAGTCCTCAACAATCTTCTGGGCATCCACCACATCGTCCATGTGAAGGATTTCCACAGGGGAGTGAGAGAATCTTCTGGGCACTGCCATGGAGACAACAGCCATACCCAGTCTCACAGCGCCCACAGCATCGGTGGCATAGCCAGCGCCATTGAAGGCGAACTCCTGATGTTTTGCACCAGTGGCAGCAGCAGACTCACGCAGGGCGTTGACCAGGGCAGGATGGCTGCCAGCGCACATAAAGGCGGCGGCCAGCTGCTGGCTCAGCAGGATGACGGGACCCTTCTTCAGCGCAACGGGCAGCTCCTTTTCAAAGTTGCAGTCAGGCACATCACCGCAGGGGATGGTATCCAGGAACAGGCCGTAATCAGGACGAACTGCCAGGATGGCGCCGCCGATGGAGTTGACGGTGCTCTCCTCCAGGATGTTGAACACAGCAAAGACCTCACCGTGGATGTCCTCTGCCTTCAAGACCTTCATGGTCTCAATGATGATGGAGCAGAGCACACGGCAGTCCGCAGCGCGGGTGGTCATGTAATCGGGATCATGCATCTCGGTGCACGGAGAATCGGGAACGATCTGAGCGCCGACGGTGATGCCCAGGGCCTCAGCCTCCTCCTTAGAGCTGACGCAGATGTCAACATAGGACTGGCCAACGGTCTGGGGTTTTGCCATCTGCTCAGGGGTCAGCAGGTGACCGGCACGCACGCCAACAACGCCAGGAATGACGCCCTTGCTGCCTTTGACCAGCACTTTTCTGCCGGGCAGGCAGGCCTCGGTGGCGCCGCCAATTTTATCAAAGAACAGGAAGCCCTTGGCATCCACGCTCTTGACAATGTAGCCAACCTCGTCCATGTGAGCGGTGACCATGATCTTGGGACCAGGATGAGCGCCCTTCTTAGAAGCGATCACAATGCCGTTGGGGAGAACCTCAACCTTGTCCACATAGCCCTCCAGGGCGTCTCTGCAGTATCTGGCCACATCCCACTCAGCGCCGCTGACGCCGATCAGAGCGGTCATCTCTTTGATTCTCTGCCGCAGAGTCTCTTTCATGCTCATGTTACATACCTCCATATCAGTGATTGATTTTATATTCGGATTCAGAGAAGAATTCCCTGACCGCCTATACGGATGATTGGGAGAAATACCGCTCCAGTCCATCTGCAGCGGCAGGAGATATTTAGAGCAGCTTGACAGGAAAATATTCCAGCTTTTGCGGCGCAGACCTTCCTGTTAAGATGTCCCCAAAACTTCGCCCAAATTGTAGCACAGTTGTGGAATAAAGACAAGGGTAGAAAAATGATTTACAAAGCTTTAGGAGAAATATACAATAAATAATTCGATTTTTCATTCAAATTTCTAGATTTCATGTCAAAACATGTGAAATTCTGCCAATCCCACAGGGGGAAAGATTCTTCTAGAAAACTGTGAGAAAGCTCCGTTGGCGTCCCCTGCCTATGGCAAACGCAAGAGAAGAGGAGCCGCTTCACCAGCTGGTGAAGCACAGCTGTCCAAACACCTCCGTTCAGAAAAACACCGCTACGGAATAGGATTCTGTTTGCCGGTGTAGGACTCTACCTTGATTTGAATGACAGCCAGGTTTTCCACCATCTGATCGGGGTAGGAGAACTCCTTTTGTCCGGTGTAGTGCTCCATAATCAGGTTGAGAGCCTGTTTTTTCTCCTCAAAATCTTCCAATAGGCTGGCCAAGCCAGTTCCAACAATGCTCTGGAACTGGCAGGAAAAGTGGCACGCCATCTGGTGGGGCACAATTTTGGCATAGCGCTCCATCTCAAAGGCCACCTGGGGGTTGCCCTTGAGCAGTTCCAGTTTTGTGCCCGCATTGGCCCCGTGGAAGTAGAGGGTCAGCGCACCGTTCTCTTCCATGTGGTATCCGAAGTTCAGCGGTACCAGATAGGGACGGTTGTCCTGGCAGAAGGCCACACGGCAGACGATACTCTCTGCAAGAATCTCTCGAAGTTGTTCCAGGGAGATGATCTCCCGGTTTGCACGGCGCATAATGACTCCTCCTTATACAGCTGCCAAATTGTTGTCATTCTCATTGAGGGCTTTTTGTCATTGTAGCACAGGGAGGCAAAAAGAACATCTAGCGTTTTGGATGAAAGATTGCAGGAAAAATCAGTAAAAAGGGAGAGAACAGGGGGACTTTTTCGTAGACCAAACGGAAAACATTTTAAAATTTGAAATTATTTTTATATAAAATTATGAACAATATTATTTTGAAAAAATACGATTCCAATGAGGGAGACAGATCAAAAAAATTGTGTTATAGTGAGGATAACCTTGCGGTGCGCGCCGCGATCGAAATACAGTTTTCATTGCGACCGCCGAGAGAGAGTTCTACCGATTAGAGAAATCGTTCCTGGGAGGTTTATGTCATATTATAATAACCTCACGGCGTTCTCCACTCCGAAAACAAAAGTTTTCGTCGCGGACGCCTGGGAGAACATTGTAACGTCAGAG
>CAJFOV010000039.1 GCA_904397835.1 Candidatus Aristotella avistercoris
CGGTGTGATGGAATTGGCAGACGTAGTGGACTCAAAATCCACCGGTAGCGATACCGTGCCGGTTCGAGTCCGGCCACCGGCACCAGCTCGTCGCAAGCGATATGACGCTTGCGACGAGCTTTTTCATTTCATTGCAAAGCTCATCGTGCGCTCCTTCTGCTGCTCCTCGCTTCAAAACCGCCGCCGCTTCGCGGCGGTTTTGTCTGACCTTGAAAAAATTATTATTTTAACCGTCCCTTCCAAAAATCCCGTCACGGCTTTACTTGCCGTGACGGGATTTTTTCACAGGGGGCGTTGCCCCCCCTATGTGGCGGGAATTTTTTCCGCTTTGCTCTAAAAATTCCCTGTTCACTCCCACAGGGGAACGGCGGCAGATGCCCTTTGGCCTGCCGCCGGGAGGGTAAGTCACGGCTTGGAGCCATTTCGCACACCGGGCCTTTTCCCTTGTTCAAGATGTTCGCCTGCGTCTCAAGCAGATCGAAACGGACCAGTCACACCAGAGTGAGTGTTTTCTATCCTGCCACTTGCGCTTCCAGCGGGCATCCCTCTCATCAACAGAATCTGTGTCACGCCAAATCCCTATGGTTTGCTGCGACTTTTCTTTTGTCAGAAAAGTCACAGCCATGCTCCAGTTGCGTTTTCATCTTTGGCGGAGGGATAGCCATGGATCGTCTTCTCAGCGGGAAGGGATCTCTCGCGAGGCCTGTCCCTTTCCCCTGTGTCCCAATAAATCCAAAGATGCCTAGAAAGATTTGGCCGGTTACCAATATGTTTCACAAAAGGACCATGTGCGAGGGGATATTTGGGGAGGGCATTTTTCATCCGGCAGTGCTGGAGCTAAAGTTAGCTCCAGCTATTTTCTATATTTATGTAAAGAGGCCATCTGCACTCCAGAGGGAAAAAGAAAAGCAAAAAGGAGAAAATTTGATGCAGAGGGAGCTGTTCTCTCCCTCTGCGCCTTTGGCATAAAGGAAAAATCCACATTTTATGGGGGGCCCCTGTGGATCAATTGGAGTGTGTAGCCCCATTCATGTGCACTCGCACATTGCAGAATGGACAAAATTGTGTTTTGAAAGAGCAGGCAACATGAGATTTTAGAAAATGTTGAAAAAATATAAAAATTACTTGAATAATTATTCGTAATGTGCTATGATCATACTCATAATCTGAAACGCGGTGAAACCGCAGGGAGGCACACCATGGAACAAGCCTATGAAAAGTGTCTGTGGGGAGGGCGTTTTCGCCAGGACGAGGATCAATTGATGCAGCGCTTTAACAGCGGGGGCTTCCGAACGGAATGGCTGGTGGGGCCGGATATTCAGGGAAGTCTGGCCCATGTAGCAATGCAGGTCAAATGCGGGATGCTCACCCCCGAGGAGGGGGAGATCCTCACAGAGGGGCTCAAGTCCATCCTGCATCAATTCCAGACAGGGCAGCTGGTCTTTGGCCCCGAATATGAGGATGTCCATACATTTGTGGAGCTGAATCTGATCCGGCAGGTGGGCGAGGTGGGCAAAAAGCTGCACACCGCCCGGAGCAGAAACGACCAGTGCAACGTGGATATGAAGCTGTATGTCAAGGAGCAGACCGCATGGGTCATTGCACAGATCGACCGCTTTCGGGAGACGCTGCAGCACACCGCCGAGGCCAATCCGTGGATCATGCCGGGCTACACCCACCTGCAGCGGGCCCAGGTTGTGACCATGAAGCACCACCTGCTAGCATACTACGAGATGCTGGGCCGCGACAAAAAGCGGCTGCAGAGCGCCCTGGAGATTATGGATGAATCGCCCCTGGGCTGCGGCGCCCTGGCCGGGACCACCCATGAGATCGACCGGGCCTATACCGCCGAGCTGCTGGGCTTTGCCGGCGGGCCGTGCAAAAACTTTTTGGACGGGGTATCGGACCGGGACTTTGTCCTGGAGACCATGGCGGACTTCAGCATTTTAATGATGCACCTGTCCCGCCTGGCGGAGGAACTGGTACTTTGGACCAGCGCCGAGTTTGGGTTCGTGACGTTGGACGACCGGTACACCACCGGATCCAGCATCATGCCTCAGAAAAAGAATTCGGACGGCGCGGAGCTGGTCCGTGGCCGGACTGGACGGGTGTACGGGGATCTGCTGACCCTGCTCTGTGCCATGAAGGGCCTGCCGCTGGCCTACAACAAGGATATGCAGGAGGATAAGTCAGCCTTTTACGACGCGCTGAAGGTGGTGAGCGGATCCCTGCAGATGATGGAGCGGATGATCGCCACCATGAAGGTGAAGCCCGAGGTTCTGCGCCAGGCGGTGCGCAAAGGCTTTCTCAACGCCACAGAGGTGGCGGACTATCTGGTGAAAAAGGGTGTGCCCTTCCGGGATGCCCACGGCATTGTCGGTAAAATTGTGATCTATTGTGAGGATGTGGGCAAGGCCATTGAGGATCTGTCTCTGGCGGAGCTCAAACAGTTCTCCGACTGTTTTGGGGAGGACATTTACCCTTACATTGATTACGATAACATACTCCAAAAAGGAATTAAAAAAGAGATGCTGTAACAGGCCCGGAACGGTCAAAGGGGCCGCCGGACGCACAAAGGGGGTTTTTCCAATGAAAAAAACAATGGTAAAAAAGATCACGGCAATTTTCATGGCAGCGGTGCTGGGCGTCATGGCCTTTGCTGGATGCAGTTCCAGCGGGCAAGGCTCCTCCACATCCAGTGGGTCAGATATCGCCGACGCCTCCAAGCCTCTGGCCGGGCAGCATTTGACAGTGGCCATGAGCGCCAATTTCAAATACTTTGAGACCGTCACCGTGGATGAGAACGGCAACGAGGTGTACGAGGGCCTTGACATCGATATTTTGAACTACCTGGCCGAGGAGCTGGGCTTCACCTACACCATTTCCAACATGCCCTTTTCCAGCTTGGTGGGCAGCCTGCAGGCAGGACAGGCGGACTTTGTCATCTCCGGGATGAGCTACAATGAGGAGCGGGCGGCAAATGTGGATTTCTCCGACTCCTATGTGGCCGCCAAGATCGGCTGCCTGGTGCGGCAGGACTCGGGTATCACCTCGGTGGAGGAGCTGTCTGGCAAGGATGTGGCATGCAGCGCCGGCACCAGCTATGAGGACATCGTCCAAAGCATTGATGGCGCCACCCTCAAGACCTACGATGGTCAGACCGCTGTGACCCAGGAGGTCATGCTCGGCCGGGTGGATGCCGCCATCACCGGGGCCACCGCCTGCAAGAGCATCTGTGAAGAGAATCCGGAGCTGACCTACTTCATTGTCGACGCCGACGCCATGGGGCTGGAGGGCCTGTCCACCTACAACATCGCCTTCCCCAAGGGCAGCGAGCTGGTTTCCATCTTCAATGAGGAGCTGGCCAAGATGAAGGAGAATGGTAAGCTGGACGAGATCATCAGCAAATGGCTGGGTGAGGATTACATCCAGGAATAACCAGGGTTCCGCTCTCTCTGCAAGACCTCTCCCCTCTGCCGGATAGCCCGGCGGCGGGGGGAGGCCCCTTGCCAATTCTCTGCAAAGGAGCCTGACAGATGCAATTAGATTTTAGTATGATGGTCCAATACCTGCCGTATCTGTTCCGGTCGCTGCGGGTTACGCTGGAGCTGACGGCCGCCTCGCTGCTGCTGGGGATGGTGATCTCCATTCCCCTATCCCTCATCAAGATGTCGCGGATACGGGCAATACGGGCCATTGGCAGTTTTTACACCTCCATCTTCCGCGGGGTTCCTCTGCTGGTACAGGTGTTTATTGTCTACTTCGGCCTGCCCTGGGTGGTGGAGGGTCTGGAATTTACGGCCTTTCAAGCGGGGTGCATCACCTTTGCCTTCAACTCGGCGGCCTATATCTCCGAGAGCCTGCGAGGCGGAATTATGGCCGTGGACGTGGGCCAGCGGGAGGCCGCCATGGCTCTGGGAATCCCCTATGGAAAGATGATGAAGGACATCATTTTCCCACAGGCCATCAAGAGCGTCATGCCCAGCCTGGTCAACGAATTTATCAGCCTGATGAAAAACACCACTCTGATCTCCACCATTGGACTGGTGGATGTGCTGCGGGCGGCGCAGATGATCGTCAACGATACCTTCCGCGCCTTTGAACCGCTGATCACGGCGGCGGCGTTCTACTATGTGCTGGTGATGGCGATCTCCGCCCTTGGAAAACAGCTGGAAAGGTGGGTGAACAAGAGTGATCAGCGTTGAGCATGTGTCCAAAAATTTTAAAAAGCTGGAGGTGCTCCAGGATGTGTCCCTGACCATCGGCGATGGTGAGGTGGTGGCCATCATCGGCCCCTCCGGTAGCGGCAAGAGCACCCTGCTGCGGTGTATCAACCTGTTGGAAAAGCCGGACGCTGGGCATATCTACGTGGATGGGATCGATGTGACCGATCCCAAAACCAATATTCAGCAGGTGCGCCAGAAGGTGGGGATGGTGTTCCAGCATTTCAACCTGTTCCCCCACATGACGGTTCTGCGGAATTTGACCTATGCCCTGGTGAACGTGCGGGGCATGGCCCAGAAGGAGGCGGAGCAGAAATGCCTGGCTCTGCTAGAACAGGTGGGGCTGGCGGATAAGGCCAATGTGTACCCTGCAACCCTCTCCGGCGGGCAGAAGCAACGGGCGGCCATCGCGCGGACCCTGGCCATGGATCCGGAGGCGATTCTGTTTGACGAGCCCACCAGTGCATTGGACCCGGAGATGGTCAAAGAGGTGCTCCGGGTGATCCAGAACCTGGCTGGCACGGGGATCACCATGGCGCTGGTGACCCACGAGATGGGCTTTGCCAGAGAGGTGGCAGACCGCATCTGCTTTTTGGATGAGGGGCGGCTGATTGAGGATGCGCCGCCGGATGTATTCTTCTCCACCCCCAAGTCCGACCGGGCCAGACAGTTCCTGGAAAAGGTGCTCTAACCACAATCGTCCAAGAGAACAGAGGCGGCAGGACCGGCGAAAGGCCGGTCCTACCGCTTGTTCTGATATGACCCCATTGGGGTGTTGGAAAGAGGCGGAACAGATGTCCCCCAAAGGAGCACATCCCACATCATCGCCGGAGAGATCAATGGGGACGTGATGGCTTTGCCCCCCTCAGTTTCCATCAAAGAGGGGCTGAGGATGCCATTGTGCCGAACCTTCTTGGCGCGCCGCAATGATTCACTTGGAGCGTGTTTTTTATTTTATGGCGTGCCTGTTCTGATGTTGCCCATTGGCAGTCGCCCGCCAATGGGGCCCAGGACAGAGATCCGCTTTAAAATGATGCCCCTATTCTGGAGGAACCTGCGCTTCTGCCATGTGTATCAAGGCCGGGCAATCTTGTGGTTTGGCAGAGCAGCGGATGCCGCTCTGTAGATGTCTACAGTGGAGCGCGGTCTGAACCCCATCTTGGGAACCGGACATCAAAAGTGGCGGAGGGAGCTAGAAGCCCTCTCAAACAAAAAGGCCCTGCGTCCGAATCCAATCGGACGCAGGGCCTGGTGGTCTCAGGGCTATGACTGAGCTGGTCTGTCTGTTCCACCCAGGGTGAAGGAGTGGGCCGCGTTGATCTCCACCCGTTCCCCCACAGGGAAATCGCTGTTGGCCCTTCCAAACAGGTCGGCCTCCAGCCGGTAGGTTCCATCGTCCAGGAGGTAGGAGGTGTGGGAACCCATAAAGGTGCGGCCCACAATGGCGAACCGCCCCTGGGGGTTGGGGATCAGCTCCACGTCCTCCGGGCGGACCACAACGGTTTCGCCGCCCCGTTCAAAGTAGTTGGATTTGCCCACAAAGGATGCCACATACCGGTTCTGGGGCTGGAAATAGATCTCCTGGGGCGTCCCCACCTGGGCCGCCACCCCCTGCTCCATGACCACAATTTTGTCCGAGAGACACAGGGCCTCCTCCTGGTCGTGGGTGACAAAGATCATGGTGATGCCAAGGCTCCGCTGGAGTTCCTTGAGTTCCTGCCGCATCTTGATGCGCAGGCCGGCATCCAGGTTGGAGAGAGGCTCGTCCAACAGCAGGATTTTGGGGCTGGTGGCCATGGCCCGGGCCAGTGCCACCCGCTGCTGCTGCCCGCCGGACAGATTGCCCACCCGGGCCTTTTCATAGTCGGCCAGCCCCACAATGGCCAGGAACTCCCGGGCCACCGGAATGGCATCCCGTTTGGACATCCGCCGCAGATACCGCAGGCCGTAGCAGACGTTCTCCAGCACGTTCATGTGGGGGAACAGGGCATAGCTTTGGAACACGGTGGAGATGGGCCGCTCCTCCGGTGGCAGGGCCGTGATGTCCTGCCCGTCCAGCAGAATCTGCCCCTCGTCCGCCTTTAAAAATCCCCCCAACAGGTTCAGCGTGGTGGTTTTACCGCAGCCGGAGGGCCCCAGCAGGGTGACAAACTCCCCCTTTTCCACCGAAAGATCCAGCCGCTTTAAGCCGTTGTTGGCGTCATACAGCTTCTTGAGATGGTTCAGTTGCAGAAACATGGCCTTTTCCCCCTTTTTGCTGTTTTCTGGACCGGTCCAACAGGTGCATGGCCAGCAGGTTCACGGCCATGGTCACAAGGATGATCATCACCGCCTGGACTGCCGCCACCCCGTAGCGCCCATTTTCAATGGACTGGAAGAGCTCCATGCTGGCCACATTCCGTCCCGGCGAAATGAGGAAGGCGATGGCCCCCACCGCCGTCATGCTGGAGGTGAACACCGTGATAAAGCAGGTCAGGAACACGGGTTTGAGCAGGGGCAGCACGATCCCCCGCAGTATCTCGATGCGGCTTGCCCCCAGATCCTGGGCGGCAGGTTCCAATTTTTCGTCAATGGCCGAAAAGGCGGCGTTGGCCGACTTATTGGACACGGAAATCTGCCGGAAGGTATAGTTGAAGACGATGATGGCCGCCGTGCCCCGGATCATCAGCGGCTCATGGCTGAAGGCCGCCACATACCCCAGACCGAAGAAGGTGCCCGGAATGATGTAGGGCAGGGAGGCAACAAACTCCACCACCTTCATCCCCGGCAGCTTCCGGCGGTGGGTGTAGTAGGAGAGGAGAATCCCCAGCAGCGAGGCCGCCCCACCGGCAATGATGGAGTATACAATGCTGTGCCAGAAGGAGCTCATCTGGGAGCGGGGCAGATCCTGGAAATACCGGGTGGTGAACTGGATCTCCCCGCTGGCCGTGTTGGATACGGTGGAGAGCAGGATGTTGCCATACTTCAGGGCCATGACCACAAAGAACAGCCCCACAACCCCCACAAGTACCCACCGGATGGAGCGGGGCAGCTCAAAGGTGTACCCGCTGCCGGAGAAAGATTTGCTCCCATCGGCCAGATTTGCCGTGCGGGAGAGGGTCTTGCGGTAGAAGTAGAAGGCCAGAATGGCCGGTGGAATCATCAGCACGCTGATGGCAGAGGCCTTGCCCAGGTTTGCAGTGGAGATCACCTGGAGGTAGGCCTCGGTGGCCAGCACCTTGTACCGTCCGCCAATGACAATGGGGGTGCCAAAGTCCGCAAGGTTCATGGTGAACAGGGTGAAGAGCACCGAAAGGATCCCCGGCCGCACCGATGGAATCACCACCCGCCACAGGGTCTGCAGGGGGCTTGCCCCCAGATCCCGGGAGGCCAACACCTGCTTGAGGTCGATGGCGTCAAAGGAGCCCATGAGCAGAAGCGTTGCAAAGGAGATGTTGCCGATGGTCTGCAGCGCCACAATGCCCTGCCAGCCATAGGGGTTGATGCTCAGCCCCAGCAGCTGATAGGTGATGAGCCCCCGGCGGCCGAACAGCATGATGAAGGCCAGGGCCGAGACAAAGGGCGGCGAAATCATGGTCAGCAGCAGACTTCTCTGAATGAAGGCCCGCCGGCGGGCACTGGCTGTAAAGGTGTACAGCGCGATGCAGAAGGCAAAGATGGTGGTCAGGCAGGAGGACAGCGTTGTCACCCAAAGGCTGTTTTGCATCAGTTTGAGGTTGGCGCTGCTCATGAGATCCTGGTAGTAGCGCAGGGTGAATTCCCCTTGATCAAAGAAACTGGTGGCGATGACGGAGAGAATGGGGTACAGAATAAACAGGGCAATCCCCGCCAGCAGCAGCCCCAGCAGCAGCCAATCCAGCAGGTTGGCCACCCGGTAGCGCCCTGCCCGCCGGGCCAGTGGTTGATTGGTCTCCATAGACCCTCCTTTCCTTTAGAAAAGGGCCATGAACCGACGTTCAAGGCCCTTTTGATGCGAATATTTCAGCTGGGTTTAGGAGTCCTTCTCCCCAGCCAGAGCGTCCCACTTCTCCAAAATGGCCTCCCGCTGGGAGCCGAACAGGGTCACATCCTGCTGGATGAGCTTGGAGGTGTCCACATTGCCGATGGCAGAGGGAACTTCCACGTCCTCCCGGGCCATGATGCGGGCATCCGCCTCACGCAGGGCCTCCTGGCCCTCCTTGGAGAGCATGTAGTCCACAAAGATCTTTGCGGCCTCCTTGTTCTCGGAGTCCTTAAAGATGCCGATGGGAGCGGGGGTCCAGGGGATCATGTCCTCGGGATACACCGCAGTCACAGGGTACTCCTCCTCCAGGGCAAAGGTGCTGCCGGTCATAGCCAGGATGGCGATGCCGTACTCACCGGCGCAGGTCTTGGGACCAGGCTCGCCGCCGCCCTTGGCGTAGAAATCAACGTTGTCGTTGATTCTGCTCCAGATATCCCAGCCCTTCTCCTCGCCCCAGGCCTGCAGGGTGCCGTTGAGAATGGCATACTGGGTGCCAGAGATGGCGGGAGAGGCCATGATAATCTCATTCTTGTACTGGGGATCGGCCAGATCCTCCCAGGTCTTGGGGATATCCAGGCCCTTCTCCTCCAGGACGTCGTTGTTCACCAGGAAGCCGGCGGGCACCAGGGCAAGACCGGTCCAATAGCCGTCCTTATCCCGGTAGGTGGGGTTGATGGCCTCTGCCTCAGGGGAGACATACTGCTCCAGGTAGCCCAGCTCAGCTGCTGCAATGTAGCTGTCCACACCGCCGCCAAACCAGACGTCGGCAGTGGTGCTGCCGTTTGCGGCCTGCAACTGTGCCAGGGCCTCGCCGGTGGAGATCTCCACATACTCCACTTTGATGCCGGTCTTCTCCGTGAAGGCGTCAAAGGTCGCCTCTGCGCCGCCGTAGGCCAGCATGACGCTCAGGGTTGTGCCCTCGTAGGGTTTTTCCGCAGTGCCGGAGCCGCCGCTGCTGGAGTTGTCCCCCGAGCAGCCTGCAAAGGCCGTTGCCAGCATGGCGGATGCCAAAAGGCTTGCCAATACTTTCTTCATACGATTTCTCCTCACTCATTCTTTATCATTCCAACCGCGTCGGACCGTTAAAAGTCGTCCACGATGTGGTATCCATCTTCCGTGCGAATGGCCGGCTTGCACCTGCCGCTCTTGAGCACCCGGACAAAGTCCGCCATATTGTCCACATGCTCCGGCAGCCAGGTGGCGTATTTCCCCAGCTGGCTGGTCCAGTGGGCGTCGCTGGCCCCAATGGGACAGAGGCCCAGCTCCCGGCAGAGGGACAGGGCCCGGCGGTTGGCCTGCAATGAGGTGCTGCCGTTGAGCACCTCCACGCCGTTGAGCCCTCGCACATCCCGCAGGTGTTCCTCCAACCCCCGGTTGTTGTTGCGGAAGGGATGGCAGGCGATGCAGAAGCCACCCTGGGCCGCCACGTGGTCGATGAAGGCCTGGGCCGCCACCCGCTCCTTGGGGAAGCTGTCAATGCCAAAGGCGGTGATATCCCCCCAGAGGGAGTAGTACTCCACCCCCACAAAGATGGGGAAACCCACCTCCTTGGAATAGGCCTGGGCAAACTCCCTGAGACCCATGCTGTCATGGTCGGTGACGCAGATGCCATCCAGGCCCTTGGCCCTGGCATCCTCCACCATCTCCTGCAGCGTCATCTTGCTGTCGCTGGAGTAGGTTGACTCGTGCAGATGTAGGTCCACCAGCATGTTGCGCTCCTCCCAATTTTACAAAAACTTTGACAGATATTGACCGGCCCTTTTCAAAGCCGGTCAAATTATAGCATCACAGATTGGAAAATGCAACGATCCATAGAAACAAACGATGGATCAATTTTATTGATGGATTTTTTGAATCATGAGAAATTTTGCAAGGAGATTCTGCGATCCATTTCAGCAAACCCTGGCGCTCATCAGCTGGCCGCAGAGGGGATCCGAGGTGTCATTGGTATGTTTCGGTTTGCTGGGCCAATGAGAAAGGGGTGCCTGCAGTTGAGCAGACACCCCTTGGGAGAAGATGAGGGGCCAATCAAAGACCTCTTTGGACGCGGCAGCCCCATCAGACGAAGAGGTTGACCACCAGCCCCGTGGCAAGGGAAAAGGCCATGACAAAGACAAGGTACAGCAGAAAGGGCCCCATGCCCAGCACAATCTTTAAGGCGCCGAGATTTGTGATCTTGGTGGAGGGCCCTGTGAGCATAAAGGCGGCTGCGCTGCCCAGGCTCATGCCATCCCAGAGCCACTGCTGCAGCAATGGAATGGTGCCGCCACCGCAGGCGTAGAGGGGCACGCCGATGGTGGCCGCCATAAGCACGCCGAAGACCTCGTTGCCGCCGAAGATTCTAGTCATGAGGTCAGCGGGAACATACCGCTGAAAGAGGGCGGAGAGCGCGACCCCCAGGAGAAAGTAACCTCCGGTGGCCCTCACATTGCGCCCCAGGTTCTTCAAAAAGCGCAGAAGAAGGTTGGGGTCGGTGTCCCGGTTTTGGGGCGCTTCAAAGCCGTCAAAATGAAAGAATGATCTGCCTCGATAAAAGGCACGCACCAATAACCCCGCCGTGATCCCGCACAGAAAGCAGGAGATCACACGCACCGCGAGGGCCGTTGTTCCAAGGGCGGCGCTGTACACAATCAGTTGGGGGTTCAGCAGAATGGAGCTCATCATAAAGGCAGCCAGCAGGTCGTCCCCCATCCCCATTTTGGAGAGGGAGGCCGCCAGGGGAATGGTGCCATACATACACAGGGGCGAGGCGATCCCCAGCACGCTGGCGCAGACCAGGCCCAGGGCGCCCAGGCGGCTGGTCTGGAGCTTGCCCAGCAGCCCATGGATGGATCCCTTTGCAAAGACGGAGATGGCGGAACCCAGCGCCATACCAACCACCCAGTAGGGGAAGATCTGGTCCAGCTGCAGGGTAAAATAGTACCAGAGATAGACAAACTCCCTGTGGAGCAGCTGCGTCATGGGATCACCTCACAGATCTTACATGCCCCAGCCTGCAGCCGGGGACGGGGAAAGTCCTTTTGAAAATGCCGGGCGAAGCAGCCTCCGCCCGGCATGGGGTACAAGTTGTGCCATGATCCCCGGATCGAGGCCCTAACCATCGATGGAGGTCAGGAGGTAGGTGCGGCTTCCAAGGCCGATGGCCTGGGCATGCTCCAGGGTGTGCAGCCCGTTGCGGGATTCGATGCGGTTGACCAGGGATTGGCCGTCCTGGGCGCTGTAGACCAGGTCGATGCAGGCTTGATCCAGGGCCACAGGGTCGGTGGAAGCCAAAATGCCGATGTCGTGCATGTCTGGCTCCGCCGGATTGCCGTCACAGTCGCAGTCCACCGACAGGCGGTTCATGACGTTGATATAGACGATCCGTTCCCCCTGGCCCAGAGCGTCGGAGACGGATTTGCCTGCCTCGGCCATGCTCTCCAAAAAGGCGTCCTGATCCCCGCCCCAGGGATTGGTGCGGCTGGCGCCGGCGCTGTGGATCCAGGCTTTGCCCTCGCTGGAGGCAAGGCCAATGGAGATGTTCTTGATGGCCCCGCCAAAGCCGGCCATGGAGTGCCCCTTGAAGTGGGAGAGCACCAGGTAGGAGTCATAGTCTGCAAAGGCAGCTCCCACATAGTTCTCTGTCAGATGGGTTCCGCCCGTCACCGGCAGGGTCATGGAGCCGTTCTCATCCTGGATCTGAAAATCAGCGATGGCGGTAAAGCCGTGGTCCTGGGCCACCTGGTAGTGCATGGCCGTCTCCGCCCGGGAGCCGCCATAGGCGGTGTTACATTCCACAATGGTGCCATCCACCGCCTGCACCAGATCCGCGATCAAACCGGGATCCAGGTAGTTGCTGGAAGGAGGCTCTCCGGTGGAGAGCTTGACGGCCACCTGCCCTGTGGGCTCCCAGCCCAGGGCCTCATAGACAGCCATCAACCCCTCCGGGCTGATGTCCGTGGTCATATATACCACGGGGGCATCCTCTCCATCCCCCTCTGACGCCGGGGACGAGGGTGCGGGGGTCAGGGCGCTGCTTCCCGACAGGGCGCCCGATGACACGTCCGTGGCATCCTGCCCCGGGCTGCAGGCGGGCAAAATGAGGCAAAGAACGGCGGCCAGAAGGACCGCGGTCCATCTTTTCATAGGAAACACCTCCTCTGCAACAGTGTGCGGGATCTATTTGAGGTTGTTGTAGGCCTCCTCGTCCACCGGCTCCAGCCACTGGTTCTGGGTGCCCTCGCCGGGGATCTCAACAGACAGGTGGGCAAACCAGCTGTCCTTGGCCGCGCCGTGCCAATGCTTGACATTGGCGGGGATGAGCACCACGTCCCCGGGCTTGAGGGCTCTGGCCGGCTGGCCCCACTCCTGGTACCAGCCCCGGCCGGCGGTACACAGCAGCAGCTGGCCGCCCCCCTGCTGGGCCTGGTGGACATGCCAGTTGTTGCGGCAGCCGGGCTCAAAGGTCACATTGCCCACGCCCACCCCCTGGGTGCAGAGCATCTTCAGATAGCTCTGGCCCACAAAGTACTGGCCAAAGGGATTCTCCTCCCCCATGTCAAAGATGGGATCAATGTCAGGCTTTTTCATGTTTAGCACTCCTTTGCAATTTCGTTGATGCAGTTGATGGCGTTTAATGTGCGGGGGAACCCGATGTAGGGCAGGCACCAGGTGACGGCGGACAGCAGCGTCTGCCGTTTGTTGCCCACCTGCAGGTTCCCGCCGATGTGGGCTTTCAGCTGGGGCTCACAGCCCCCCAGGGCACAGAGGATACAGAAGGTCAGCAGCTCCCGGGTGGCCAGGTCGATGGCGGTGCGGGTGTAAAAATCCCCAAAGCAGTATCCGGAGAGGGCATCCTGAATGTGCCGCAGCTCCGGCGGGGCGGCCTGCCGCTGGCGGTCAATGTTCTCCTGGCCAAAGATGGCGTACTGGGCCGCCAGCCCCTGGGCCAGCCGGGTGTCCGCCGTGACGGTTCCCCCCTTGGAGAGAGGCAGGGGAACCCCCTGCGCCCCCAGGGCATCCTCCACCGCCTGCAGGGCCGCAAGAGCCCGGGTGTACCCGGCGTAGGGGGTACACTGAATCACCGCCTCAGCCATGGCCTGGGGCTCCACCCCATCCGCCAGGGCCTTGGCCACCTCCTCAGGGACGGTCTGCAGGGTCCCCAGGGTGGTCAGCAGGGCCAGGGAGATGAGCCGCCGGGTCCGCTGGGGCAGGTCCCCATAGGGGGCGACCTCCTTCTCCTGAAAGGTTTGGACAATCTCCTTCAATTCTTCCATGTCAAATGCCTCCCTTGTTTGTTTCCGAGCGGCCTTTTGCAATGTCAATGCATCAAAAAGACCTCCCAATGTCAAATGTCATAATTCATCGGTTCCGGCACCCTGTTCAGGGGCCGGCTGTTGGGATACTGGGGTCTGCTCTGGGGCCCGGCGGCTGCCGCGGCGCTGGAGCAGGCGGGTTCCACAGTAGGCCAGGCAGGCCCACAGGACCATCATGGCCAGGTACTCCCCAAGGAACAGGGCCAGCGGCTGCTCCATGTCAAAGAAGACGAACCGGCTGCGCAGGAAGAGATAGTCGGCAATGTTGTGCTTGAAAAAGGCGTAGACGCCAACGGCGCAGAAAATTGCCAACAGGCCCCGCAAAACCCAGGTGCGGACGGGGGAGGGCT
The DNA here is from genome assembly GCA_904397835.1 of Candidatus Aristotella avistercoris. GTDB lineage: Bacteria > Bacillota > Clostridia > Oscillospirales > Ruminococcaceae > Aristotella > Aristotella avistercoris. The sequence continues at coordinate 13,871 of CAJFOV010000039.1, forward strand.
TTCGCCTGCCCCCCGCCCTGCCCAGGAGGGCCCGGACCATGCCCCAGTGCAGGCCCAGATGCACGCTCATGAGGAGGAAGCCCCAATAGGCCCCCAGCATGTGCAGCGTGCGGGCGAACCCGGTGCCCCCGTGGATGGGCAAAAAGGCGAACACCTCCCGGGACAGGAGAATGCCGCTGACCATCAGGGCCACCATGGCGGCCAGGACCAAAAAGTTCACGACAGTCTGCACCCAGCGCAGAGGGGTATATCTGCCCCTGACCAGGTTCTTGTACCAGCGCCAGTTGAGCAGGTGGTGCAGGAGGAACAGCAGAAACATGGCGGCGCCTATCCACTCGTGGGCCGTCTCCCCAATGAGGAGATAGGCCATCTGGCACAGCAGCAGAAGGGTCATCACAAGGTCGATGGCCAGCTTCCAAATCATCTTGGGCTGCACGAAAAATCCCTCCCTTTGGGGCGGCGCGGCCACCCCGTCATCCTATAAAAAGTATAGCGCCCAGGACGTTTCATGTCTAATACTTATGTTGAATGTTCAAAAATGCTTTCAAGGCATCTAAAAGCGGACGCCGTGTCAACAGAACAGCGTCCGCTTGGGATAGGAGCTTATGCCCCAAAGTAGTCGCGGATGACCTGCATCCGCGCTGTCTGGGCCACGTGGAAGGGGCAGCGGGCATCACAGTGGCCGCACCCCACACAGTCCCCCGCCCGCTTGGCAAGGTTTGCATAGTGGTCCTTTGCCAGGGCGTCCCCGGCCAGGGCCAGGTCGTAGTACTTGTTGATGAGCCCCACATCCAAACCCATGGGGCAGGGCTGGCAGTGGTTGCAGTAGACGCAGATCCCCGCCGCCTCCTGGGGGGCAAAGGTGCCCAGAATGGAGTAGTCCCGCTCCGCCTGGGGCGCATCCACAAAGCCCAGGACACGTTCCAAGTCCGCCCGGTTGCGCACACCGGGGAGCACCGTGAGCACGCCGGGTTTGTCCAGCGCGTACTGGATGCACTGGTACTCGGTGAGGGCCTGGCCAAAGGGGGAGGTCTTAGCGTTGAGGAGCTGCCCGCCGGAGAAGGCCTTCATCACCGAGATGCCCACCCCCTCCTTCTCACACCGGCGGTAGAGCCCCTGGCGCTCATCCACGCTGCCGATGGCATAGTCCCCCTCCCGGTGGTAGTCGTAGGCGGGGTTGATGCTGAACATGAGCATATCCAAAAGGCCGGTGTCCAGGGCCAGATGGGCCACCTGGGGCGTGTGGGAGGAAAGGCCGATGTGCTGCACCGTCCCCTCCCGCTTGAGCTGCAGGATGTAGTCCAGGATGCCGCCCTTGAGGGCGTGGTTCAGGTCGGCCTCCTCATCGATGCAGTGGAGGAAGCCGAAGTCGATGTAATCGGTGTTCAGGGCCTTCAGCTGCCAGTCCACAGAGCGCTTGATGGTGTCCAGGTCGGTGGTCCAGCCATACTTGCCGCCCTGGTAGTTGGCGCCAAAGTGGATCTGGAAATAGACCTTGTCGCGCTGCCCGGCCAGAGCCCGGCCAAAGGCGGGGAAGGGGGCGGCGTCGGCGCTGGCCATGTCAAAGTAGTTGACCCCCTTTTCCAGGGCCAGGGACATGGTGGCCTCGATCTCCCGGTCTCCCGCCGAGCCGATGGAGCTGGTGCCCAGGCCGATCACGCTGATTCTCTCCTCCCCGTGGGGCAGTTTGCGGTATTCCATGGTAAAAATTCCTCCCTATCGTTTGGGCACCCAGGATGGCCTGGGCACAGATTGTTCGATGGATCGGCCATGCCCGGCGCTTCCGTGGGCACAACTTGCCATCGATCTATTAGTATCCCAGGCGGTCAAGCCAGTCCAGCAGCGCCTGGCGGGAGGAGGCTGCCTCCTCCTCGTAGACGTCAAAGACCTCCTGAGACAGCTGGGCGCTGGCCGGCAGCACCTGGCGGATGTCCTCCACACTCCCGGCAAGGCCCCCGGTCCCGTGGGAACAGAACAGGTAGACCTCCTTGCCGGACAGGTCGTTCTCCTCCAAAAAGGACAGGAGGGCCATGGGTGCGCCGTACCACCAGTTGGGGTACCCCAGGAACACCGTGTCATATGCCTTCAGGTTCTCTACGTTCTCAGTCAGGGCTGGACGGGCGTTCTCCGCCCGCTCCCGGTTGGCACGTTCCAGACAGGCGTCCCAGTCGCTGGAGTAGGGCTCCACCACCTGGATGGAGAACAGATCCCCGCCGGTCTCCTCCTGAATCCAGCGGGCCAGCTGGCCCACATGGCCCGGCATAGTGACGCTGGGGGAGGCCATGACGTCCACCTCCCCCTCCAGGACGGCGTTGTCCGCCCAGGAGAAATAGGCCACCAGCACGCCGCCTGCATCGCCGTCGGGCTGGGATGGCTACTGGTCCTCCTGGGGGGAGGGCAGGCTGCTTTGGGAGGCATCCGGCTGGCTGGAGGCGCCCTGGTCTGGAGTACAGCCGGCGGAACAGAGAACCAGGGCCAGGGCCAAGGCCCATGGCAACAACTTTTTCATACAGAATCCCCCTCTCTGTGGGTTTCAGATACGGTTTTTCAACAGGGTATTGTGGCTTTTCTATCCTGAGGGGTCGGTCAAGCGGAGATCTCCTCCAACAGGCTCTCCGTCTGGGCCACCCGGGATTGCAGGCTGTCAATCTGCCCCATGAGCAGGTGCCGGGTCTCCTCCAGCAGCTGCCGCTGTTGGGGCAGGGTGTCCCCCGCCTCCCTGGACAGGCGCATATACCGCTGGATCCCCTTGAGGGACATGCCGGCGGCCTTGAGCCGCTGGATCAAAAAGATCTGGGGCAGCACGGATTCCCGGTAGTCCCGGCTGCCCCCCTTGGTCCGGGGAATTTGTGGAATCACGCCGATCTGCTCGTAGTATCTGAGGGTGTCGGCGGAGATGCCGGTGATCTTTGCAACTTCACGAATGGTCATTGGAACCCTCCCAATGTGCTCCATCCGCCCCGCTCCCCGTGGCCCCTCGGGCACAGTTTGCCCCGCCTTTGGGCAGGCGGCGCAGGATGGAGAAGAAAAGCGTGTATGCCGGACAAATCAAGAGGAGACAGGGACCCGCAGCTCCTGTACATCCATACAAGTTTATCATAGCGGGAGCGGGCAAAGCTGTCCAATACCTAGATCAAATGGCCAGGGATGCCCGCCAGCTATGGGACGGCAGGGCGCGCCCCTAGTCCATATCCCGGAGCTTTGCAATGTCCTCGTCGGTGCGGTTCCCATGGATGGGGATGCCGGCGAGGGCGGTCTCCAGCTGTTGGAACTCCTCCTCCGTGAGGGAGACCTGGTCGGCGCCAAAGTTTTCCTGCAGGCGCTGTGTGCTGCGCATGCCAGGGATCGGCACCAGGAAGTCCCACTTGTGGAGCATCCAGGCCAGGGCGATCTGGGCAGGGGTTGCCCCCTTGGCCTGGGCGACCTGGTGGAGCAGATCCAGTAGAGGCTGGTTGGCCCGCATGTTTTCCTGGGAAAAGCGGGTGATGACCCGGCGCACGTCGTCGCCGGTGTAGGTGTCCCCGGCGGCGTATCTCCCGCTGAGGAACCCCGCCCCCAGGGGGGAGAAGGGGACAAAGCCGATGCCCAGCTCCCGGCAGGCAGGGAGCACATCCTTTTCAAACATGCGCTCCATCATGAAATACTCGCTCTGGATGGCCGTAATGGGGGTGACGGCATGGGCTCTGCGCAGCTCCTCCTCTGTGGCCTGGGACTGGCCCCAGCCCCGGATCTTCCCCTCCTGGATGAGTTTGCCCATGACCAGGGCCACTTCCTCCACGGGGATGTCCTTGTTGACCCGGTGCTGGTAGTACAGGTCCACATAGTCGGTGCCCAGCCGCCGCAGGGAGGCCTCCAGGTGGGACCGGATGGCCTGTTCCAGGTTCTGGCCAGCTGGAATGTGAAGCTTGGTGGCCAGAATGACCTGCTGGCGGAAGGGGCGGATGGCCTCCCCCACCAGCGTCTCATTTTCCCCGGCGGCATAGCTCTCCGCCGTATCAAAAAAGGTACAGCCCATGTCATAGGCCTGGCGGATCAGGCGGACGGCCTCCTGCCGTGCAGGGCCGGGCCCATAGCCGTGGCTAAAGCCCATGCAGCCCAGGCCGATGGCGGAGACGGTCAGGGGATACGCTGTCCCAAGGGTGCGCGTGTTCAAAGGAATTCCTCCCTCTCCATATTTTTGTTTTGGGGTTTGCCCGGGGCGGAAACCTGCCGCCCCTTTCGCTGCCAAAATGGCAGGCCGTTCCGTCTTATCCGCCGTAGCCCAACGCCTGGAGCCACTGGTCAACCTGCTCCTGGGCCCCCGTGGCGCTGGAGTCCCGCAGGGAGAGGCCCTCTGCAACGGTGGCGCCGGGCTCCAGGTCTTGGATGGTGCGGACGGTGTTGCTAAACCCGCTGCCGCCGGAGGTGACAAAGGGCACGATGGTCTTGCCGGAGAGATCCACCTGGTCCAAAAAGCTGTAGATGGCCATGGGCATGTCTCCCCACCAGTTGGGGTAGCCCAGGAAGATCACGTCATAGTCCGCCAGGTTCTCCAGGTGGGTGGCCAGAGCCGGACGGGCATTGGCGCTGCGCTCCGCCTGCCCCTGGTCCACCGTCTCATCATAGGAGCTGGGGTATGGCTCCACCGTGCGGATGGAGAACAGATCCCCACCGGTGGCCTGGGCGATCATAGAGGCCACGGCGCCGGTGTTGCCGGTGGTTGTGCCGTTCCAGATCTGGATGCTGGCCGAGGCGGAGGCATCCACCCCGTCAGGCAGGGCCGCGTTCTCCCCATAGCTGAAGTAGGCCACCAGCATGCGGGGGTCCTCCTGACCGGCATCCGCCCCCGGCTGGGCGTCAGAGGCATCCTGCTCCGAGGTATCCAGGCCGGTGTCCTGCTGGGGGTTGCTGGAGGTCGGATCCCCCTGGGACCCGCTGGAAGCCCCCTGGATGCTGCAGGCCGCCAGAGTGAGGGCCATCAGGCCCGCCAAAAAGATTGCCGTGTATCGTTTCATGTTTATTTCCCTCCTTGTTTATGTGGACTTTCTACCAGTTTTGCCGGGGCCAACAGGGCCGCTGCGGCATGTTTCATGGGCAATTCCTCCTTTTGCAGGGTGCGGCACAGCGGTGAGGTGGACCGTGGAGGGCTTCTGTCAGCTGCCGCTGAAGGGGTGCTGCTCCGCCTGTGGCGGCTGGCCGCCCTTGATCTGGTGGATGAAAAAATCCAGCTGGTCCAGGGTCTGCTGCATCTTGTGGATCTCCTCCAACAGCTGGCAGCGGCACCTGCGCAGAAGCTGGATCTGCTCCGGCGCGGTGGCTGGACCCTGCCGCTGCAAAGCCACAAACCGCCGGAAGGCGCACAGATCCATGCCGGCATCCACCAGACAGTGGAATTCAAAGGCCCGCTGTAGCTCCTTCTCCCGGTAGTCCAGAACGCCGTCCTCTGTGAGCCTCCCCTGTAACAGGCCGCCCTGTTCATAGAACTGCAGGCTTTTCAGATCCACGTGATAGCGGCTGCTCGCCTCCTGTAGGGTCATGGTCCCCCTCCGTTTCTGTCAAAAAAGAATGTAAGTGCAGGGGGCATGCCATTGCTCCGCTGCACTTACATTATAGATTGGGGAGGTATCCCATGTCTAATACCTGTTTTTCATGAAATAAAATGTCTTTTGAGCATGAATTGGAGCCCTACTGCTGGTCCCGGAGGGTCTCCCGGATGAACTCGATGAATTTGGTCGCCGCAAGGCCGTAGGGCTGCTGCCGCCTCCAGGCGATGACGCTGGTGGTGGTCAGCGGGGGGGACAGGGGCCGGTAGGTGATCTTCTCCCTGTCCCAAAAGGAGAGGGAGCCCGGGATCACAATGGAGTAGGCCAGCTTGTTGTAGACCATGATGCTGCTGCTGGAGAGCAAATTTGCCGTAAAGAGCACGTTGAGCTTGTCAAACTCCGCCCCAAACCAGTGGGCCAACTCGCTGCGGACGTTGAGCCTGCGGGGGAGAATCAGCGGCGGGCCCACCAGATCCTTGGGGGTGATCCGCTCCAGTTTGGCCAGGGGGGCATCCGGCGGCATCACCACCACCCACTGCTCCCGCTGCTGCAGGCGGATGTAGTCATATTTTTCAATGCGCACCGGCTCCAAAAGCAGGCCCACATCTGTCAGCCCCCGGTCCATCCGGTCCTGGATGTGGTCGGCCGTGGCGGTGTACAGGTCAAAGGATACGGCGGGGTACCGGGCATGAAAGGTCTCAAAGAGTTTTGCCAGCAGCTGGACGGCGGCCAAGTCCCCGCACCCCACGGCCACCGTGCCCTCCACCGCCTCGTTCTGTTCGGTGAGCTCCCGCTCCGTCTTGTCCACCAGCTCCAAAATCTCCTCCGCGCGCCGGCGCAGCAGGAGCCCCTCATTGGTGAGCTGAATTTTGCGGGTGCCCCGGTCAAAGAGCTTGACCCCCATCTCCTCCTCCATCTGGGCCAGCTGGCGGCTCAGGGTGGGCTGGGTGATGTGGAGCACGTCTGCCGCCCTGGTGATGCTCTCCTCCCGCACAACGGTCAAAAAATATCGCAGAACCCGGATCTCCATACACCTGCACCTCCAAAATCTTTGCCTTCATTCTACCATGGCGATGCCCAATAGGCAATCCGTTGGACAAAGGGATCAATCGGGGCATGGGGAGACCTCCAGTTCAGCAGCACGCACGGCAGGCGGCTGCTGGAGAAAATTGTTGTCAACCCCCGGCCAATCCGTTATAATATTTTTATCAGCAGTGCTCCCTGGCCGGCCACAGAGGGGGCGCTTTTTCAGATGCGCAGGCAGGTCCTGGGATGGGGCCATGGGTTTCGACGGAATATTCCAGAGAGAGACCCCCGTGACGCGGCGGCTGCAGGGGCCCTTCCAGAGCATCGAAACCTGTTGTGCCACACCGGATCGCGCGTATTCTCCACTTTGTCAAACTTACCGCAGTCAGAAAGGAAGCGATCTTACCATGGTCATGGATGCTGTCAACAGCATATTGGCCCTGCTGCTGCTCATTGCCACCGGATACTATATCACCGGCAAGAGCTGGTTTGGCCAGGGCGGCGCAAATCTTATCTCCAAGCTGACCATGCAGCTGGTGATCCCCTGCTACATGTTTTACAACGTGCTGGACACCTGCTCCTCCCGGCAGGATCTGCTGGAGATGGTCAGCTCCACGCCGGTTCCCATGGGCATCATCCTGGCGGACCTGGCGCTGGGGCTGGTGCTGGCAACGCTGCTGCGGATTGAGCGGTTCCGCCAGGGGGTCTTTGTCAACGTCATCGCCTTCTCCAACACCACCATCATTGGCTTCCCCGTGGTGGAGCAGATCTTTGGCGCCCAGGCCCTGCCCACGGCCATGATCTATTACATGGGCAACACCATCCTGTTTTGGACGGTGGGGGTCTGGCTCCTCCAGCGGAGCAACCCGGGGGAGAAGCGCGCCATCACCCTCAAGGAGCGGGTCAAAAAGCTCCTGCCCCCGCCTATGATCGGCCTGCTGCTGGGCATGGCAGTGGTGGTGCTGAACCTGCCCCTCCCCGGATTTTTTGAACAAGGTCTGTCCATGATGAAGAGTGCCACCACCCCCCTGTGTATGTTGTTCATCGGCAGCATCATCCGCCAGAGCGGACTGAAATCCCTCTACCCCACCAAGGATATGCTCTCCATTGTGGGGGTGCGGTTCCTGGTGGTGCCCCTCATGGTCTTTGGCCTGCTGGCCATTCTGCCCTATGACCTGCAGACCAAGCAGGTGTTCTTCATCCTGGCCACCATGCCCGCCATGACCCAGTTGGGCATCATGTCCAAGGAGTGTGGCAGCGACTATGAGTTTGCCGCCGCCGCCATCACCGTCACCACCACTTTAAGTATGGTGGCCATCCCCATCTATGTGTATGTCGTCTCCTTCCTATAGAAGGGGTACAGAATCGCCGTCCGCCAAAACGTAGGCGGACGGCGATTCTTGTTGTCCCCATATTAGAGACTGGGCAGAGCCAAAGGCGGGGAACAGGCCTGGCACATGGGAAGGTTGTGGAGATGCTACATCCGCTTTCCCTCAAAGGCGACCCGGCGTTTGACCTCTCCCATCACCTGGTCAAACTCCTCCGGCCGCAGGGACTGCCCGCCGTCGCACAGGGCCTCCTTTGGGTTGTTGTGGACTTCGATCATCAGCCCATCTGCCCCGGCGGCAATGGCCGCCTTGGCCAGGGGCTCCACCAACCAGGTGGTGCCGGTGGCGTGGCTGGGATCCACGATGATGGGCAGGTGGGACAGGCGCTTGATCACCGGAATGGCGGAGATGTCCAGGGTGTTGCGGGTCTGGGTTTCAAAGGTGCGGATGCCTCGCTCACAGAGGATCACGTTGGGGTTCCCTCCCGCCAGGATGTACTCGGCAGACATGAGCCACTCCTGGATGGTGTTGGCAAGGCCCCGCTTGAGGAGAATGGGCTTTTTGCAGCGGCCCAGCTCCTTGAGGAGCTGGAAGTTCTGCATGTTGCGGGCCCCCACCTGGATCACATCCACGTCGGCAAACAGGTCCAGGTGGTTTTCGCTCATAATCTCGGTGACCACCGGCAGGCCGGTGGCCCGCTTTGCCTGGAGCAGGAGTTTGAGGCCGTCTGTCTCCAGCCCCTGGAAGGCATAGGGGGAGGTGCGGGGCTTAAAGGCCCCGCCCCGCAGCAGGGTGGCCCCGCTCTGTTTGACCGCCTGGGCCACCTGGATCATCTGCTCCTCACTCTCGATGGAACAGGGGCCGGCAATAACCTGGAAGAAGCCCTCCCCAATCTGCCGGTCTCCCACAGAGACCAGGGTGTCCTTGGGGTGGAACTTGCGGTTGGCCGCCTTGAAGGGCTCGGAGATGCGCCGCACATCCTCCACCACATCGTTGGCCCGCAGCTGGTCCTCATCCACCCGGGTGGTGTCCCCCACCAGGCCCACAATGGTGGTGTTGAGCCCCTCGCTATAGTGGATGCCCAGGCCCTTGGCCTTGAGGGCGCCGGTCAGAAGGTCCACTTTTTTGGGGTCCGCGTTCCGTTTTAAAATGATAATCATGGGTTGACACCGTTCCTTTCCACAGTTGGATGGCCTGCACCTGCCGGGGAGATCAAAAAAGGACCGGCAACTTTTGTTCTCAAAAGTTACCGGTCCATCGGATTCCATCGACAGCCTAACGGGTAATTCTTTGACAACAAAAGCGCCCTGCGTCCAAGGACCCAAGGTAATAGTAGTAGCCGTAGCTGTTCGCTTTTGTTGCCGCAAATCCAGTCATGGTGACACGCCTCTTTTGCTTTGATGATTTAAAGCATACCAGCGCCAGGCTCCCTTGTCAACCCCCTGGCACAAATTTTTTGTTTGTTCCAGTCCAGGCGTGGCCACTATAACTGGGTCAGAAAATTTCCATCATCTCCATCGTTTACGTCCCCAGGCAAACATGCTACAATGGGGGTACCAAGTTCAAATGAAAAGGAGGAGGAATGATGAAAAAGATCACAGCGGCCCTTTTGGCCGTGGTTATGGCTCTGGGCCTGTTTGGCTGCTCCCAGGGCGGTACAGGCCAGGGAGATCCCCTGAGCTTTGAGGAGGCCAACACCGTGGAGGGTGTGGCGGAATATGAGCTGGTGCATCTGTACGCCACAGAGGATGTATCGCCCCCCATTCCCCAGACGGTCTATGTCCACTATCAGGCGCCTGAGGGGTCCTACTACCTGGTTCTGGCGGCGGATGTGACCAACCTGCAGGACAGCACCGTCCAGGCCGACAGCCTGCTGACCGTGAGCCTGACCCTGGGGCAGACGGTCTACACCCCCAGCTGTGTGGCAGTGATGGAGGAGGGGCAGAATCTGACCAACGGCAGCGCCCTGTCCGTGGGGGCCCGTGACACCGCCCGGCTCTACTATGTCTTTACCATCGCCGACGGCACGGACACCGCCTCCCTGGACTTTTCTGTCCAGTGTGGGGAGAACACCCGCACCGGAACCACCACCCTGTCCGCTTTTGCGGAGAAGCGCCCTGCCATCCCCCTGGGGGAGGCCATCACAACAGAGGACTTTCAGGCCACCGTGGAGGAGATCTACTACACCGACACCCTGAATCCCCCCACCCCCACCGGTGTCTATACCCGCTATCAGGCGGAGGAGGGGCAGGTGTATCTCATTGTCAAAATGACGGTGGAGAATCTGGGAGAGACCGCCCTGCCCTACAGCGCCTTTGCCGGGGTGCAGTACACCTGCCCGGACGGCAGCTGGTACCAGGTGCCCTGCTGCTTTGAGGAGAACGGCGGTACCGATCTGAACGGCCAGCCGGAGCAGAATACCCTGGCGCCTCAGGAGACCGGCGTGTTGTACTACCTCAAATCCCTGCCGGAGACGGTGCAGGAGGGGACTGTGGAGGTCTCCCTCTATGTGGATGGCACCTTCTACACCCACCAGGTGGCGCCCCAGGCATAGGGCCATTGGCGCTGAGGGCTACGGCCGCCTGACGCCGGTGAAAATAAGGGAGGAGCCCTGCCGAACAGGCAGGGCTCCTCCCTTTTGCCAGTCCCTGGGGCGGTCACGCCTTTCCCTGACGGCCCATCTCCTCCTCAATGGCCCGCAGCAGGTCGCTGGGGCGCACGCCCATGGCCTCGCTGATGCGGTAGAAGGTCTCCAAGGTGGGCTTGCGGGCCCCCCGCTCAATGGCGCTGAGATGGGTGCGCCCAATGGCGGCAAACCCGCTGACCACCTCCTGGGAGAGGCCCCGTGCCTCCCTGGTCCGTTGAATCACCCGGCCCACCAGAACAGAATCCAACATCGCCCCGCGCCCCCCTTCACTTAAAAAGTCTAAGCAAAACGGGCGGGAATTATGAATACATATGTTGTCAATTGAACACAAATGTGTTATTCTAGTCCTGCAGAAATTTCGACAACCGAGGGGGCATTCTCATTGGATTCCTATGAAATGGAGCGGACCTTGCGCTGGGCCGCTGCATTTGCGGTGACAGGCCTTGCCCAGACGGTGGTGGCCCTTCTTCGGATGTTCTGCTTTGGATTGGAGTGGTTCCAGTTGGCAAGGGCGGCGGTATACTTTTTTGTTGCTTTCCTGCTCTACTGCCGGGCGCGGGCCAAACAGGCATCTGGCCCCACCGACGGGGAGGATTCCGGCAAAACCGAACCGCCTGCCCTCCACCGCTCCGGGGGCCTGTGACTGAGCTGGGGAGGGAACAGATTGCTGTTCCCTCCCCAGTTTTTTGTGGCGTATAAAGGGGGCCATCTTCATCGACATCAAACAGCAGGGCCCATGATATGGTGGATTTGGAAAAGACGGCCTCCAATCTTCGTTGATTTTGTCCGCTTGCCCACGCCTGGCCTGTATGATATCATCTAAATTAGAAGGAATTTCCTAAAATAAGACAGGATGGAATTTTAACTTCCCCTACGGGGGACGGTGAAA
>CAJFOV010000040.1 GCA_904397835.1 Candidatus Aristotella avistercoris
CGTCCGCGACGAAAGCTCTTGCTTTCGGAGTGGAAAACGCCGTGAGGTTATTATAACATAAGAAAACTCCGAAGGAATGATCCTTTACAAAGTTAAAACGTTCTCCATGCTGAAGGCATGGAGGTTGTTATAACATAGAAAAGTCCTGAAAGGGCGATCCCTTAACAGGATCTCCCCCCATTTTGAACAGTAGTTGTTCAAAATGGCCTCACATGTTCCATAAAATTTCATGCTATAATGAGATAAGATTACTATTCTTTGCATTCCGCTCAAATGAAAGGAGGAACTCATTTGAACACAGTTCTGCTGCTCCTGGGCGCCATTCTGATTTTATGCATCTTGGCCAACCGGTTTGCAGAAAAATTGGCCATTCCCTCCCTGTTGGTCTTTATTCTTCTGGGCATGGTATTTGGGGAAAACGGCCTTTTCCATATTCAATTCAACGACTACGACCTCTCCCAGGCCGTTTGCTCTGTCTGCCTGATTTTTATCATGTACTACGGCGGTTTCGGTACCAATATCAAGGCGGCAAAGTCGGTGGCCGTCCCCTCCATTCTCCTCTCCACCCTGGGGGTGGCTATGACCGCCGGCATCACCGGTCTGTTGGTCCACTATCTGCTCTCCCTCTCCTGGGCTGAGAGTTTTTTGATTGGCTCTGTCATCGCCTCCACAGACGCGGCCTCCGTGTTCCACATCCTGCGCTCCAAAAACCTCAATCTGAAGGACAACACGGCCAGTATGCTGGAGCTGGAATCCGGCTCCAACGACCCCATGTCCTACATGCTCACAGTAATTCTGGTGACTCTGATGACCGGCAGCGAGCTCTCCGTCCCGGCCTTGCTGTTCCGCCAGCTGTTTTTTGGCCTGGTGTTTGGCGTTGCCATCGGCTATGCCGCCCTCTTTTTGCTGCGCCGGGTGGACTTTGCCATCACCCAGGGAAACACCATCTTTGTTTTTGCCGTGGCGGTGGTGGCCTATGCCCTCCCCTCTCTGCTGGACGGCAACGGCTACTTGAGCGTCTACCTCTGCGGGATCATCATGGGCAACTCCTACTTCCCTCAAAAGCGGGATCTGGTCCGGTTTTTTGACGCCATCACCGGCATTGCCCAGATGATGATCTTCTTCCTCCTGGGGCTGCTGGTCACACCTCTGGAATTGCCTCAAGTTCTGTTGCCGGCGCTGGTCATTATGGTGGTGCTCACCCTCCTTGCAAGACCTCTGTCCATCCTGGCCATCCTTCTCCCCTTCCACGCCCCTCTGCGGCAGATCAAACTGGTCTCCTGGGCAGGGCTGCGAGGGGTTGCCTCCATCGTGTTCTCCATCTACGCCGTGCTTAACCACGTGTCCCTCACCTACAACCTGTTTAACCTGGTGTTCTGCATCGTTTTGATCTCCATCACGGTCCAGGGTACTCTGCTGCCCAAAATGGCGGAGCGCTTCCAAATGATCGATGAGAATGCGGATGTCCGCCGAACCTTCAACGACTACCAGGAGGAGAACGATGTCAGCTTCATCAAGCTCCACATCAGCCAGGAACACCCGTGGGCCAATCAAAAGCTGCGGGATATTGTGACGCCGCCTGATTTTCTCATTGTGCTCATCATCCGGCAGGAGAGCCAGCTGCTGACACCCGATGGCAGCACGGTCATTCTGCCCGACGACCTGCTGGTCATTGCCGCCAAAGAGTTTGAAAACCGTGCCAATCTGACACTGCATGAGGTGGCCATCCCGCCCAAGCACCGGTACTGCGGCAAAGCCCTCCAGGAACTGGAGACACCAAAGGGCACGCTGGTGGTGATGATTCAGCGGGGCAGCGAGACCATCATCCCCACTGGCAGCACCCAGGTTTGCGGCGGAGACACCCTGGTGATGGCCCACTTCCAATGATGGGCTGCCGCTGCATTTTTCGTTTCAACAGGTCAGGGCAGCTGGACAAAAGATCCAGCTGCCCTGATTTATGATTCATTTTTGCACAACGTCATCCAATTTAGAGGAGGATGCCTGACTCCCGCATGGAGGTAAAGTCATCCTGTGCCACCACGATGTGGTCGAAAAAGTGTACGCCCATGGCCTCCACTGCGGCACGGATGGTCTTGGTAGCCACCATATCCGCATTGGAGGGTAGCGCAAAGCCGCCGGGATGGTTGTGGGCCAACAGGATGGCGCTGGCCCTCTGGTTGACAGCGGTCTCCACGATTTTGCGCACCATCACTGGGGCGCCGTTGACCACCCCCTCAAAGATCACCTGGGAGGAGAGGACCTTGCCCTTGTTATCCAGGCAGACCAGCAGGACCACCTCGTTGGTGCGGCCAATAAACTGAGGAAGCAGGTACTGGCCCGCCTCCTCTGGACTCTGAATATAGTTGCCATTTTTGTCCGGTGGGCTTGCCTTTTCCGATGCATAGAGGCGGAAGAGCTCCGGCAACAGCTTTAAAAACAGGACGGCATTGGGGCCGACGCCCGGCGTATCCTCCAACATCTCCGGGGAAGCATCCAGCACCTGGGAGAGGGATCCAAAGCGGTGGATCAGCTCCCGGGCGGTCTCCTTGGTGTCCACCCGCGGTATGGCATAGTGGAGGAGCATCTCCAGGATCTCGTGGGGCTCAAAACCTTCAAACCCGGTTCTGCGGTAGCGATTTCTCAGCCGCTCCCGATGTCCTGTCCGTCTCTCTGCCATGGCGCCGCTCCCTTCTCCGTCAAAACCATCTCACCGATCCAGAAGTATTATACAATGGAAACCCGAGGCAAGCAATAGGACAGCACCACCTATTTTGTGAACTTTTCCCACCCATCCGTCCTGATTTCTACGGTCAGATCCCTTGGAATCCCTTGTCGAAGGAGGTTGCTTGACTTTCTGCCCCCGCTTGTTATAATGAGTCGTGGGATTTGACACCGGCCCATCTTTTTTGCAGGGTTCTCCCCAGCGGAAGAAGATCCAGGGCCGAATTTATTTGAGAGGTACGGCAAGCACCCTGCCTGGCTGCAGCTGCGACCTCGTGCCAGGAAAGGGGAATTGTGTCCTGAAGGAATTGTATATTGGGCCCAATGATGCCCAGCAGAGGATGGATAAGTTCCTCACCAAAGCGGTGCCGCTGCTGCCCAAATCGCTGATGTACAAGTACCTGCGCACAAAGCGCATCAAACTCAATGGAAAACGGTGTGAAATTTCCACCCGTCTCCAGGAGGGAGATCGGGTCTCCCTGTACATCAGCGATGAATTTTTCCCCGAGTCCCGCAAGGCGCCCCTTTTTTTGGCGGCGCCTGCCCAATTGGATCTGCTGTACGAGGATGAGAACATCCTTGTCATCCACAAGCACCCCGGTTTGGTGGTCCACGAGGATGAGGACCACACCACCGACACCCTCATCCACCGGGTGCTCCACTACCTCTACAACAAGGGGGAATATGATCCCGAACGGGAGAATAGCTTCACCCCCGCCCTGTGCAACCGGCTGGACCGCAACACAGGGGGCATTGTGCTGGCGGCCAAAACCGCCCCTGCCCTGCGTATCCTCAACCAGAAGATCAAGGATCGGGAGATCCAAAAACAGTATCTGTGTATTGTCCACGGTCATATGGAGCCCAAGGAGGCCACCGCCAAGGCCTTCCTCAAAAAGTTGGAGGCAGAAAAGCGGGTGGTGGTCACGGACCATCCCATTCCCGATGGTCGCACCATCCTCACCCAATACCGGGTGCTGGCGGAGCGCAAGGGCTACTCCCTGTTGGAGGTGAACCTTCTCACTGGGCGGACCCATCAGATCCGGGCCCACCTGGCCTATCTGGGGCACCCCCTGCTGGGGGACACCAAATATGGCCGCCGCAGTCCCACTGACGGCGGGTTGCGCTGGCAGACCCTCTATGCCTATCAGGTGACCTTCTGTTTTTCCACCCCTGGGGAGGAGCTGGAATACCTCAATGGCCGGCGCTTCACCATATCCCATGTGCCCTTCTGTGAAGATTTTTTGGCCGGCGCCCCATTGGATGGGAGGGCGGAATGATACTAGATAAAGGCCCGTCGCACATCGTCATTCTGTCGATTGATCCCTGCCTAACAGCTTTTTGCTGGACACGCACCACCTGGTTTCTGCAAAAAAGTCCCTGGACCATCGGCCCGCGTGGATAAGGATGTTAAGAAAGACTTTTGACAGAGTGTGAATCAGATCGGTTTTATGGATTTGTGACGAAATCCA
>CAJFOV010000041.1 GCA_904397835.1 Candidatus Aristotella avistercoris
CATGAAGGATATGGTCTCCTTTCTCGGTAAGTTTTGTGTGACAACTCAACTATAACCGATTGAGGTCATATCCTTCTACTTTTTTATTCTACTGTCTAAGATGTATTGTAGCGCTACAAAAAATAGAAAGAAAAATAAAAGAGTGTGTTGACAAATGGAAAACCTTATAGTATAATAACATTCGTCGTCAGGACAAAACAGAGATGGCCCGGTAGTTCAGTTGGTTAGAACGCTAGCCTGTCACGCTAGAGGTCGAGGGTTCGAGCCCCTTCCGGGTCGCCATGCGTGCCTTTGTAGCTCAGTCGGTAGAGCAGAGGACTGAAAATCCTCGTGTCGTTGGTTCGATTCCGACCGAAGGCACCAAGACGCGGGTTTAGCTCATCTGGTAGAGCGCCACCTTGCCAAGGTGGAGGTAGCGAGTTCGAGCCTCGTAACCCGCTCCATTTTTTTGTCCGACCATTCGTTACAATCAAACACATTGCGGGTTTAGCTCATCTGGTAGAGCGCCACCTTGCCAAGGTGGAGGTAGCGAGTTCGAGCCTCGTAACCCGCTCCATGGAAAAGGTCCTTGAGCCATTGGTTCAAGGACCTTTTGTCATAGATGTTCTGTTTCGGGTGCCATGGAGGTGTTCTGAATCCTTGGTCCGCCTAATTCCGTGCAGCAAAGACGGGCTCAGGCAGAGGGGATTATTGTGGAAGAGGATGTGTCGTTTTCTTCTGGGGAAAGGAGGGTCTTCGCTTGAACAGTGGACGGATCTTGGGAGGACCCAGAATCGGCGGTTCCGCCTACCTGTACCCCGAGAATATTGGCCAACTTGATACAGCCCTTGGTCACATACAGGGTGATGGCCGCTGTCATGATGGTGTCTGGGGAGAGGCCGAGATCTTTCAGGCTGGTGGCATCAAAACAGTAGGCCAACCCCAAAAAGGCAAAGGCCAGGATGATGGCTTTGAGGACGCCATCTCCAAATTTCTTCCAGCAGAACCGGATCTTTTTGACCCCGATGTTTAGATAGACACCCAGGGCAAGGTTTACCGCCATGGCAGTTGCCAGGGCGGGGAAGTAGCGGATGGTGCTGTCAAACATGTTGCGCCTCCTGTTGCGGTCCGGCACAGGGCTGTGGCGTGGACTGCTTTTCTCCCATTCTATGCAGAGCAAGACACCCCGGTGCTCCACCTCCCCAAAGAAACCCTATCAAACACATCTCAGATATAGGGCGGGGCAGAACAACAAAAAACTGGCGCCCCAAAAAGGACGCCAGCGCAAAACATGCTTATTCAGCCTTATTCAGCTGTCCCCTCCGCCAGGGCGGCCTTGATCATGATGGCACACTCCAGGCGCTTTTTCTCCAGCTCACAGGCCAGCTGGTAGGATTTGTGGATATCGCCGCAGTGGGTGGCGTTGTTGGCGTTGCAGCCGCCGCTGCAGTAGAACTTGGCCCAGCAGGCCTGGCAATCCGGTTTGCCATAGATGGTGGCCTTGGCAAACATGTCCTTCATCTCCAGGTTGAGGAAGCCGTCCAACAGGCTGCCCATCCTCCACTCCTCCTGGCCCACAAACTGGTGGCAGGGGTAGATATCTCCGTCTGGGGTGATGGCCACATACTCATTGCCGCAGCCGCAGCCTCTCAGGCGTTTGATGGCACAGGGACCCTGCTCCAGATCCAGCATAAAGTGGAAGAAGTTGAAGCCCCGTCCCTCCTTTTTGCGCTGGATGATGATGTTGGCCAGCCGCTCATACTCCCGGAAGATGGTGGGGAAATCCTCCTCGTGGATGGAGTAGGGGACATAGGGATCGGCCACCACCGGTTCCACAGACAGCTGGTCAAACCCCAGGTCGTCCACCATGTGCAGCACGTCCTCGGCAAAGTCCATGTTGTATTTGGTAAAGGTGCCCCGGGCGTAGTAGTCCTTCTCTTTGCTGCGCTGTGCAACCAGCTTTTGGAACTTGGGGACAATGGAGTCATAGGAGCCGGAGCCATCCACCCGCACCCGCAGGCGGTCGTTGACCTCCTTGCGCCCATCCAGAGAGAGGACCACGTTGGACATCTCCTGGTTGATGAAATCGATCTTGTCATCAGTGAGCAGTACGCCATTGGTGGTGATGGTAAAGCGGAAGTTTTTGTCAAACTCCTTCTCCTTGCTGCGGGCATAGCGGACCACCTCTTTGACCACGTCAAAGTTCATGAGGGGCTCCCCGCCAAAGAAATCCACCTCCAGGTTGTGGCGGCCCTTGGAGTGGACCAGCAGGAAATCGATGGCCTTTTTCCCAATCTCCAGGGGCATGATCTTGCGTCCAGTGCCAAAGTCCCCCGTGGAGGCAAAGCAGTACTTGCAGCGCAGGTTGCAGTCGTGGGAGATGTGCAGGCACATGGCCTTGATGGGGGCAGAGACCATCATATCCCGGTACTGCTCATAGTCGTCTGGGGAAAAGAGCTGCCCAGCCTCATAGAGGGCGTACAGTTCCCCATAGGCCTCCTGCAGATCCTCCTGGGAATAGCTGGTCAGAAGCTCTGCCACCTGAGCAGGCAGTTCAGGGGACAGGGGGGCCTGCAGATGGTCCAACAGGTCATAGTGGATCTTGTCCACCACATGGACGGCGCCGCTGTGTACATCCAAGACGATGTAATAGCCGTTGAGAAAATACTTATGAATCATTTTTACTCCAATCCACCGGTGCAAGGGACCGGTCCAGTGTTGACTTGGTACATCCTTCCAGACAAACAGACTCCCCCGCCGCAGCGAGGGAGTTGCGTGCAGTTATGAACGGAGCGTTCTTATCTCTCGCACTTCTGGTTGGCAACGGTGCAAGAGGTCTTGCAGGCAGACTGACAGGAAGCCTGGCACTCGCCGCAGCCGCCCTTGGCAGCAGTCTCCTTGAGGTTGGCCTTATTCAGGGTTTTGATGTGTTTCATGGTGGTATACCTCCCAAAGTTAAGATGCGGGTTCTTCAATCAGTGTCATTATACCACATATTCCCCAGGGATTCAAATACTATTTGCGGATCTTTCGGCGGGAATTGACGCCTAACATCCCTCCAATGGTGGATGCCAAGAGGATGCACGCCACCTTGATCAACCAAATGACGCCAAACCCATCGGCGTAGACAATGACGTTGGCCGCCAGAAGAACGACACAGAGAATTCCACCGCACAGCAGCCCCCAGAGAAAGCCCCGCTCCCGGATCATCTTGGCGCAGGCAAAGCCTGCAAAAAAGGCCCCCAGTACCACAGAAAGGATGGAGACAGGGGTGACCAGCATCTGGGGCGAATCGATTTTGGTCATGGCAAAGGCTGCAATCATCAGGATCAGCAGCCAGACGCCAACACCAATGACACAGCTGATGCAGACCGGTCTGATCCAGGTTGTCTGGGAACTGCGCTCCCTGGGGGAGGTGCGTTTGGGATGGGCATTGCGTTTGCGTTTCATAAAAGTTCACCCCTCACATGGTATGGTAAATCCATATGAGGGGTTTCGTTCAATTATTCGGGATTATTCTGCAGCAACATCGTCGTGGATGGTGTTGTTCTGTGCAATGGCCCAGCGGGCAATGCGGATCTTGCTGCGGTCGGAGCCGGTCTCGATGATGACGGTCTCGTCCTTGATCAGAACCACGCGGCCAATGATACCGCCGTTGGTGACAATCTCATCGCCCACCTCCAGGTTGGCGCGCATTCTCTGGACCTCTTTATCCCGCTTTCTCTGGGGACGGATCAACAGAAAATAGAAGATGACCACCATCAAAATCAGTGGCAGGAAAGACGCCAACATGGTCAGGGCAGAAGAGCCCTCTGTGGTTGCCTCTGTGGTTGCTTCAAGCAGAAAATTTGTCATATTTGCACCTCCATCAATGTACAAGGGTTATTATACACGGAAAGAATCCCCTTGGCAAGATCCTTTTAAATGCGCTTGCCCAAAATGGGAACATATTTTTGATAGAACGCGGTGAATGTCCCCTGGTCCAGCGCCGCCCGGATCCGCTCCATGAGGGTGTTATAAAAATACAGGTTGTGCATGACTGCCAGGCGCATGCCCAGCATCTCATTGGCCTTGAACAGATGCCGCAAATAGGCCCGGGAGTGTTTTTGGCAGACGGGGCAGCCGCATGTATCATCCAGGGGGCGGTCATCCAGCTCGTACTTTGCATTGTTAATGTTGATGATCCCCTGCCAGGTGAACAAGTGCCCGTGGCGGGCATTGCGGCTGGGCATGACGCAGTCAAACAGATCCACCCCGCGGTAGACCCCCTCCAAAATGTTCACCGGTGTCCCAACGCCCATCAAATACCGGGGCTTGTTTTGGGGCATATGGGGTTCCACCGCCTCAATGGTGCGGTACATCTCCTGGGCTGTATCACCCACTGCCAGGCCGCCGATGGCATAGCCATCCAGGTCGAGCTTGGCAATCTCCTGCATGTGCTGGACGCGCAAATCCCCATAGGTGGAACCCTGGTTGATGCCAAAGAGCATCTGGTGGGGATTCACCGTATCGCACCGGGCATTGCAGCGCTCCAGCTCCTCCTTGCAGCGGTAGAGCCAGCGGGTGGTGCGGCGGATGGACCGGCTGGTGTACTCATACTCCGCTGGGTTCTCAATGCACTCGTCAAAGGCCATGGCAATGGTGGACCCCAGGTTGGACTGGATGCGGATGCTCTCCTCCGGCCCCATAAAGATTCGCTTGCCATCGATGTGGGACTGGAAGTAGACCCCCTCCTCCTTGATCTGCCGCAGCTTGGCCAAAGAAAACACCTGGAAGCCGCCGCTGTCTGTGAGAATGGGGCCGGTCCAGCCGGTGAAGCGGTGCAGTCCGCCCAGGCGGCGGATGACCTCATCCCCGGGGCGCAAGTGCAGATGGTAGGTGTTGGAGAGCATGATCTGGCAATGCAGGCTCTCTGCCAGGTCATAGGCGGAGATACCCCCCTTGATGGCTGCGGCGGTGGCCACATTCATAAAAGCGGGCATCTGGATGGTACCGTGGACGGTTTCAAAGGTGCCCCGGCGGGCCTTGCCCTCTTGCTTGAGCAGTGTGTACAATTCGTTCCTTCCTTTCCTTTGGGTCCCTGGGGATGTGTTGGTCTAAATGCCGTCTGCAATGAGCATGGCGTCCCCAAAGCTGTAGAAGCGGTAGCGCTCCTGCACGGCCACCTCATAGGCGTGCATGGTGTGCTCATATCCGGCCAGGGCAGATACCAACATGATCAAGGTGCTCTCCGGCAGGTGAAAGTTGGTGATCATGCCGTCCAACACCTCAAACTGGAACCCGGGGTAGATAAAAATATCGGTATATCCCTCACAGGCCCGGATGCAGCCCTCCTGTTTTGCCACCGACTCCAACGTGCGGCAGCTGGTGGTTCCCACACCGATGACCCGCCCGCCGTTCTTTTTGGTCTCGTTGATGAGCCGGGCGGTCTCTTCATTGAGGAAGTAGTGCTCCGTGTGCATGTGGTGGTCCTCGATGTTTTCCGCCTTCACCGGGCGGAAGGTGCCAATACCCACGTGCAGGGTGATAAAGGCGGTGTTGACCCCTTTCTCCCTGAGCCGGTCCAGCAGCTGGGGCGTAAAGTGCAGCCCTGCAGTGGGGGCGGCCGCAGAGCCCAGCTCCCGGGCATAGACGGTCTGGTAGCGGTCCCGGTCCTCCAACTTTGCTTTGATGTAGTGGGGCAGGGGCATCTGGCCGATCTCATTGAGCAGATCAAAGAAGTTACCCTGGCAGGCAAACTCCACCACCCGGTTGCCATTTTCCAGACACTCCAACACAGTGGCCCTGAGCTTGCCCCCTCCAAAGGTGAAGACAGCCCCTGGCTTTGCCTTTTTACCGGGGCGGCAGATGATCTCCCAGCGGTTGGGGCCCTTCTGTTCCAGCAGCAAAAATTCAATGGCCCCTCCTGTGCCCTCCTTTTGACCGTAGAGCCGTGCAGGGAGGACCTTGGAGTCATTCATCACCAGCAGATCGCCGGGCTGCAGAATATCCACCAGATCATAGAAATGCCGGTGCTGGATGGCACCGGTGGTGCGGTTTAAGCAGAGCATGCGGGAGGCATCCCGGGGCTCAATGGGTGTCTGGGCAATGAGCTCCTCCGGGAGGTCATACCAAAACATGGATTTTTTCATCAACTTCACGACCTTTGTGCCAATGGCACCTTGAATTTATTGAGGCCTGGCGGGTCAAAAGAATGTCTACAGGCCATTTGATTGAATTGACTTTGACCTTTTCCAATGCTACTATGATAACAATTAGGAAACAGCTTCCATGAAAAGGATCGCTGCAGCCCCGGCGGATTTCCCGGCGGCTTCCTTGGTCGCCTTGTAGTGCCTGCAAGAAAGTTGGGGGAAGGCGTCAACCGGTTCCATACTTCTCCTATTATAGGGAAAGATCCCGTGGTTTTCAACCAATTATTTTAAAATTGGAAGGGATCCGGCCCAAAGGTGTGGTGCAGTCACCACAGTCCCCGTCAGAGGAGGTCGGATGCTTTCAGGAAGAGGTTGCAGCAGCTTTACTCCCATCCAATCCGCCTAAGCTTTGGCCGCTTTTGATGCAGATGAAGGACAAAACTGCAGATTCTTTGCAAAAAAATTGGCCCTTTAGGGACATTTTTTCTGGATAGACCATAGGATAGGAAGCAAGAACAAATCATTGAAGGAGGTTCAAACAGATGAAACAGTTTCGTGTTGCGGTGGTTGGAGCCACCGGGATGGTCGGACGGACGTTCTTGAAAGTGCTGGAGGAGCGCAAGCTCCCCGTGTCGGAGTATGTGCTGTTTGCATCGGCCCGTTCCGCAGGTCAAACCCTGCACTTTATGGGGAAGGACTATGTGGTGCAGGAGCTCAATGAAAACGCCTTTGACTCCGGCTTTGATCTGGCCCTCTTCTCTGCCGGTGGCAGCACCAGTGCGAAGTTTGCCCCCATCGCCGCAGCCAAGGGGTGCGTGGTTGTGGACAACAGCTCCCAGTGGCGGATGGATCCCCAGGTCCCCCTGGTGGTGCCCCAGGTGAACCCCCAGGATCTCAAATGGCACAAGGGAATTGTCGCCAACCCCAACTGTTCGACCATCCAGGCCATGGTGGTCCTCAAGCCCCTGCTGGACCGCTACGGCATCAAACGTGTGGTATTCTCCACCTATCAGGCGGTATCCGGCGCCGGGGTCAAGGGCTGGAACGACCTGCAGGAGGGCGCCAAAGCCTATGTGGAGGGCACCACCTATGAGACGCAAAAATTCCCTCAGCCCATCTTCAGCAACTGCCTGCCTCACATCGATGTGTTCTTGGAGAACGGCTACACCAAGGAGGAGATGAAGATGGTCAACGAGACCCGCAAGATTCTGGGCGTGCCGGATATGCGGGTCACAGCCACCACGGTGCGGGTTCCTGTGTTCAACTGCCACAGCGAATCGGTCAACGTGGAGCTGGAAAAACCCTTTGATCTGCAGGAACTCAAAGAGGTTCTCGCCAACGCCCCGGGGGTCATTGTCAAAGACGATCCCAGCCAGGAGATCTATCCCACGGTGCTGGATGCCGACGGCCGGGATGAGACCTTCGTAGGCCGCATCCGCCGGGACGAGAGCGTGGAAAACGGCGTAAACCTTTGGATTGTTGCAGACAACATCCGCAAGGGCGCAGCCACCAATGCGGTGGAGATCGCCCAAGAACTCATGACCCAGTGGAGTGAGTAAAAAGGAGCGTGTTGTCCTATGAAACACACGGTCTTTACTGGTTCCGGCGTGGCGGTGATCACCCCCATGTTCCCCGACGGATCCATCCACTTTGAGGAGCTGGATCGGATTCTGGAGGATCAGATTGCTGGCGGGACAGACTGCATTGTCACCTGTGGCACCACAGGTGAGGCAGCCACCTTCCACAATCAGGAGCATTTGCAGGTGATTGCCCACACTGTTCAAAAGGTGAACGGCCGGGTTCCAGTGGTGGCCGGTACAGGCAGCAACGACACTGCCCATGCCATCGCCCTGTCCAAAGAGGCCAAGGCCCTTGGCGTCGATGGGCTGCTCCATGTGACCCCCTACTACAACAAGACCTCTCAAAAGGGGTTGGTACGGCACTTTAATGCCATTGCAGACGCCACAGACCTGCCGGTCATCGTCTACAATGTACCCAGCCGCACGGGGGTCAACATCCAGCCCAAAACCTATCGGGAGCTTGCAAAGCACCCAAACATTGTGGGGACCAAGGAGGCCAATGGCGACCTCTCCTCGGTCCTGGAGACCCGCTATCTCTGCGGGGATGACCTGGACATTTATTCGGGCAACGACGACCAGATTGTCTCCATCCTCTCCCTAGGAGGCAAGGGGGTCATCTCCGTTCTAGCCAACGTGATGCCCCGCCAAACCCATGACATCTGCCAACTGTATTTCCAGGGAAAAGTGCAGGAGAGTGCGGCCCTACAGACCCAACTCATGCCCCTGATCCGTGCGCTGTTTTCTGATGTGAACCCCATTCCAGTCAAAGAGGCCATGAATCAGATGGGGTATGCTGCTGGGCCCTGCCGGCTTCCCCTGACCGAGATGGGGGAGGAGGCCAAAAAGGCTCTGGTCCGCCAGCTGGCCGCCTTCCACCTGATGAAATAAAAACAGAGGGGTGGGAGATAGGCGATGAGAAAAATCATACTCTCTGGCTGCTGCGGCCATATGGGCACGGTGCTCAGCGACTGTATTGACCACCGGGAAGATTGTGTGGTGGTGGCGGGGATTGATACCAAGGTGCAGCCGCGTCCCTATCCGGTCTTCACCCAGCCCGAAGCTTGCAGCATGGATGCAGATGTCCTCATTGACTTTTCCAATGCCGAGGCTGTACGGGAACTTTTGCCCTATGCCCGGGGCAAAAAGCTTCCCATGGTGATTGCAACCACTGGCATGGGGGAGGAGCAAATGCAGGAGATCCGCGAGGCCTCCCATGAGATTCCCATCTTCCAGTCTGCCAACATGTCCTTGGGGGTCAATCTCCTGATGGAGCTGGTTAAGACCGCCGCCAAAACATTGGGCGGCACATTTGATGTGGAGATCATTGAGGCCCATCACAATCGCAAGGTGGATGCCCCCAGTGGAACCGCCGTAGCCCTGGCCCAGGTGGTTCAAGCAAATTTGCCGCATCCCTCCCGGTTGATCTATGACCGCCACGGCGTACGCCAAAGGCGGGATCAGGCGGAGATTGGTATCCATTCCATTCGGGGCGGAACGGTGGTAGGGGAGCACCAGGTGTTCTTTGCCGGGCGGGATGAGACCCTCACCCTGACCCATGCAGCCACCTCACGAAAGGTGTTTGCCACGGGGGCTATCTGTGCGGCCCTGTTCCTGTGTGAGCAGCGGCCGGGGCTCTATTCCATGGCGGACCTTCTGGCAGGCACCCATCCAGAAAGGATGTGACGGCAATGCACGGAGTAACTGGGCTCCAGGTTCAGGAGCACCTTGCGCTGATTACGCTGTCTGGAGGAGAGGGCCGGCCTCACCAGATTGCCCCCCTCCTGCAGGCCCTTGCGGCGCAGCAGATTCCAGTGGAGGTCATCTCCCAGGCCCTTCCGGCGACCCGGGAGAACAGCGTCTCCTTTCTGGTGCAGGAGGAGCTGCTGGCAAAGGTTCTGGAACTGCTGTTTGTCATGGATCACCGGCGCCCATGGGTGAGCCTGGAGCAGGCAAGGCTTCTGCTTCAGGGGGAGCATCTGGGGGAGAAGCTGGAAGTTGTCTCCAGCATCCTTCAAATTTTGAAGGACTGTGGGGTGCAGCTACAGACCATGACCCTCAGCCAGCAGAGTGTCACGCTGCTGGTGGATCGGGAGCACCTGTGGCAGGCGGTGTCCAGTTTGGAGCAGGCCTTCTTCCTGTTGGCCGATCCCCGGTAAGCAACCGAATCAAATGTTCAAAAGAGGCTCCAAATGCCAAAAATGGCACTTTGGGCCTCTTTTGTCATGGTGAAAGTTTATCGCAATAAAACATCAATTTTTTACTGATACAAAATTTCAATCCAATCAAAAATCGCAGATTAAATGAATTTACAATCTGTAAAGTGAAATTACATTACATCAATAAATGGCTTGATAAAATAGATGTCTTGCAAAATTGACCAATTTTTAAGGATGCCTGCCGATTCTGTGATCGCACCTCTGTATAGTTACGGAATGGCCCCATGAAATTCTCCTGCCTTTTGCCTATCAAAAAGGGAGGTGGATGCGCCACCTTTTGCATTGAAAAATGGGCGGACAAGTGCTATACTTGTCTACGTAATGCAAAGGTGTACCGACACCAAGTTAAGGAGGTTTTTTCATGAAAAAAGCTTTTATCTCTGCTGATATTGAAGGAATGGAGGGCAACGTCTCCAGAATGCAGTCCTGGAGAGGCAAGCCCGACTATCCCATCGCCCGTAAGCGCCTCGCGGAGGATGTCAACGCGGCCATCCGTGCCTGCTTTGATTCCGGCTATGACGAGGTCTATGTCTGCGACGGCCACGGCGACATGGAGAATCTGATTCTGGAAGATATGGACCCCCGCTGCAAGCTCATCTCCGGCTCCATGCGCAATTCCCTGCAGATGGAGGGCATTGACAGCACCTTTGATGCCTACATCTCCTTTGGACATGCCGGCGCTGGCCTGCATGTGGGCGGTGTGTATGACCACTGCTTCAACGGCTTTAAGATCTACAACCTGCGCTTCAACGGTGTCACCATGAACACCGAGACTGTGGCGGATGCCCTGGTGGCTGGTTTCTATGGCGTGCCTCTGGTCTGCTGCATCGGCGATGAGGCCCTGGCTGAGGAGTGCAAGGCCTTTGTGCCCAATGTGGAAACTGTTGTTGTCAAGAAGGGCATCACCCGTTACTCCGCTGTCTCCATCCATCCCACCGTCGCCCGTGAGAAGATCTACAACGGCGTCAAGGCCGCTCTGGCCCGCCGGGATGAGATCAAGCCCCTGCGTCTGGACAACATGGAGGAGCTGACCATGGAGGTGGACTACAAGGATTCCAACTCTGCCGATGCCGCTGTGCTGATCCCTGGCGTCAAGAGAGTGAACCCCCGCACGGTCTCCTTCACCGGCGATCCTGAGACGGTCTTTAAGCTCCAGGAGGTTCTGCTGTACCGTCTGATGGATGTTGTGGAGTAATCCCACCGCAATAGACTTTTTTGAAATATGAAATAAAAGGGCGCCGCAGAGGACAGTATCGTGTTCTGCAGCGCCCTTTTGATGTGTTTCAGTCCGAGAAACCTGCGCCTTTCCTTGCATTTCTGACTCCTTTTGGATGGGATTGCCCATCGGGTTTGATCTTCTGATGGGCGTGTGATTTTGTTGCCAGAAGCCATGGGCAAAGGGGCAGAATCTTCAACTTTTTTGTTTGCAATGGATCTCATCCCCTGCTATAATGGAAGGGCTGTTGCATGCAAGCGGTGCTCCACACCGCTTCGACAGATACACATCAAAATCCATTTCATCAAAAGCGAGGGCAGATCATTGATCACTGTAACCAATGTGGGTCTGCAGTTTGGACCCAGCAAGCTGTTCGATAAAGTCAACTTGAAGTTTACCCCCGGCAACTGCTACGGCATCATCGGGGCCAACGGTGCGGGGAAATCCACCTTTTTGCGAATTCTGTCAGGGGAACTGGAGCCCACCAGCGGCAGTGTGGAGATTCCTCCCAATGTGCGCATGTCGGTCCTCAAACAGGATCACTTCCAATATGATGCCTTCACCGTCAACGACACCATCATCCAAGGCAACCCCCGCCTCTATGAGATCATGCAGGAGAAGGAGGCCCTCTATGCCAAGGAGGACTTTACCGAGGAGGATGGGGAAAAGGCCTCCGAACTGGAGGGAGAGTTTGCTGAGCTCAACGGCTGGGAGGCGGAGACGGAGATCGCCCAGATGCTCCAGGGCTTGGGTCTGAGCAGCGATGTCCAGTATGCTATCATGGGCGAGTTGGAGGACCGTGCAAAGATCAAGGTTCTGCTGGCACAGGCCCTCTTTGGTCACCCCAACATCATTCTGCTGGACGAGCCCACCAACCACTTGGACATCCAGTCCATCCGCTGGCTGGAGGACTTTTTGATGGATTTTGACGGCACGGTCATTGTGGTCTCCCACGACCGTCACTTCCTCAACAACGTCTGCACCCACATTGTAGATATCGACTACAACCAGATTAAGATGTATGTGGGCAACTACGACTTCTGGTATGAGTCCTCCCGGATGGTTCAGCAGATGATCAAGAACCAGAACAAGAAGGCGGAGGAGAAGATCAAGGAACTCCAGGCCTTTATCCAGCGTTTCGCCGCCAACAAGTCCAAATCCCGCCAGGCAACCTCCCGCAGAAAGCTGCTGGACAAGCTGACGGTGGAGGAGATGCCCGCCTCCTCCCGGCGGTATCCCTGGGTGAACTTTCAGATGGATCGGGAGCCTGGCAAGGAGATCCTCCAGGTGGAGGGCGTCAACCTGACACAGAATGGAACAGTTCTGCTCAAGGACGTCTCCTTCCGCATCAACCGCAACGACAAGGTGGCCATCATTGGGGAGAATGAGCTGGCCCAGACGGCCCTGGTGAAAATTATCATGGGGGAACAGGAGCCGGACTCCGGCCTGGTCAAGTGGGGCGTGAGCACCTCCCAATCCTACTTTCCCAAGGACAATACGGCCTTTTTCCAGGACTGCGACCTGAACCTTATTGAGTGGCTGCGTCAATACTCCCAGGATGAGCACGAGAGCTACCTGCGCGGCTTCCTGGGCCGGATGCTCTTCAGCGGGGAGGATGTGTTTAAACCGGTCAAGATCCTCTCAGGTGGGGAGAAGGTGCGGTGTATGCTCTCCCGCATGATGCTCTCTGGGGCCAACTGCCTGGTGTTGGATCAGCCCACCAACCACCTGGATCTGGAGTCCATCACGGCGGTGAACAACGGCCTCATCGACTTTAAGAGTGTGGTGATCTTTACCTCCCATGACCACCAGTTTATCCAGACCATCGCCAACCGGATCATTGAGATCCAAAAGGACGGCACCATCATCGACCGTATGACCACCTACGATGAATATCTGGAGCGCAAGGAACAGGGGACCCTGTAAACCGTTCTGGAGCAAAAAGCTGCCCCACCGGCATGGACGCTGGTGGGGCAGCTTTCCTTTTGTGTGCTATGTCAAGGTGAGCACTTCCGAGCGGCGGATGGTCTCTGGAGTCAACTCCTGGCCAAGGCCGGGGAGATCCGGCACCTCATAGCGCCCCTCCTTGGGCTGATAGTCATATTTACACAGCTGGATATTGGCGGGGATCATGGCGTACTGGTGGTGTTCATGAACGACAAAGTTGGGGATCACCGCCTCCAGCTGCAACCCCGCTGCAATGGCAATGGGGCCGCCGCACAGGTGCAGCTGCACCTCCACGTCGTAGAGGGCAGCCATGTCGCAGATCTTCTTGCCCTCGGTGATGCCGCCGGTGTTGCCCAAATCCGGCTGAATCACTGAAAGGGTCCGGTTCTCCAGGAAGGGGCGAAAACCCCAGCGGCTGTAGATGCGCTCTCCAGCGGCCAAAGGGATGTTTACCTTCTCCTGGATCTTCTGGAAGAGGGCCGGGTTCAGGGGCTGGGTGGGCTCCTCATAGTACATACAGCGGTAGGGCTCCAGGGCCTGCCCCAGCTGGATGGCGGAGTTAACATCTGTCTGGGAATGGAGCTCGATGATGATATCCAAGTCCGGCCCCGCAGCCTCGCGCATGGCTGCCACCCGATCCACCGCCAATTTCAGCTGGGAATAGGGAAGGATTCCGGTGAAATCCCAGCGCCAGCTGCCGTCTTTACAGACCCCAAGGGGATCCACTTTGACGCAGTCATATCCCTGCTCCATGGCCTGGAGGGTCACCTGGGCATACTCCTGGGGTTCCACCAGATTTTTGCTCACCGGTCCCCAGTCAAACTGTACCTGGCTGGCATAGGTGCGCAGGCTGGAGTTGGTCTTGCCCCCCAGCAGCTGATACACTGGAGCGTTGAGGGCCTTCCCCTTGATGTCCCAAAGGGCCATATCGATGGCGCTCATGCCGGCAAAGATCACGGTACCGCCCCCCTGGCCCCAGAAGGTGCTGCGCAGCAGGGTGTTCCAGATCTCTTCACTGTGCATGGGATCCATGCCAATGACAACGGAGCCAAAGTCCCGCAGGATGCCGGCCGACGCGTAGATGGCATCGGAGTAGGCCAGACCGATCTCTCCAAAGCCGCTGATGCCCTCATCGGTATTCACCCGGACAAAGGTGGGGTTCCAGTGGGTTCCATCGCTGGCCCGTCCCGCAAAGGGAGGGCGAATAATTTCCACGCTGATAATCTTCATGAGACAGCACCTCCATGATTGTATTGAACGGCAAACTGCTGTGGGTCCAAGCGGACTCTTCCTATCTCTAGCATACTGTGATTGGCGGTAGGGGCAACTAGGAAAATAAATTGACCTGAGCAGAAAAACCATCGTATTTTCCATCGACTATTCGGATCCATTCATTAATACAAGTAGGCAGTGCAGAATGTTACCCTCAGCATGTGGGGAACCCCTTTTTCGATGGAAATTTTTGAAGGTCTATAAGAGTTAGAAAGAACTCCATTCCACCTAGAAATCTGGAGACAAAGGTCATCCATTTTTATCAATTTTATAATGAAAGACGCGGAAAAACTTCACCCAAGAATGCTTCTGCATTCTTGGGTGGATCCTTTTTTGGCATCTTGGAGAGATGCTACAGAGGCCATAGGGATACCTGGTCAGGTTCTATAGAGGATGGGGTGGGCATCTGCCCATGTCCGAGTTGCCGATAGGCATCATTGACATTTTGGTTCAAGGTGCGCAGGGTGTCAAACAAAGTTTGGATATCCTGACGGGAGATATTTTGAAAGAGAAGGGTAAAAAACAGATGCTGGGTCTGTTTGCCCGCCTGAATCACCTCTTGGGCCGCTGGAAGACACTTGAGATGAATCCGCTTGCGGTCCCCTGGATGAAAAAAGCGTGCCAAATACCCCTTTTGAACCAACTTTTCTACAGAGGAGGAGACATGGGATTTGGCCAGATGGCGTACGTTGACAATATCTGCGGCAGTATCATACTCTGGATTGTTGGTCAAGAAGAGCAGAATGTCCATTTCCATCTGGGTCAGATGATATGTCTCCAGTAGGGGGGAGAACATCTGACGGTAGAGCCGGTAAAAGTTTTGTTTATAAGAAAAGAATTCTAACAACAAGATCCACACCTCCAGTGGTTGCACTATTTAGACCATAATCCCAATGGGCAGCATTGTCAAGCTTTTCTGTGATGTAATGGGGGCAAATCATGGGTGGGCAATGGTGTGCAATGTCTGAGTCCCTTCTTGGAGAGGAGATATTTTCAACTTTCTGAAAGAAGATACCGGGTATAACGACATCACGTGGCGCTACCAAGCAGTGTGAGTCCTTGATTTGAGCCGTTGATCAAAGGAATTGCCCTGTAACGGAAACCGGCGGTCAACTGAAATCAGTTGACCGCCGGAAGACAGCAGTATTTGTCTACTTGTTGCGAGGATATTTGATGGCAGCCTGTGCTGCAGCCAGCCGTGCAATGGGAACGCGGAAGGGGCTGCAGGAGACATAGGTGAGACCTGTCTTGTGGCAGAACTCCACCGAGGAGGGATCGCCGCCGTGCTCACCGCAGATGCCCAGCTTAATGTCCGGGCGGGTCTGGCGGCCCAGCTTGCAGGCCATATCCACCAGGCGGCCCACGCCCACCTGATCCAGACGGGCAAAGGGATCCTGCTCGTAGATCTTGTTGTCATAGTAGTAGCCCAGGAACTTGCCAGCGTCATCCCGGCTGAAGCCAAAGGTCATCTGGGTCAGATCGTTGGTGCCAAAGGAGAAGAACTCCGCATCCTTGGCAATCTGATCCGCTGTAAGGGCGGCTCTGGGAATCTCGATCATGGTGCCGACCTTGTAGTGCAGATCCAGACCGGACTGGGCGATGATGGCATCGGCGGTCTTGACAACGATCCGTTTGACAAAGACCAGTTCCTTTTCCTCACCCACCAGGGGAATCATAATCTCAGGCACCACGTTCCAATCGGGATGCTTCTTCTGGGTGTTGATGGCGGCCTCAATGACAGCCTGGGTCTGCATCTCTGCAATCTCCGGGAAGGAGACAGCCAGGCGGCAACCACGGTGGCCCATCATGGGGTTGACCTCGTGGAGGGAGGCGATGACATTCTTGAGCTCCGCCACT
Organism: Candidatus Aristotella avistercoris; assembly: GCA_904397835.1. GTDB lineage: Bacteria > Bacillota > Clostridia > Oscillospirales > Ruminococcaceae > Aristotella > Aristotella avistercoris. The sequence goes on from CAJFOV010000041.1 coordinate 16,199, forward strand.
TCCATATTCATATCCTGGGCCAGGGCCACGATGTCCTCCTCATTGGTGGGCAGGAACTCGTGCAGCGGGGGATCCAAGTACCGGATGGTGACCGGGCGTCCACCCATGGCCTCGTAGATGGCCTCAAAGTCCCCTCTCTGCATGGGGAGGAGCTTGGCAAGGGCGGTCTTGCGTTGCTCAGTGGTCTTGGAGACGATCATCTCCCGTACCGCCTTGATGCGGTCGCCCTCAAAGAACATGTGCTCCGTGCGGCACAGGCCGATGCCCTCGGCGCCAAAGGCCACTGCCTGGGCAGCATCTCTGGGGGTATCAGCATTGGTGCGCACACCCAGATCACGAAACTCATCGGCCCACTTCATCAAAGTCTCAAACTGACCGGAAATGGAGGCGGGGACGGTTTTGATGGCCTGAGCGTAGATGTTTCCGGTGGAGCCATCCAAGGAGATATAGTCCCCCTCTTTGACCACAACGCCGTTGACTTCAAAATATTTTTCCTCTTCGTGCATGGTAATATCACCGCAGCCGGAGACGCAGCAGGTGCCCATACCACGGGCAACCACAGCGGCGTGGGAGGTCATGCCGCCCCGCACGGTCAGAATGCCCTCTGAGGCGTGCATTCCCTCGATGTCCTCAGGGGAGGTCTCCAGACGGACCAGCACCACCTTTTCGCCCCGGGCGGACCAGGCGGCAGCGTCAGCGGCAGTAAAGACCACACGGCCGCAGGCGGCGCCGGGGGAGGCAGGCAGGGCAGAGGCCACCGGTTTAGCAGCCTTTAATTCAGCGGCGTCAAACTGGGGATGCAGCAGAGCATCCAGTTGCTTGGGATCCACCATGCAGACGGCCTGCTCTTTGGTGATCATCCCCTCGTCCACCAGGTCACAGGCGACACGCAGAGCAGCCGCGGCGGTGCGCTTGCCGTTGCGGGTCTGGAGCATATAGAGTTTGCCGTTTTCGATGGTGAACTCCATATCCTGCATATCCTTGTAGTGTTTTTCCAGGGTGGTGGCGATGGTGGAGAACTGCTCATAGACATCGGGCATAATCTCTTTGAGTTGGTCGATGGTCTGGGGGGTGCGGATACCGGCCACAACATCCTCGCCCTGTGCATTGATAAGGAACTCGCCAAAGAGCTTGTTCTCACCGGTGGAGGGGCTGCGGGTGAAGGCAACGCCGGTACCGGAGGTGTTGCCCGTATTGCCAAAGACCATCATCTGGACATTGACGGCAGTGCCCCAGGAGGAGGGGATGTCGTTCATGCGGCGATAGTAGATGGCGCGGGGGTTGTCCCAGGAGCGGAATACGGCTTTGACAGCCTCCAGCAGCTGCTCCCTGGGATCGGAGGGGAAGTCAGTACCCTTGTGCTCTTTATAGAAGGCCTTGAAGCGCACAACCATCTCTTTCAGATCGTCGGCATCCAGCTCGGTGTCAAGGGTCACACCCTTTTTCTCCTTCATCTCATCGATGATCTTTTCAAACTCCTTCTTGGGCAGCTCCATGACCACGTCAGAGAACATCTGAATAAACCGGCGGTAGGAGTCATAGGCAAAGCGGGGGTTCTGGGTGAGTGCGGCAAAGCCCTCCACCACCTCGTCATTCAGGCCCAGATTCAGGATAGTGTCCATCATGCCAGGCATGGAAGCTCTGGCGCCAGAGCGCACAGATACCAATAGGGGATTTTTGGCGTCGCCAAAGGTCTTGCCGGAGTGCTCCTCCAAGGTCTTCAGATTCTGGAAGATCTCCTCCACAATCTCAGGGGCAATGGTTTTGCCATCCTCATAGTAGCGGGTACAGGCTTCTGTGGTTACGGTAAATCCATAGGGAACCGGCATGCCGAGATTGGTCATCTCCGCAAGGTTGGCGCCCTTACCGCCCAACAGTTCCCGCATCGAGCCGTTGCCCTCAGAGAACAAGTAGACATATTTCTTGCTCACGTTTCATCGACCTCCATTTTTTTCATCTTGTTGTTTCGTGTGTGGAGAGGGGAAGGCCCCTTTCCACGTGCTTGGACGTTTGCTGTGACGCTATGGATTATATTTCAAAAACGATTATATCAAATTCGCACGAAACTTTCCACCTTTCTGAGGCAAATGCTAAAACTTTTTTCCAGAAATACCGTACACGAAAAAAAACCGTGTAAAGTGCTTGCAAAACTGCAGAAAAATTGTAATAATAGAACATGATAAGAGGGAAAATATAGGGATGCCCAGAGATGTCTGGCTGACTCAGATGATCGAACACTTCATATGCTTTTGTATGCAAAGGAGGAATAACGATTGGAATCTGTCTGTGCAGTCATTCTGGTGGCTGATCCAAAAAACAGCGCTGTCCATGGCCTGCAGGAGGTTCTCTTTTGGCCTATGGCCGCCTGGGTGGCCAATGCCTGCCACACGGCTCAGATAGGGGCGGTCTGCGCCTATGGCGCAGAGGAGCCCCAGGAGGACTGGGCGAAGGCTCTCATCTGGCAGGATCCAAAGGAGTTTTTGGCCGGGCGCACTGGAGCTGTTCTTCTGCTGCGGGGAGAGATGCCCCTGCTCACTGGGGAGCTGCTGCAGAAGTTGGTTCAGCTGCATCAAGAACGCGGCAACACCGTGACCGAAATGTTCAGTCAAGGTGGGGCCATTTATTGCGCAAAATCAGAATATCTTCATGAGAATTGGCAAATGGGAGAGGGGCTCTTCGCCTCCTTGACCAATGAGGCCCAGCGCGCCGGCGGAAGGATCCAACTGGTGGAGACCACCGATGGTGACGCTCTTTTTTGCCCCAAGGATCCTTGGGAACTGCTCCAACTGCGCAATCGGGCAAAGGATCTGCAGATTCAGCGCCTGTGCCGCCAAGGGGTTCAGGTTCTCTCCAGCGACGGGGTTCTCATCGCACCGGATGCCCAAGTGGGGGCGGGGACCGTTCTCTACCCTGGCACCATCTTAAAGGAACGTGTGAAAATTGGCGCCAATTGTGTCATCGGCCCCAACAGCCTGATTGAGAACAGCACAGTGGGGGATGATACGGTGGTCAACGCCTCCCAGATCTACTCCTCCCAGGTTGGGAACCGTGTAAAGATCGGTCCCTTTACACAGCTGCGGCCAGACTGCGTGGTCCACGACGGCGTGAAGATTGGGGATTTTGTGGAGTTGAAGAACTCCGTCATTGGCGAAAAAACCAGTGTGGCTCATCTGACCTACATTGGAGATTCCGATTTTGGCAAAAATATCAACGTGGGTTGCGGCGTGGTCACAGTCAATTACGACGGCATCCACAAACACCGCACCACAGTGGAGGACGATGTCTTCATCGGCTGCAACACCAACCTGGTGGCGCCTGTGACCATGCACAAGGGGTCCTATTCTGCGGCGGGTACCACAGTGACCCATGAGGTTCCCGAGTATGCGCTGGTTATCGGCCGTAGCCGCCAGGAGCTCAAGCCTGGCTGGGCTGTGGGCAAGCGGAAAAAGAAGTAACCTCTGGCCGGTCATAGCATCTGGCAAGGGGTGTGTTTTCAGGAAGTGGAAAGAGGAGAGGCCTCTTTTCGATCAATAGAGAAAAGGGAGTTTTTGCAAGATGAACATTCACGGCAAGGATATCAAAGTGTTCAGTGCCAATTCCAACCGCCAGGTTGCGGAGCGGATCGCCAAACAACTGGGGGTTCCCCTAGGAAAGTGTGAGGTCTCTACCTTTGCGGACGGGGAGATCAACGTACATATTGAGGAGTCCGTGCGCGGTTCCGATGTGTTTGTGGTACAGTCCACCTGTTCCCCGGTCAACAACAACCTCATGGAACTGCTGATTATGATCGATGCCCTCAAGCGCGCTTCGGCCGCCCGCATCACCGCCGTGATGCCCTACTTTGGCTATGCGCGCCAGGACCGCAAGTCCCGGGCCCGGGATCCCATCTCCGCAAAGCTGGTGGCAAACCTCATTGTGGCCGCCGGCGCCCAGCGGGTGCTGACCATGGATCTCCACGCCGCCCAGATCCAGGGCTTCTTTGATATCCCTGTGGATCACCTGCTGGGTGTGCCCATCCTTGCACCCTACTATATTGATAAGTTCAAGGACTGCATGGACCAGGTGGTCATTGTCTCCCCGGACTTTGGCTCCGTCACCCGTGCCAGAAAGTTCTCTGAAAAGTGCGGCAGCCCCATTGCCATTGTGGATAAACGCCGGCCCAAGCCCAATGTCTCCGAGGTGATGAACATCATCGGCGATGTGGCGGGCAAAAAGGTCATTCTGGTGGATGATCTCATTGACACGGCGGGGACCCTGTGCAACGCCGCAGAGGCCCTGCTGAGAATTGGCGGCGCCACAGAGATCTACTGCTGCGCCACCCACGGTGTTCTCTCCGGCCCGGCCATTGAGCGGCTGCAGGCGAGCCCCATCAAAGAGCTGGTCCTGCTGGACACCATCCCTCTGCCCAAGGAGAAGCAGATCGACAAGATCACCGTGCTGCCTGTGGCCCCCGTCTTTGCCGAGGCCATTGAGCGCATCTATGAGGATAAGCCGGTCTCCCCTCTGTTTGTCTAATGCAAATATTTTGCATGTTTTGTCTGCGCAACTGCATAACTGTTACATAGGCGGGATAGCTTGCTATCCCGCTTGTTTCTAGTGGAAAACTGTAAGGAGAACAGCCATGTTTGACTTGAAATCTCTCTTTTCCAGCCCCCCTGGCCCCACCGGTCCTGTGGAGTTTTTGGTGGTGGGCCTTGGTAACCCCGGCTCCCAGTACGATGGGACAAGGCACAATGTGGGCTTTCGGGCGCTGGACTACCTGGCGCAGCAGTGCGCCTGCCCGGTGAAAAAGCTCAAATTCCAATCTCTCATTGGGGAGGCGACCATCGCCGGCAGGCGGGTGCTGCTTATGAAGCCCTCCACCTTTATGAACAACTCCGGCCAGGCGGTGCGGGACGCCATCGCCTTCTATAAAATTCCTGTGGAACATGTGGTGGTCCTGTGTGACGACATCTCCCTGGATCCCGGCAAGATCCGCCTGCGCCGCAAGGGCAGTGCAGGGGGGCACAATGGGCTCAAGAGTATCATCTATCTCACCAACTCAGATGCCTTTCCCCGGATTAAGATCGGGGTGGGGGCAAAACCCCACCCGGACTACGACCTGGCCCGCTGGGTGTTGGGCCGCTTTTCGCCGGAGGATGACCAAAAAATTCAGGACCGGTTGCCGGACATTGCAAAGGCCGTGGAGCTCATTGTGGACGGAAACATTGAGCGGGCAATGAATCAATTTAATTAGGTGGTGTCTGCCATGGAACAGTTTGCTCATCTATTGATGCAGATGGAGGAGTTCCAGCGCCTGAAGGGGGATCTGAAGGCCCGGGAGACGCCGGTGGCCATGGTGGGACTTGCCAATGTCCACAAGGCCCACGCCCTCTTCACCCTGGCGCACAACATCCCACAGAACCTGTTTGTGGTCACGCCGGATGAGGCATCTGCCAACCGGATGGCCGAGGATATCAACTCCCTTGCCGGGCAACGGGAGGCCTTTGTGCTGCCCTCAAGAGATTTGACACTGCGGGAGGTAGAGGGCGTCTCCCGGGAATATGAGTTCAAGCGCTTGGGTGTCCTGGCCCAGATGGCAGCCGGAACGGCCAAAATTGTGTTGGCCAGCGGGGAGGCGGCGCTCCAGCGCACCCTGCCCCTCCAGGCTCTGCGAGAGAACACCATGACCCTGGCTGTGGGGCAGGCGTATGATGCCAAGGCATTGACGGAGTTCCTCCTGCGCAGCGGCTATGAGCGCCGGGACCAGATTGAGGGCGCCTGCCAGTTCTGTGTCCGGGGCGGTATTTTGGACGTCTTTCCCCCCAACTGCGACCAGCCGGTGCGCGCTGAGTTTTGGGGGGATGAGATTGACACTATGGCCTATTTCAGCTTGGAGACTCAGCGGCGCACGGATCCAGTTCAGGAGATCGCTCTGATCCCTGCCCGGGAGGCCATCTTTTCCTCCAGGGAGGACCTGATCCACCGTCTGCAGGAGGCGGGCAAACCCCTGCGGGGCAAATATGCAAAACTCGCCAGGGAACACCTGGCGCAGGATGTAGAAAAGCTCCAGGACCAGCTGACACTGCTCAACATTGACAAATACCTGCCCCTGCTCTACGAGACCCCTGCCACCGCCATAGACTACCTGGGTGAGGGGGATGTGCTCTGCCTCTGTGAACCCATTGAGACCCGGGAGGGTCTGCGTAACGCCCTCTGGCAGCACCATGAGGATCTCAAGCTCCTGTTGCAGGAGGGGATTCTCTTTAAGGGGTGCGATACCTACTACGATGATTTTACCGACCTGGTACGGAACATGGAGCGGCACCCCTCGCTGGTACTGGACACCTTTGCCCGCTCCACAGCGGATATCCCCCTGCGGCACCTCTATCAGGTGGAGGCCCGGCAGCTCTCCCCCTGGGGCGGTCAGTTCTCCGTTCTGAAGGAGGAACTGGACGCCCATCTTTCTCAGGGGTACCACTGTGTCATTTTGGCCGGGACAGAGAAGGCCGCCACAGCCCTGTGGCACGACCTGCAGGAGGCCGGCTTTCGTGCAGAGCTTGCCAAGGACGTTCCAGCCATTCGCAAGGGTGAGGTATCGGTTCTCACCGGCGGGCTGAGCAGCGGGCTGGAGTACCCCACCCTGGGCCTGACTGTCATCAGCCACGTCAAAACCGCAGGGGCTGCCAGCCGGCGGCGGGTTCACAAGCCCGGCAAAAAGCTGCGCAGCATCTCTGACCTGAATGTGGGGGACTATGTAGTCCACGTCTCCTACGGCATTGGAGTCTTTGAGGGCATTGTCAAAAAGGACATCCACGGCATCGTCAAGGATTATATCCAGATCCGATACGCCGGCAAGGACACCCTCTTTGTGCCGGTGACCCAGCTGGACCTGGTTTCCAAATATGTGGGGGCCCGGGATGATGGCATGGTCAAACTCAATAAGCTCAACTCCCTGGAGTGGAGCAAGACCCGCCAGCGGGTGAAAAAGGCCGTGGCAGATATGGCTGATGAGCTCATCCAGCTCTATGCCCAGCGGGCCCAGGTCAAAGGGTTTGCCTTTTCTCCGGACACCGACTGGCAGAACGACTTTGAGAACCGCTTCCCCTACGAGGAGACGGAGGATCAGCTGCGCTGCACCCGTGAGATCAAGGCGGATATGGAGGCCCCAACCCCCATGGACCGGCTGCTCTGCGGCGACGTGGGCTTTGGCAAGACGGAGGTGGCGCTGCGGGCGGTGTTCAAATGCGTCATGGATTCCAAACAGTGTGCCGTGTTGGTGCCCACCACCATTTTGGCCTGGCAGCACTACCAGACCTTCTGCCAGCGGATGGAGGGCTTTCCCATCCGGGTGGAGTTGCTCTCCCGTTTTCGCACGCCCAAGCAGCAGGAGCAGATCATCAAGGATCTGAAGACCGGGCTGGTGGATGTGGTCATCGGGACCCACCGGCTCCTGCAGAAGGATGTGCAGTTTAAGGATCTGGGCCTCTGTGTCATCGACGAGGAGCAGCGCTTTGGCGTCACCCACAAGGAGCGGCTCAAATCCCTGCGCAACACGGTGGATGTGCTCACCCTGTCCGCCACCCCCATTCCCCGGACGCTGAACATGGCCATGTCTGGCATCCGGGACATGTCAGTCATTGAGGAGGCCCCCGTGGACCGGCATCCGGTGCAGACCTATGTGCTGGAACACGACTGGGGCGTGGTGGGGGAGGCCATGCGCCGGGAACTGCGCAGGGGCGGGCAGGTCTTCTACCTGCACAACCGGATCGACACCATTGATGCCTGCGCCATGCGCATCCGGGAGATGCTCCCCGACGCCCATGTGGTCACTGCCCACGGCCAGATGGGGGAGGAGCAGCTCTCCAAGGTCTGGCAGGACCTCATTGAACACAAGATCGACGTCCTGGTCTGCACCACCATCATTGAGACAGGGGTGGATGTGCCCAACTGCAACACCCTCATCATCGAGGATGCGGACCGCATGGGCCTCTCCCAGCTCTATCAGCTGCGGGGCCGTGTGGGCCGCTCCAGCCGGCGGGCTTTTGCATACCTGACTTTTACCCGAGGCAAGGCGCTGACCGATGTGGCCTCCAAGCGCCTTTCCGCAGTGCGGGAATTCACCTCCTTTGGCTCCGGCTTCCGCATCGCCATGCGGGACCTGGAGATCCGGGGCGCGGGCAACATTCTAGGGGCCCAGCAGCATGGCCACATGGAGGCCGTGGGGTATGAGATGTACCTCAAACTCCTCTCCGACGCCATTGCCGAGCGCAAGGGTGAGGCCAGCAGCACCCGCTGTGAGGAGTGTGTGGTGGATCTTCGGATCGATGCCCACATTCCGGAGAGCTACATCAGCAACCTGTCCCAGCGGATCGATATCTACAAAAAGATTGCGGCCGTGGCCACAGACGAGGATGCCATGGATCTGTATGACGAACTCATCGACCGATTCTCCGATCCGCCGGAGGCTGTGCGGGGCCTGGTGGAGGTCTCCCTCATCCGCAACCGGGCGGCCAACCTGGGGATCAAGGAGATCTCGGAGCGAGGGGACTCTATCCTCTTTGAGATTGATAAGGTAGAGATTGAAAAGCTCAGCAACCTGGCCTCCTCCATGCGGGGCAGGGTGCTGGTCAATGCCGGGAGCAAACCCTACATCAAGGTCAAGCTCTCCCCCAAAGAGCGCACGGCTCAGACCATCAACCAGGTCCTCTCCTACTTGGAGGCGCCGGGAAAACAAGACCTTTCCGCTCCCACAGCCCAGGCCTAACCCTGGACAAGGGGAAGGGGAGTGTTGTATAATGGGACTCAGATTCCGGTAAAAGTTGCCGGAAAAGAACAAGGCAGGAGGAAACCGCCCATGAAGTTGAAAAGAAGCCTGTTGGCTTTTGTGCTGGCTTTCGTCTTGGTATTGACGGCAGCCGGCTGCCAGGAAGAGAACACCGATTGGTCCGCCGAATACCAGGGGGAGCGCCTCGCCCCGGGGGTCTATATCCTTCATATGATGACCGCCTACAATGAGGCAAGCACGAAGGTGCAGGAGAGCTCGTCCTCTTCTTCCTCATCCTCTGAGGATAGTTCTTCCAGTTCCTCCAGCAGCGGGGATGTGGATGTGCTCACCGCAGAAATTGACGGTGTCTCCGGTTCCCAGTGGATCATCAACCGCACCCAGGAGCTGGTCAAGGAGTACTACGCCGTGGAGGACAAGTTTGACGAGCTGGGTCTGGCCCTGGATGAGGAGGACGAGGACAACATCCGCTCCACCGTGGAAAATGCCTGGAGCTCCTATCAGGATTACTATGAGCAGAACGGCATCGGCAAGGCCTCTTTGACCCTGGTGGTGACAAATTCCGCCAAATCTCAAAAGATTTTTGAGAGCATCTACTATGAGGGCGGCACCGATCCGGTCTCCCAGGAGGAGATCAACGAACAGCTGCTCCAGGATGTGAGCAAGGTGACCTTCTTCAGCATGCCCCTGACCAATGATGATGGCGATGCCATGTCCGATGAGGAGAAGACCCAGGCCCGGGAGCAGGTCCAGGGCTTTGTGGATCGAGTCAATGCCGGCGAGGATATTGATACCGTCATCGCTGAGTATGAGGGGGAGGAATCCACCCATGACCACACACAGGAGGGGGTCCACGACCTGGTGATCTACCAGGATACCATGCAGAACTACTACACCTATGGCACCCTTTTCTCCGATGAGTTGATGGAGGCTGCCTTCAGTGGGGAGTACGGTGTGGCGCAGCTGGTGGAGGATTCCTCCAACCTGTACATGATCCTGCGCAAGGATGTACGGGAGGATGCGGATCTGCTGGAGTCCATGACGCCCACTATCATTGAGGAGCTCAAGGGGGATGCGTTCGACGAGACCATTGCACAGTGGGGGACTGAGGTGACAGGCGTCACCTTCAATGGGGATGCGGTCAACTACTACACCCCAGATAAGCTCAATTTTGAGTCTTAGGAGTCCCAGAGATCTGTCCATAATCATAAACAGTGGCCAGAAAACTGAAACCTCAAAGCGGTTGTATATGCTAAAATAAAGTGGGCGGGGCCCGGTGTGTGGTCCCACATACGACTGGAGGGAAGGGTATGAAATTTTTGAATGTGGAGATTCCGGTAAAGAATCTCCCTGAGCTGGATGAAAGTTTTGTTCCCCTGGGGCTGTTTTTTGAACACTATGAGCGGGGGGCAACCAAACCCATCTGTATTGCGGTGGAGCGATCCGGCGGGCAGATTGGCACTTGGGAGACCAAGGTCTATGGCACACCGGAGATGGAGCAGGCAGACCGGTACCATGTGGACCGGTTGGTAAAATTTTTGCTGTGGAGCTGGGGCGGCTACAAGGTCACCATCTGTGGCGATGAAAAGCTGGCCCAGAGCATTCAGGCGGCTTATTCCAAGGATGGCAGCAGGGCCTTTGACAAAGGCTTTATGGAGCAGGTCTATGAGACGGAATTCGTGGTACAGAGCCTGCCCTACGCGCAAAGGCCCAAGGCGGTTCAGCGGGCAGAGAGCATTGGCCGGCACACCAATGGTGCACGAATCGGCTTTGACGCCGGTGGCTCCGACCGCAAGGTCAGCGCTGTCATCGACGGGGAACCCATCTACAGTGAAGAGGTGGTCTGGTTCCCCAAGGTGATCTCCGACCCGGATTACCACTTCCAGGGGATTCTGGCTGCCTTCCACACAGCGGCGGCCAAAATTTTGGAGAAGGGCCGCAAGGTGGAGGGCATCGGTGTCTCCTCCGCCGGAGTATACATCGACAACCGCTGTATGGTGGCCTCCCTGTTTTTGAAGGTCCCGCCAGAGGTGTTTGACCGCAAAGTCAAGAACATCTATACCCGGGCTGCCAAGGCCCTCTCGGATACGTTGGGCTATGAGGTACCGGTGGTAGTGGCCAATGACGGAGACGTCTCTGCCCTGGCCGGTGCCATGGGCCTGGGTGAGAACGGAATCATGGGCATTGCCATGGGGACCAGTGAGGCCGTGGGCTATGTGGATGCAGATGGCAACATCTGTGGCTGGCTCAATGAACTGGCCTTTGCCCCAGTGGATGGCCAGCCGGATGCCATGGAGGACGAGTGGAGCGGAGACATCGGCTGTGGAGTCAAGTACTTCAGCCAGGATGGTGTCATCAAACTGGCGCCTCGGGCAGGCATTTCATTGCATGGCGCTTCCCCTGCAGAAAAGCTCAAGGAGGTCCAGGCCCTGATGGAGCAGGGGGATCCCCGCGCGCAGAAGGTCTATGAGTCCATTGGCGTCTATTTGGGCCACACTTTGGCGCTGTATGCAAAGTTCTATGACATCCACCACGTACAGATGATGGGCCGGGTCATGTCTGGAAAGGGTGGCGACATCATCTTGGATGTAGCAAGCAAGGTGCTGGAGGAGGAGTATCCCCACATCTCCTTCCGACCGGAGGCCCCCGACGAGAAGACCCGCCGGGTTGGCCAGAGTGCAGCTGCCGCCTCTCTGCCGGAGACACATTAAAATTATTTGAATCTATTGGGCCCTGGGAAACCGAGGGCCCTTATTTTTTGGCGTTTTCAAGAAACAGCTTGCAGGACTGCTGCGGTGGAGTGCCCCAACGCCGTGTGCTGTGGGAGATTTCCATCTCTCCTTTCCGCAAAGGTTGGATACGCGGCTCAGATGGCCCTGTGGAGCCGCCTTGCAACACCCCTTTGGCGAGCGTATAATAAGAAGCAGTTGATCCCCATCCTTTGGAGCGGCTGTATTGATTCGATAGAAGAGAAAAGCCGGAATGGAGGGATCAAATCATTCTGCGCAGATGGGGTTTCCCCACCTGCAGCCTATGGATAGGAGGATGGCCCATGAAACTTGCCATCTTTGACTTGGACGGAACCCTGTTGGACACCCTTGGAACCCTGGCACATCACTGCAACCATGTGCTCCAGAGCCACGGCTATCCGACCCACCCGGTGGACAGCTACCGCTACTTTTTGGGGGAGGGGAGTCGCAAACTTCTCCAGCGCACCCTTCCCCAGGGGACGGACCAGGAAACAGTGGACACCCTACTGCAGGAATATCTGTCCTATTACGATGAACATTTGTTGGGGGACACCCAGCCCTACCCGGGGATTGCCCCTCTGCTGCAGGCCTGGCAGGAGAGGGGGCTGTGTCTGGCGGTCCTCTCCAACAAGCCCCATCCCCAGACCTGCAAGTTGATCGAACATTTTTTTCCTCGCCGGTTTGATCTGGTATTTGGCCAGCGGGAGGGCGTTCCCAGAAAGCCGGACCCAGCGGCGGCCATTGAGATCATGAATACCCTTGGGGTCTCCCCACAGGAGACCATCTATCTGGGGGACACCAGCACCGATATGCAGACTGGGCGCTCCTGCGGGGCATATACTGTGGGGGTTCTTTGGGGCTTTCGCCCTAAGGAGGAGCTGGAGCAGTACCATCCCGATAAAATTGTCGCCCGTCCTCAGGAGTTGATGGACCTCTGTGTCTCAGAGCGATAGACCTTTGAACAACGGCCGGTGCGTGGAGATGGAACAGATTTTGGTCTGTGGTCTGCCATAAAACCGCCAGAAATATTTGTCATGGATCGATGGAAAGGAGCGTTTCACCATGTATTTTGAGAAACCTGGAAAAGAAAACACCGCCAAGACCGTAGAGCTTGCGCTGGCAGCAGCCAAGGAGGCGGGGATCTCCACCTTGGTGGTGGCCAGTGGCTCTGGAGAGACGGCCCGCTATTTTCAGGCCGCAGCAGAGCAGGGGATACAGGTTGTGGTGGTCACCCACGCCAACGGATACAAACAGCCCGGCGGCCAGGAGATGCCCCCAGTGGTTCGCCAAGAGTTGGAAGCCTGTGGCATGAAAGTTGTCACCACCACCCACGTGCTCAGCGGAGCAGAGCGCGGGCTTTCCACCCGTCTGGGTGGGGTCTACCCCATTGAGATCATGGCCCACACCCTGCGTATGCTGGGTCAGGGCACTAAGGTCTGCGTGGAGTGCGCCGTGATGGCCCTGGACTGCGGCGCCATTCAGCCGGAACCTGTGGTGTGTGTGGGTGGAACGGGCCGGGGGGCAGACACCGCGTGGATCTTGCGCCCTGCCCATGCCCAGGACATTCTGTCCACCAAGTTGGACCGCCTCATCTGTAAGCCCATTTTGTCCTAATTGAGGCAGTGGGCCGGGAGCTCCGCTCCTTGTCGGCATTGTCGGTAACCCAATTGTGAAATAGCGCCCGAGAAACCTTCCACTGCCCATGGCGCTGCATCTGGCGTGCATGACCACCCTCAAAAAATCGTAGGGAGCTGCGTGGCCGGCAGAGTGGTCGATTTGCGGGTCTGAAGCTTTTGCATATAAATGTAAATAAAGAAGAGGGGTTCCCTCTGCTGAAAGAAATTTCAGACAGGAGGAACCCCTTCTTCTATGCATATTTTGATATGGAGATACGAGGGATATTAGTTGTCGCGGCCTCTGCGCAGCACACGGCCGGCCAGAATATCCGTCTGCTCGCCGTGCTCCAACGCAACCTGGCCGTTGACCAGCACATGCTCGATGCCCACGGTGTACTGCTTGGGATCGGTGTAGGTGGCCACATCTGCAATGGTCTCAGGATCAAAGACCACCACGTCGGCGTAGTTGCCCTCCTTCAGGACGCCACGCTTGCCAAGGCCCAGGCGCTTTGCCGGGACACTGGTCATTTTGCGCACCGCATCCTCAAAGGTCATCAGGCCCTTTTCCCGCACATAGTGGGAGAAGATCCGGCCAAAGGTGCCAAATGCACGGGGATGGGGTTTGCCGATGGAGAGGAGCCCCTCTGTGGAGAGGTTCATGCTGTCGGAGCCATAGGTGACCTCCGGGCGGCAGACCACCTTGTCCACATCCTCATCAGCCATCAGGGAGATGACCACCTGGATCTTTCCATGCTCGGAAGCCAGCAGCCGGAAGACCACCTCAAAGGGATCCTCATTCCACTCAGCGGCAATTTGCGCAATGGATTTGCCCTCCAGAGGCTTGTTTTCCTCCTTCATCATGGAGGCGATCACAACATCCTCCCAGCTCTTAAGCATAAGGTAGGTGTCCTGCCAGTTGGGCAGGCCGCTCTTCATATCCTGAATCATCTTTTCTTTAAGCTCGGGCACCTGGATGCGCTCCACCATCTTGGCGACGCCTCCCTCAAAGGCCCACGGCGGCAGGAAAGAGCTCAGGGAGGTCATGCCGGCATTATAGGGGTAGCAGTCAAAGGTGACGTCCAGGCCCTCGGCTCTGGCCTGCTCGATGCGGGCAAACACCTTGTCCATCTGGCCGGCATACTTGGCGCCCATAATCTTCAGATGGGAGATGTGCAGCGGCACGCCGCCCCGTTTGGCAATTTCAATGGCCTCGTCCAGGGCCTCCCAGATGGAGTCGCCCTCACCGCGCATATGGGTGCAGTAGTAGCCGCCATAGGGGGACACCGCTTTGCACAGCTCCGCCAGCTCATCGGTGCTGGTATAAGCACCCGGGAGATAGATCAAGCCGCTGGTCAGGGCGAAGGCGCCGGCCTCCATGGCCTTGCGGGCCTCCTCCTTCATATGTTCCAACTGTTCCGGGGTGGCCGGCTCCTCAGAAAAGCCCATCTCATAGATGCGCAATGCACCCTGTGCCGCCAGAGGGACCACATTGACTGCCGGGTTGTGCTCGTCTACATAGTCCAGATATTCCTCGTAGGAGTGCCAGTGGAGTTCCAACTTAGCGGGGATGGTGCCCACAATCCGGGTGGAGAGGTAGTCCAGCAACAACTCCTTGTTTTCATCTTTTACAGGCGCAACACCAATGCCGCAGTTCCCGATGACATCGGTGGTAACACCGGTGTGGATGCGGCTTCTGGTATAGCGGTCATAGAGGATGGAAAGATCCGAATGGGTGTGGAAGTCAACGAATCCCGGGGCAACCATTTTACCGGTCGCATCCAGGGTTTTGACGGCCTCTTCATCCTTCAGATCTCCAATGGCCACAATTTGGTCGCCGCGGATCCCCAAATCTGCCTGGTAACGGGGAGCACCGGTTCCATCCACGATCCAGCCGTTGACAATCTTTACATCCAACATACTTGATCCCTCCAATATTTCTATCCTACCCCTGAAAAAACAAGGGGAATTTTCTTGAGTGTAACAAAAAGCCTCGTAAAAATCTGTAGTCTACTTTACATTATAAGCACTTTTGGATAAAATGAAAATAGCTTTCGTTATTTTTTGGAGAGATGTTACAGCGTAAGGAGCAGACATGAGTGAGCAAAATCAACAGATCTATCGGGAATTGATGAACAGCGGGATCGACTTCCCCTGGATTTCATCCACCGTTCGTAGCATTCAGCCCCTGTTGGAAGGGGCTGTGGAGATCACCCTAAAAAAAGGGGACATTCTATATGACGAGTCCTATGATGGCAGGTATGTCTATGTGGTCAAATCCGGTCGGGTGGGCAACTACTTTATCACATCCGATGGCCACGAAAAACTGGTGGGCATCTTTGTCAAGGGATCCTTGTTGGGGGAGATGCATGTGCTAGACGAAAAGTCAGGGTACTATATCTCTCAGGTAACTTCCCGCCAGGCCACCCTCTATCAGGTTACCAGGGAGACCTTTCTTCAAAAGCTCCAGGAGATTCCATCTCTCACTTGGGCAGTCTTTGAAAGTCTATCCGACAAGATCCGGGTGCTCTCCAGTCAGCTGGAGTATGGGGTATACACCGATGCGGCTACAAAGATTGCTTTTTTTCTACTTTCCACCTGTAAGCACTATGGTGTTCCAACAGAACAGGGATATCTCCTGGATTTGGACTTCACCCACCGGGATTTGGCGTGGACAGTGGGACTCAGCCGTGTCTCAGTATCCAATCAGCTGTTAGCCTTTCAGGCACAGGGGGTCATTGGAAAACTGGGGAAACGGTATGTGGTGTATGATCTGGCCTTCCTTTGGGACATGATCCATGGATAGTTGTGCTCTTCAAGAGTATCTTTTAAAAAGAAACCGGTCTGTGAGCAAACCACAGGCCGGTTTCTGGCAAGTCTATCTGGGTTGTTCCGGAGATTCTGCAGATCGGACCAATTTATTTGGCCCATTGTCTCTGCTGACAACTTTTGAGGCTCCTCCCACAGAGGAAGAAGAGGATTTCTCCTCTTCGGCAGAGCCTAATGTGCCATCGATACTCTCACCCAGTGCCTGTTGTTCCTGTTGGCGGTAGAAGGCAATGTTACCCTTCCGGATCAACTGACGGTAAAACATGCAGGCCATAAGCACAATGCCAAGATAACCTGAGAAAGAATACACTCTGTTCACCAGCTCAGCATAGGGCAAAAATCCCATGATTAGCCCTGCGCCAATGACCACAAGGCAAAGAACATGATAACGAGGCGTATGTTCCTGTGCAAATTTTTGTGGCAGCACAATGAGTTTGGTCAGGCAGCTGGAGAAGAGACCCAAAAGCAATAAAACTGCGAAGAGGGAGCCAAACATCGGGTGGATATCAGTGGCCAAAGCCAGTACAGGGATATCCTTGTCATAGATGTCGGTCAGATGCGCCATCATGCCAAGGTTGAGGCAGATGACCGCTAAAATCAGCAGAAAGCCTCCAGCACCGCCACCCCACATGGCAGAACGTCCATTTTTTGCCCGGTGGGAGAGCTGCACCAGATAAGGCACCAGAACAATGGCCATAAATGCTCCATACAACAAGCCAGATAGGGCCCAATTGCCACTGGAACGTACAATGGGGAGGCTCTGGGCAGTTTCCATCGCCAGTGGGAGCTGTGCCCATCCAGTGACAATTCCCCCGATCCCCACGACCAAGGTAAATACAATGATCAATGTGCCAATGAGGCTGATCAATTTCAGGAGTCGGTCAACTCCCATAAGCACTGTGACAAATGCCAAAACCGATAATACCAGTTTGGCCACAATCGCATTGATGCCAAACTGTTCAAAGGCTGCAGAACCTAGGGCCGAAACGGAGATGCCATAGCAAAGGAAGAGATAGACAAAGGAGAACCATTCAAAGAATGTCCCCAGAGACTTCCCGCAGTAATAGCGGAAAACATATCGGTCTGTGCGCAGGCCACTACCTTTCCCAATCTTTGTCATAGACATTCCCATCCAGACAAAAAGAACCAAAGTAATGGCGCAGGCTCCCAAACTCCCCCAGCCAAAGGCAGTAAAAAACTGCAAAATCTCCTGGCCAGTGGCAAAGCCGGATCCAATACAAAAGGCGATATAGCCTCCAGCAATTTGCAAAAAGCTGCTCCAATGGATTTTTTCCTTCATGGTCGTCCCTCCAAAGTGATGATGGCAACATGACGTATGTTTTGCGCATCCATAGAATAGCATATGGCAAAGAAGCTTTCTGTAAAAGAGTTTACAATTCCCTGATTTGTCTGATTACTCTAACTCGGCGCTATTCTCTAGTATGTAGATTTCTAGAAAAATGTTCCACAACCGTGCCCTTTGGAAAAGGAACGAATGTAAAATCAATAAAAATATTTGCATAAAACGCCTTCAACGGTTTGATGAGCTCTTGGATTTTTTCCATGGTTGTGTTATAATGACTGTGAATACATATGGTAGATAGGAGGGAGAAACGATGTTTAAAAATACAAAGTATCGGATCAATTGGAGAAGTCACATGATATCAGGCGGCACGCTGCTGACCTTTTCTGGGCTTTTATTTTTATTCATCACTTTCACTGCATTGTGCGGGAGAAGGCTTGCACCATATTTCTCTCTCCAATACAACTCTGTTTGGAGTCTCTTATCCTTCTTTTTGGTCTTTGGCCTGCTAAAGTTTCCAATGAGCGCCTTGGTATCGGTGGTTCCAAGGACCATACGGCAACAGGAGAATCTCTCTGCCAGGCGCATGAAACTTCTGCGCATGATCTGTAATGCATTTAGTACAACGGTGGTGATTGTGCTGGTGGACTATTTCATGGACAGTGTCCATGTGCCGGATCTCACCACATTGTCATTTGCATTTTTCTTCTCTGTTGCGGATCTCTATCTGAACAGCGATGAGAATGATAGGGTACTGTAGAGCGCCATTTGAAATTTTGTGATCTCCCATATCGCATAAAAACAGCCGCACACATTTTGTGTGCGGCTGTTTTTATGCTTGAAGTTGGAGGGGGAACTTGTTTGTGTCAAGCTGGACTAATCTGTAAGAGTTGCTTTGCGGCTATGTGTGGCTCAGCATACCTTTGAGGGTTGGGGTCGCAAATTTTTGCAGTTTGAACTCTACGAAGTCATTGTCGCTGCCTCCAAGTTTTTTGAGGAGTTCCCCCTGAAGAGCAGGCACAAAAAATTTTTCGATAGCCATCAGCACGCCAGGCGTCTCATCCATGGCGATCCGCAGGCGATTTCCCTCCAAAAAGAAGCATTTGATCAAACGGGTACAAGCGGACTCTACAAAACAGATCTGCAGCTTGAGCACAAGGTGATCATCCTCATCGGTAGTAAAATCTCCAGTGGTGCCCACCAGGAACTGTTCTCCACGCAGTTCCACGATGCTATAGAGAGGAGCTCCAAACCCGATGGAGATGCGGTTGGCTAGCTGATCCTCCTGAATCTCCAATTTGAAGCAACCGTTGTGCACCAAAAAGCCAATGCGCTGAATCCCGCTGGCAAAGTTTCCTCCGGAACACTGCAAAATCAGAGGCAATAGTCCCGCTGTGTTGCTGGCAAGAAGATATTGATGACCGTCTAGCTCCTGCGCCTGTACAGGGATCGAGGACAGAGCAGCATCTTCTGTCACTGGGGTAGACCCTCTCTTTTGGTGTTGGAATAGCCGTTTCCACCAGGGGAGCGGTTGCATAGGAGGGACGCCAGCCTTGGAAGGATCCACAGATGGAACCGGCTTGCGAAAGACCAGATGGCTTGTCACAAACTGCAATGCATGTTGTCCAGCAGGATCCGGTGGTAGGGCGGCCTGCGAAAAGGTTTTTTGTGGACCAAAGAATCGGTCCATCTGATCCAAAATAGGGCTGCGGGGCAGCAGGTTAGAGCTACCTGCCGTGAGCGCCACCACCATGTCATGTTGGGGAATCACAAAGATATATTGGCCAAACAGGCCGTTAAACTCATACCGGCCAGAGGGCTCCAACCAGATTTGATAGCCATATCCGAGCCCCTTGCCATCTCCCGTGTCCTTGATGTGTGGGGTGGTTGAAGTAAGAACCCAATCCTCTGGTACCAGTTGGCGCATCTCTCCCTGAACATTCCAGCGCCCCTTCTGTAGATAGAGCTGCCCCAGCTTTGCCATATCCTCTGGATGGAGATAAAGACCCCACCCGCCTTTTTCGATGCCCTGGGGGCAGGTCTCCCAGCTGGTAATCTGCAGCTGCATGGGGTCAAACAGCCTGGGGCGAAGATACTCCACCAATGTCTGCCCCGTTTTGCGGTGCAGGATGGCCGCCAACATATAGGTGTTGGTGCTGTTGTATGAGAACTTGCTCCCAGGTTCAAAGGAGGTTCCCCCCTCAAGAAAGGCACGTACCCAGTCGCTCTTTAGATAGGACCCCATCTCATTGAAGGTGGCGCCGGACTGCATGGTCAGCAGATGTTGTATTGTTATAGAGCGGACAGTACGGGAGGTGAGAAAATTCACCTTTTCCGGAAAGATATCCACAATCTTTTCCTCCAGGGAGAGCAATCCCTCTGATACGGCCATCCCTACAGCCATAGAGGTGATACTCTTTGAGATAGAGTAGACAATGTGGGCGCAATCGTGGCGGAAAGGGCTCCAATCTCCCTGGGCAATGACCGCTCCGTGGCGCAAAACCAGTAGGGAGTGGGGGAGCAGCTCCGGTATGGTAGAAATTTGACGAATGAATTCTGCCAGGATTTGACTTGGAACCCCCTGTTCCTCTGGCGTGGAACGGGGAAGGGGGCTCGGAGAAGCTTGTAATACCGGCTTGGGCTTTTGTGGGACAAAGGGATATGGAGAGAGATGCGCTGTATCCCCCTGCATAACACTGCGCACCAAGTCAAATTTTTTGAGTTGAGATAAAAGATCCATAGGGCCTCCTTTGCAGCAAAAAGAGAGAATCAATCCCTTTCATCATACCATGAGTCGCTTCCTCTGGCAAATCCCCCATGGTGAGAAAGGAAGGGCCGCCCTCCAGAAGTACAAAGGCTTTCACAAAATTTTTCCGTTCTCTAAAATCTCTGTTGGTGTAATGATATTTTTCTGTTTTTGACATATGATAACCTTCGTATAGGGAGGTGAATGGGGTGAGAAAAAGGGGACCATCTTGGGTAGGGCCATTTCTGATTGGGGCTGTTGGCTACAGTCTGTTAGAAATTCTATGGCGCGGCTTTACCCATTGGACCATGGCCATAACCGGCGGCAGCTGTATGACCGCTATCTGTTGGGCAAACCGGCGTTTAAAAGGTCGCAATCTGTGGCAGAGGTGCCTTGTTGGGGCCAGCATTATCACAGCCGCAGAATTTTTGGTGGGCTGTTTGGTCAACCGCAAACTGCACTGGCAGGTGTGGGATTACTCAGAGGAAACATATAACTTGTTGGGACAGGTCTGTCTGCCCTTTTGTTTGATCTGGTATGCGCTGTGTATTCCTGTGGCGCTGCTCAGCCTTCGATTGAACAACCGATAAAGGATTGTAGTCTATCACACACAGGTAGGGCGGGAACATCCCGCCCATTTTTTGAATAAAACTTTTTGAATTAGAAAAAACTGGAAAATATACGGATAAACATAAATTTATTGCTCAATAACATAATTTTATGATAAAATATCCGATATAATAAAACTAAAGTCGAAAATTAGTACCGATCCGAAATATCATTCTCATAAAAGTTCTCTTTATTTTCGATGTTTTTTGTGTGATTTTGCAACAGAGCAGGAAAAGTCAACTGGAAAAATCCAGGGAAAGGGAGCGTATTTATGCGTCTGCGGGAGTTAAATCCACTGGAGATTGGGCACTATGGTTATATTGTCAACAAAGCGGAGGTGTACAAATCCTCTTTGGGATTTACTCCCCAAATTGTCACGCCCATTGCCACAAAATCCAATGAACTGATCTGCTACAACCAGGAGGTCTTTTTGGAGCCAGTGGAAGGGGTCGGAGTGATCTTCCTCTCAGAGGAGGAGGTGCCTCAAAAGATGTACCTCTTTGACCGTGCCATTCTTTTAAAACCCAATGTCTGGTTTTGTGTCTTGCCATATCACTGTGAATTCCGCTATCATATTTTTGCCCAGGGGGAAAAGAGTGTCCGGCATGTGGACGATGTCCTTACGGCACAGGGCATCTACCCCAAAATCAAGGTGGACACCATCTACACCGTTTTGTATCAGGAGAAGGACCGTTTCTTTGATTTTCACGGGGAAAAACATCCCTTCTGGGAGCTGACTTATGTGGACTCTGGTTCCATGATCTGCACCGTAGATCAGGTGGAATATGAGCTGAAACAAGGGGACATGATCTATTTTACGCCCTACCAGTTCCACAGCCAACGGAATGCCTCCAAAGATGCACTTTCCTTTTTCACTGTGTCCTTTGACGTCAATTTGGATGATCTTGCTCTGCTTGGAAACCGGGTCATCCGTGCTGATACCACCATGCACAAACTGCTCCGGGATATTTTAACAGAGTATAATATGGACATGCTCTTCAGCAATGAGATGATTCTCTCCTCTCTGGTGCAGTTGATTATCCTTTCTATTCGTGCTGTGAAGAACAACCGGGCCTATAGCAGCATCCCCACACGGGTCTCTCTCAATATGAAGAGTGAATTGATCTCCCGCTGCGTCAGACTGGTGGACGAAAACATTGGTTACAAGCTCACAGCAGATTTTTTGAGTAAAAAACTCTCTGTCAGCCCATCCTATCTGTCAAAGCTCTTCCGGCAGGAGATGGGAATGGGGCTTTCGGAATATGTCAAGGAGCGCAGACTAGAGCTTGCACGTCACCATATCAAACAGGGCAACTACACCATCACGCAAATTTCAGATATGTTGGGCTATTGTTCCGTCTGCTACATGTCCACGGAATTCAAAAAGCGCTATAAGCTGACCCCGAGCGAATATAGCAAATCAGTGAACTTTGACGCGGTAGCTGCCAAGAAAAAATGATGATTCATCGCCAAAAGAGACAAAGACTGTTTGCTTGAAACGGATCATAAGGGAATATTGCACGAAATTAGGGCTTCCTCTTGCATCCTGTCCACTTCTATGGTACAAAAGAGGGTGGAAAGTTTTCTTTTCGACAAAATGATGGAGGGAACGCTGTGAAAAAGATTTATGAGGGCAAAACAAAGGACGTCTTTTCTCTGGAGAATGGCAACATTCTGTTGAAGTTTAAGGATGACTGCACCGGAAAGGATGGCGTGTTTGATCCCGGAGAGAATTCTGTTGGTCTAACCATTGAGGGGATTGGCAAGGCAAACCTGAAAACTTCCATCCACTTTTTTGAGCTGTTGAAGGAGGCGGGCATCAAGACCCATTACATCAGCGCAGATGTGGAGAACGCCACCATGGAGGTTCTGCCCGCCAAAGTGTTCGGTCATGGTTTGGAGGTTATCTGCCGCCTGGTGGCCACTGGAAGCTTCATTCGCCGCTATGGAGATTATATCAAAGATGGCACGCCTTTGAAGGGCGGTTATGTGGAGACAACCTTTAAAGACGATGCAAAGGGAGATCCGCTGGTCACCTCTGAGGGCTTGGAGGCACTGGGTATCATGAGCCAGGAGATGTTCCAGGATATGAAGGCCCAGACTTTGAAGATTACCCATCTAGTGGCGGATGACCTGGCCAAAAAAGGTCTGGAGCTTTACGACATCAAGTTTGAGTTTGGCTATCACAACGATGAGGTCATTTTGATCGATGAGATTGCCAGTGGCAATATGCGCGTCTATCAAAATGGAAAGATTGTGGATCCTGTGGAGCTGACCAAGATCATTCTTGGAGAGTAATACAAAGGTGTGCTCAAGTGCCTGGACCACCTGCAGGTGGTCCAGGCATTTTGACTTTTTCGAAAAATATTACGGAGAACGCAAGAAACTATTTATAAAACAGGGCTTTTTTGTATGCTCTATTTTGTGCTATACTAGCAGTGTCCCAATGATGTCCTAAGGTGGCGGGATGTAGACGAAGAAAGGAACCGTCGTATCATGGAATTGAATCGAAAAAACTTGCAAAAGATTCTTTTGGTCGCTCTGATTGTCGTCTTTTTTTATTGGCTGCTGCACAATGTCAGCGTGGCAACACACATTTGTAACACAGTGGTCGACCTGTTGACGCCCTTTATCGTTGGCCTGTTTATCGCATTTATTCTAAATGTACCTATGCGGGGAATCGAGGAGTTTTTGGCTAAGCTGGACACCAACGGGAAAATCAAAAAGTTCTATCGGCCCATTGGTCTGCTTCTATCATTCTGTTTTGTTGCAGCCATCGTGATTGCAGTGATGTTTATTGTTGTCCCAGAACTGATCCGCACCATTCGCACCATCAGTGTCTCTGTGGTCAACTTTTTGCCCCAACTGGAAGTGTGGTTCAATCATCTCATGGATCGCTGGCCGGAAGTGTCCTCTTGGATCCAGATGCTGGACATCGATTGGTCCTCCATCAGTCAAAAATTGATTGCCTTTTTACAGGATGGGGCCACAAGCATCGTGGGCTCCACAGTGAGTCTTGCCACCTCTGTATTTTCTCTATTGTTCAACTTTATTCTAGGGCTCATTTTTGCCATTTATATCCTGCTGCAAAAGGAGAAACTCTCGCGACAGGGTAAAATGCTTTTATATGCCTATCTGCCAGAGCACAGGGCGGACCAAGTCATCTATGTTTTGAAGCTTTCCAACAAAAATTTTACTAATTTTTTGACAGGACAATGCTTGGAAGCCGTCATTTTAGGCTTTATGTTCTTCTTGGCCATGAGCATCCTGCGTATGCCATACGCCATGATGATCTCTGTCCTCATTGCATTTACCGCCCTGATTCCCATTTTTGGCGCATTCATTGGATGCGCCTTGGGGGCATTCTTCATTGTGGTGAACAATCCATTGCAGGCTCTGTGGTTTATCATACTATTTTTGGTTCTGCAGCAGGTAGAAGGCAACCTGATATATCCCCGTGTAGTGGGAAGCTCCGTGGGACTGCCGGCTATCTGGGTATTGGTGGCTGTGACAGTGGGTGGCAGCACGTTGGGTGTGGTTGGTATGCTGATCTTTGTCCCTATTTTTTCTGTGCTGTATACTCTGCTCAAGGAATGTACCAAAAAACGCATTTGTGTTCGTAAAATCACAGAAGAAAAGATCACTGCTCACCCCCAGCCTGAATCACAGGAAACAACGTCAAAAAAATTGTAATTTTTTGACTGTCATTCATAATATGTTTATGTTATAATAACCTCACGGCGTTCCCCAATGCAAAAGCATGGCTTTTCCATTGGACGCCTGAGAGAACATTGTAACGTCAGAGGGATCGGCCCTGCGGGCCTTTGTCCATGTTATAATAACCTCACGGCGTTCCCCAATGCAAAAGCATGGCTTTTCCATTGGACGCCTGAGAGAACATTAATCTGAGAGCATTTGCTTTCAGAGTGAACGTCTGAGTGAACATTGAAACGACCAGAGAGCAATCCAATAGAACGTTTAAGGGATCGATCATTTAGGGTAGATTGTCTCTTTGAACCGTTTTTATGTTATAATGGCCTTGCAACGTCTATCGCAACACTAGAAAAAGTGGATGCGTTTGTAACATTGCGATGGTCTATGACACTGATGATTTGGCGCTGTGTTGTCCGTTATAAAAAAGGACCAGAGCCAACAGGAAGGTGAGGAATTTGTTACAGGAAAAAGTGTATGAGATTTTGGATGGCAAGGCGGAGGAGATTGTCCAAATCCGCCGGCATCTGCACTCCATTGCAGAACCCTCGATGCATGAGGTGGAAACGGCCAAATATATTCGGGAGTTTTATCAGGGCAAAGATGTGGAGTGGCTTCACTATCCAGTGGGAGAGAATGGGGTAGTGGCCAAAATCCAAGGAGGCAAGCCTGGTAAGACCATCGCCATCCGTGCCGATTTTGATGCCGTTGGCATCAAAGAAGAGACGGGACTGCCCTATGCTTCTAAGAATCCCAATGCCAGCCACGCCTGTGGGCATGATGTGCATACTGCTGTTGCGTTGGAAACTGCGGATGCACTGATGCAGGTTCGTCAGGAGCTTCCAGGCAATATCATCATGATCCATCAGTACAACGAGGAGATTCCTCCTGGCGGAGCCAGGGAGATGATCGCCGATGGCGTGCTTGATGGCGTTGATGCCATTATTGGCATGCATGTCTGGCCAGCCTATGAATCTGGCACCATCCAGTATCGGCCCAACATCACCATGACAGGACGGTCCCGCTTTAAGGTCGAAATCATCGGTGTGGGTGGCCACGGTTCCCAGCCAGATAAGTGCATTGATCCCATCATTGCTGCATGTCATTTTATGACGGCCATCCAAACCATCGTGAGCCGGCGTTTGGATCCTACGGATTCTGCTGTAATTTCCGTGGGCCGCTTTGACGGGCCTGGTATGTTTAATGTGATCCCCAGCAAAGTGACTCTGGAGGGAGATGTGCGCAACTGCTCTCCTCGTGCCAGCGCCTTTATCCATCAGGAGTTTGTCAAGATTCTCAAAGGAATCACAGAGGCATTTGGATGTACCTACACCCTCTATTACCACGACGACTACCCGGCTGTTATCAACAATGAAGGCATCGTCAATCTGGCGGTCGAGGCCATGAAGGAACATCCCATTGAAGGGCTCAAAATGGTGCCTGGTCCCATGAATATGGCCTCGGAAGACTTTGCAATGTATTTGCAGCAAATTCCAGGCATGTTTGTCTTTTTGGGCGCCCGTCCCCAGGGTGAATGGTATCCCAACCACAACCCAAAATTTGTGGTAGATGAGAGCTGCATGATCAAGGGCGCAAAGTTCTTTGCCAATGTGGCCATCCACTATTTGCAGACCCAACAAGAGAAATAGAAAACATAGGTTGACAAAAGCGGCCCTGCAACAGAGTATCCTCTGATGTGGGGCCGCTTTTTTGCAATTAAACTTTGTAACGGCAGGGAGGGGGACATCACAAAAATTGCCGGCAGGACATGATATCCTGCCGGCACCATTCGTGTGTCATCAATCATTGATTTGACTGTCCTTGATGTAGATATATTTTTTACGGTGAACCAGATAATAGATTGCAGGGATGTCCAGCACCAGATTGGCAAATGTGCCCAAGATAAGGTATTCTACAATGTGAACCTCTGCATAGGAGACAAAACTGGTAAAAAGAATGCTAAACACAGTTACAACAATGTCTGCAAAAAAGAATGCCACATAATTGCGGATTCTAAATTTTCCTTTTAAAAAGAAGGAACCTACCAAATATCCGCCCCAAACCATGAGCAGTAGAGCCAGTGGATAGACCAATATAGGCAGGTTGCTCCAATAAAAAATGCATCCAAATACCAGGCCCAACAGACGCCCCACGGAATATAGCAGAACTAATATGACCAGCAATTTACGTTTTACCATTCTAAAAACTCCCACCATGATTTTCTGGAGTGCCATGAAAGATACTAGAACGGTATTATACCACAAATTTCGTAAAATTGCAACTTGTCCAATACACTGAGCATATGCATCCTGTAGGATTACAATACATGTTGGACAGTTAAAGTAAAAAAGGAAGAAGGATAAGGTCTCATCGGTTATAGTTGAAGTTGCGGACA
>CAJFOV010000042.1 GCA_904397835.1 Candidatus Aristotella avistercoris
ATCGGACGCCTGAGAGAACGTTGTAACTTTTCAAGGAATCGCCCCTCTGGGGCTCTTTTTATGTTATAACAACCTCACGGCGGTGACCGATTCAAAAGCAACGCTTTTTCACCGGACGCCTGAGAGAACGTTAAAACTTTTCAAGAAATTATCCATTTGAGGATTTTTTATGTTATAATTAGACAGAAAAGGCCCCCTATGCAACTTTGTCCGCAAAATCTTAAAACCATGTCCTCTATCAAGAAAGGAGTGCGCCCCATGATTTTGGGAAGAGACCAACAGGCCATCCGTAGCCGTCTGCAGGAGCAGATGGAGCGGGCTGGTTTGGATGCCCTGATTTTTACCTCCCCAGACAGCATCTTTTACAGCACTGGATTTGCAAGCAATTTTCTATATGCCTCCCACAACGCAGGGACCACCATCGCTGTGATACCTGCCCAGGGGGAGACGGCCATTGTCTGCAGTGAGTTTGAGCAGCAGGCGGTGCGCTCCTCCTGCCCCTATCTCCGGGTGGCTGCCTATCCCACATGGATTTATATTGAGGACTATGCCCAAGAGGGTATGGTCAAAGAGGTCCAGCCTGACCCCAACCGTGCCTTTCAGATGGCTGCTGAGTTTGTGCCCAACCGAGGACGCGGAGCTAAGGTAGGCATTGAGCCCAACCGCACCCCTTATCCGGTCTGGGAGTTCTACTGCAAAACCTTTGGCCAGGAGAATATGCGGGACTGCACCCAGGTGCTTATGGAGGCCCGGGCCGTTAAAACCCCCTGGGAGATCCAATGCCTGCGCTTGGCCACCCACAATTCCGAGCTGGCCATGGGCAAAACCGCCCATGCCATTGTACCCGGTATGACAGAAGCGGAGGTGTTCCAGCTCTTCCGCCGGTACAGTGAGGAACTCACGCCGGAGACCACAGGAATCTTCCAGGCCCACACCATTGGAACAGATTTTGCCCCGGCCTTTTTGCCACGGAACCGTAGAATCAATGTGGGAGATATTGTGCGGTTGGATGGTGGCCCCATTGTGGACTGCTACAATTCAGATCTATCCCGGACCTTCGCTGTGGGAGGTGTGGTAGCGCCGGAGCGGGAGCGGATCTATGCCAGCTTGTGGAAGGGCTATGAGCGGGCCTGCCAGATCATTGGACCTGGAGTACCCATGAGCCAGGTCTTCCATGAAATTCAAAGGGCCATTGCAGATACGGGGGTCACAGGATATGTGCGGGGACACCACGGCCACTCCCTGGGATGTGCTCTGTTTGGAGAGGAGTACCCCTTTATTGCGCCAGGAGAGGACCGCCCCTTCCTGCCGGGCATGGTGTTCTGCCTGGAGCTGCCCTGGTATGGCTCCAAAAACCACAGCTATAATATTGAAGATACCTTTCTCATCACAGAGGATGGGGTGGAGTGGTTCAGCCAGGCCAACGCCTCCCTCATCTGGGCCTGATCCGCGTCTTGTAAGAAAATCTTTGTGTCAGTTGCCCTCCGGCTGGAGCTAGGGATTGTCCCCAGCTCCAGCCTTTTAAATGGACGGATTTAGACGGTAGGTTTTCGAATCTTTATTTATCTGTTCCCTTGTAACTGGGTTTCGTATTCTGCCCCTGGAAACCGATAGAAATGGGATACCTGCTGCAGCGGCATCTCTCCCTGTATCTCCCGTACGTCCGACATCATCCAGGAAAGCCCTATTCCTTCTAAAGATAGAACCAGCAAATCTTTGGTCGAATGTTTTTTCCTTTTGGTTCTTCAAAATGTAAAAAGATGGCCACAGCGATGGTTTTCCAAATCTGGCCGTTCTATTATTGTTATCATTTTTATATAAATTAAGAACCGTTATTGAACTCTGCAAGTGCATCAGAAAAAGATGCGACAGATCTTGCCAATCTGTGTATCCGGATCGATTGTATCCAACAGATTTGAATGCCAGATTCAAATCGCTTTATTTATCATCAATCCGCGTGGCTCGTCAATGAAAAATATTCCTCACAACTGGTTGATTGAAAGATAATCTTGTATCAAAATATATATATAATTATATACATTTTATATGACTGAGGTTGATCCATCCCTGTCCAGCTGCCTTTACAAGCAGTCATTCTTTTTTCCTTCTGGGGTTGCCGCTCCTATCGAGTTCTAAAAAACGCCATATTGCAAAGGGAGGGATGCCGGTTCAACCGGCATCCCTCCCCGCACATAAAGTTCTTCGACCATCAAGGGCGCTGCGTCATCTCATACTCCACAAGCTCCAGCTCCTGAAGCATCTTTTTGCGGGCCCGCTCTGCGGTGAGTTTATCCTGGGTGCGCAGGGCCAGGTCGAACTCGGTGATCAGCCGGTCCACCCACTGGCGCAGGGAACCTGTGGTCTCCTCATAGAGCCGCTCCGCCTTCATCATAGCCAACTTGTTCTCCTCCTGGTCCCTGGGGCTGAGTTTGAGCTCCGCCAGGGCATCCATGCGGGCCTGGGCCTCCTCCGGGGAGAGTTTGCTCTGCCCACCCTGGATGATCACCTGCCGCTTGAGTCCAGTGGACTCCACCTGAACCTCCACCTGCAGCAGGGCGTTGATGTCATAGGTGTAGGTGACCCGCACCGACTCCCTGCCCCGGGGTCCCGCTGGAACCGGCACCACCACCTCCCCCAGATACAGGTTGTTCTTGGCCAGGCGGCTCTCCCCCTGGAGGATGTCCACCCGGATCTGGGTCTGGTTGTCACTGGCGGTATAGAAGGTCTCTGTACGGCTCACAGGGATAACCGTGTTGCGCTCAATGATGGGCTGGTAGTAGCCCGACTCCTCAAACAGGCCATTGTCCCGCACCACGCTGGTCCCCAAGGTGAAGGGACAGACATCGGTGAGAATCACCTCCTGGATGGCCTGGGCCCGCTCCTTCATTCCACACTGGATGGCAGCGCCCAGGGCCACAGCCTCGTCGGGGTCCGCACCAGGGGCAGGCAAGCGGCCAAAGAGTTTGGCCACAAAACGCCGCACCAGCTGGCTTTTGGTGGCGCCTCCCACTAGGACAATCTGGTCCAGGTCGCTGATCAGGAGCCCCGCATCCCGCAGGCTGCGCTCAATGGGGCGGCGCAGCCGGTCAAACAGCGGCTCGCAGGCCTGCTCAAACTCCGCCAGGGTGATCTCCCGCTCATGGGCCTGGTCGTTGACCGTCAGGCACATGGTGTTGACCGCCTGCTCAGAAAAGGCAATTTTACACGCCTCCGCCTGCTGGTGGAGCTGTACCTTGGCACGCCAATCCAGATCCTCCGGATGCAGGCCCTCCTGCTCCAAAAAGTAGTCCGCCAGAGCCTCGGTAAAATTTTCGCCCCCCAGGAAGTTGTCCCCGGCGATGGCGTGGACCTCCATAATCAGGTCATCCAGCTCCAGGACGGACACGTCAAAGGTGCCTCCCCCCAGGTCAAAGACCAAAAAACGGCCGCTCTGCTGCTTGGTCAGGCCGTAGGCCAGGGCCGCGGCGGTGGGCTCATTGATAATCCGCTCCACTTTCAGCCCCGCCAGCTCCCCTGCCAGCTGGGTGGCCTTGCGCTGCTGGTCGTTGAAATAGGCCGGCACACTGATGATGGCCTCCTGAACCGGCTGGCCCAGAAAGGCCTGTGCATCCTCCTTCAGACTGCGCAGCACAAGGCTGGAGAGCTCTGTGGCCCGGTAGGACTTGCCGGAGAGGAGGAATTCCTTTTCTGTCCCCATGGCCCGCTTGAAGACACTGGCGGAGCAGAAGGGATCCAGCATGGCTCGCTCCTGGGCGGCCCGCCCCACCAGAATGGTACCGTCCCCATCCACACTCACCACCGAGGGAGTCAGGTGTTCTCCCAGCCGGTTGGGAATGATCACCGGCTTCTCCCCGTCAAAATAGGACACCAAGCTGTTGGTGGTGCCCAGATCGATCCCGATCAGCATGACTACATCTTCCTTTTCACACGCAGAATGCCCAGGATGATATCCTCGTCATCGGGCATCCGCTGGTATTCTTCCTGATAAATGGCCAGGGCCGTCCGCAGGTCCCCCCGGTATTCCGCCACATAGGCCTGGGCCATGCGGGCATCCCGGCAGTGGGAATAGGTACACTGGCGGCAGAGGGGCCAATTGCCCGCCTGGGCGATGTTGCTCTCTGCCCGCTCCACATCCCCCAAAAAGAGGGCAGCCATTGCTTGGGCCGTCAGGGCCAGGGGTTCCTCGCCGGCCCAGCCCCAATAGCGCACCCGGTCCAGCCGCTCCTGGGCCAGTTGGTGGAGTTCCTCCCGGCGGCCCAGCTCCCAAAGCAGGAAGAGAAACACCGGGCTCTGCCGGAGCCCCTCCTGATCCCGCGGGATGCGCCGGAACCACTGGTAGGCCGTGCGGCGCTTGCCCCTGGCCAGGGCGTACTGCGCCCGCAGTACAAAATATCGGGGAGCGTTGTATTTGCCCGCCACCTTGGACAGGCAGCTCCAACAGGCATCCAAGTCCCCCTTGCGCAGCATCACCCGGGCCCGATAGAGGTGGTACAGGTCCTGGGCCTGCTGACCCGGATGCCGGCGGCAATAGTCCTCCATTCCCTGGCCCGCACGGTCCCAAACTCTTGCCTTGACCCAGACCTCGTCGCTGGCCTCGTAGTCCTTGGGGTCCTCTGTGCGGTGAGCCACCTGCAGATAGGCGTCGGCAGTCTCCTGGTCCAACAGGCCATAGAAGCTCCGCAGATCGGCCAAAAAGTTCCAGTGACTTTCCAGATCCTCCTCACTGCTGGCCTCAATGGCGCCATTGGCCCAGCGCAGGGCCTCCTGCTGGGTACCATGATCCCGGTTCCACAGGGCCAGCAGATGGCAAAGCTCTGCATCCCCCTCCCCCGTCAGTTCCAGGGCCCGGTCCAAACAGGCCTTACACTGGTCATACTGCCGGGCATCCAGGTGGGTCTGGGCCGCCTGCCGCCAGGCCCGGCCCTCTCCGGTGGATTGGGCAATCTCATCCCGGTACTTGGCCGCCTCTTCATAGTGCCGCATGGCCTCCAGGGCATCGCTCAGCCGGTCCCGCAGCACCATGGAGAAGGGATAGGCCTGCAGGCCCTTGAGGGCGAGGTCCCTGGCCTCGTGGACCCGGTAATCTCCCATGAGCAGGTCGGCCAGCCGGCAGTAGAGGTCCAGGGTGCGGCGCAGCTGCATCCCTTTGTGCACCAGCTTGGTCTTGCCGTCAAAATCTAGGTCCGGATCAAAGCTGGCGGCAAAGTACACATCCTCCAAAAAGTCGATGTCTGACTCCCCCTGCTCCGCCTTTTTCAAAAGTTCCCGATAGATGGGGAACACGGAACGCCAGGTCCGTTCATCCTCCGCCGTCAGATGGATCAGGCGGGTCTTCAGAAAGTCCACGGCATCGCACTTGACGCCATTGTCCTCCAAAAATTGCAGCAGCTCCTTGGCCTGATCGTATTTATCGTAGATCAGCAGCACCCGGCATTTGTAGAGGTAGCAGCCCAGGTTGCTGCCATCCCGGTCCAGGGCCTCATTGAAGTATTGGAAGGACTCCCCGTAGCGCATATCCTCAAACAGGGCGACGCCCATGTAGTAATAGCCCACCGCATCGGAGAGCAGTTCCATAAGCTTCTGGGCGCTCTGGCGCATCTGCTCCCAATCCGCATCCTGCCAGCTCCAGGAGCAGAGCATCCGATAGATCCGGGGGTCATCCGGAGCGGTCTCCTTGGCGCGCTCCAGGCAGGCGACGGCCTCCTCCTTTTGCCCCAGCTGCCGCAGTGCCACCGCCTGCATCTGATAGGCGGAGGGAATCCTAGTCTTTTTCCAGGCCAGCTTGGGGTCGTCCCCCTCCTCCGGCAGGTCACGGATGGCCTGTTCCCAGTTGCGAGCGTGCTCCAGGCACTCCTGGGGCCGCTCCAACTGCATGTAGAGGTTTCCCAGGATATTCTCATAGTCGTACCGCTCCTGAGCTGTTGGGACAAAGTGTTCCAACAGCTCCAGTCCCCGCTGGGGGGTGTGCAGCGGCAGGCAGCAGTCCGCCAGATCCAGCCGGGCCCGGCGGTTCTCAGGCTCCTGCTGCAATGTCTCCTCCAACTGGTTCGCCCACTGCTCATAGGCCTGCCCCTCCAGGTGGAGCAGACGCTGGTCGGTGGGGTAGCGCTTGGTCAGTTCTCCATAGACCTCCACCGCCTCGTTCCAGCGCTGCAGCTCCCCCAGAGCCATGGCCTTCTGGTACAGGCCATTGACGTCCTCCTCATCCAGGACCAGGGCCTGTTGGGCCGCCTGCAGGGCCCGCTCCGGCTGGCCAACCTCCCTGGCTGTGGAGGCAAGGGCCAACAACAGGGGGATCTCCCGGGGGTAGTCCTGGCAGACCTGTTCCATCCGCTGCAGGGCCTGCTCCCCCTCCCCCTGACGCACCTGCATCTGGGCCAAGACCATCTGGGTATAGGGATGTTCGATCCCCACATCCAACAGCGCCTGGAGCTTCTTCTGGGCATCCTCCGGGTCCTCCCAGGCCCGGATGGCATCTCTGGCGGGGAAAAAGCGGTTCAAATACTCATCCGGCCGGCGGTCGTGGCACTCCTCAAACAGTTCATAGGGCACATAGACCTTGTCGTGGATGCCGCTGTAGACCACGTTCTCCAAAAATTTGGGCGGGTAGAGCTCCATAAGCTCCTCCCTTGTATTGGTAAAGTCAAAAATCTCATCCAGGGTCTGCCAAACCGACTGGGGCAGGTAGTACTCCTGCATCAAAAATTGGAGCAGCGCATCCCTGGCAGCGGTGCGGGTCCCCAGATTCAGGCAGAAGTCCTCTCTACAGAGCTTCTTCCACTCCCCGGGATCAATGCGCCGGGCATAGTCCCAATAGAGGGTCTCCATCTCCCGCTTCCACTGCCCCAGTGGCGTGTTGTCCTGGGGAGCGTCTGTCTCCTTGGCCGCCTCCAGAGCCTGCTCATAGGCAGTGCGCAGCCGCTGGAACCCCTCTGGATCCTCCTCCGGGTGCACAGTTTTGAGTTTTTGCCGGTAGGCCGCTTTGATTGCCTTTTGATCCTTTGTCTGGGCGATGCCAAGTTGATCCCAAATCCCCATAGGAAGCTCCCCTTTCCACGGCTGCTCCATCGGTATGTTTGTTTTTCTTCCGCTTTCCGTCTATCGTCTGTGGCCCCTCTCCCCTATAGTAGGGAAGGTTCCTCTACACTTAGCCGTCTGAGGGGCCGATACAAAATTCAGTATAGCACATTTCTACCCTAAAAAAAAGCAAGGAACAGGTCACAAAACATCTTTACATGCTGGTATGAGGAGAAGCCGGAACGTCCTCCGCCATGGTCCCTGCACTGCACCATCCACCGCTCACAAAGGCCACGATGCCCTTTGCACCTGATGGAGATAGAACAATCCCCCAAGGCAGAGATAATCTCCACCTTGGGGGAAAAATCTTCTGATGAATTGGCCACAACCAGATTCTATGTTAGGCAACCTTGGGCAACGCCCGTCTGACTTTGGAAGCTGGAATCACCATACCTTGGGCCACTTTTCGCTCATGATAGAATAGATAAAAGCGATTTCCCTCTTGCATGAGCTCCTCAGGAGCCTCCTCTGCCGTCAGGTGCATCCACACATGGTAGCGGCGGCGGAGCAGCCAATGGCGGTGTTCCAAGCTGACACACCACATGTGGCTGACGGGGTTTCCCTGTTCATCCACAAAGCAGGCCGGCAGCACCTCCCCCGATTGGATCAAAAACGGAAGCAAGCCAGTCTTGAAATAAGGCATCCATCGGATGGCCGCCAGGTGATCCGGGTGTTCGTGGATGTGTTCTTCGCCCTTTTGGAAGGGAGTCCACAGGCAGACCCCGGCCACCAGAACCAGGATGCCCGCCGCACAGACCCAGCGCATCCCCACAGAGAGACCTTCGATTGCGGTGCCAAAGAGGGCCAATGGGACCAGTGCGGCCAGTGCCACTGGCCACATGCGCCGCATGGCCAATTTCCGGGAACAGGAGGGGCAGCGGAAGAGAGCGGATTTGGTGAGTTGTTGAAAGCTGTTGCCACAGTAGGGACAGCGGTGGTGAAACATTTGTCTTCCTCCTTCTCCAAAAAATTTGTGCGCCCTGCGCTCGCCCCTACTTTATCACATTCTTGAGGTTCTGTCAAAAGAACCCAGCAGAAAAATTGCCGCCAACAGCGCCGGATCCCATGCCTTTTTCAAGATGAGAGCGGGTTTTCTTTTGCAGGCAGCAGAATCCTCCGATTTTTGCCCCAATAGAGCCGCCTACGGTTCCCGGAGATGGCCATCCTTCCACATCTAACGAACACTGAATGGAGTTGCGGCAAGGAGTAGCTGTCCCCTCCCCACAAAAGGGCCCCGGTTTGACCGGGGCCCAAGGGACAATGGAATGTCAAAGGAATCTTAGCCCGCAGCCCAGCCGCCATCCACCAGCAGAACATCGCCGTTGATATAGCTGGAATCATCGCTGGCCAAAAACAGCGCGGCCGCCGCGATCTGTTGGGCAGTCCCCGGCTCGGGGGCCGCAGCCAGAACCTTTTGGACCCTGCTGTAGCCATTCATGTTGGGGCGCCCCATGGAGTTGCTGATCTCTGTCTGGATGCCGCCGGGGGCGATGGCATTGCAGCGGATGCCGTTGGGCAGATACATAAATGCCGTATTTTTGGTCAGGGAGATCACCGCAGCCTTGGAGGCACAGTACACCGCCCCTGCACAGGTGCGCATACCGCCCAGGGAGGCCACGTTGATGATGTTGCCCCCGTTCCCCTGGGCCAAAAACACCTGGACCGCCTTGCGCATGGCATACATGGGGCCAAAGGTGTTGACCCGCAGCACTTGCTCCATCCGCTCATTGGTCACATCACCAATGGGACTCATGTCGTCCATGACACCGGCGTTGTTCACCAGCAGATCCAGCTTGCCAAACTCCTTGACCGCCAGATCGATGGCCTGCACATTGGTCTCCTCCTGGGAGACGTCGCCCACAAAGGGGACCACCTTGACCGGATAGCCCTGGAGGGAGGCCGCCAGCTCATCCAACCGTTCTCTTCGCCGTGCCACGGCCACCACTTGGGCACCCTCTTTGACAAAGCACTCCACAATGGCCCTCCCCATGCCGGAGGAGGCGCCGGTGACAACCGCTGATTTTCCCTGCAATTTCAATGTTACCCTTCCTTTCCCCATATGGTTGATTCAACGAACTGCCTGTATTATACCACAACATTAGAAAAAAGAATGTGATAAAGTCACAAAATCAGAGCCACACTTCGCGGATGCACTCTCAGGCAATACCAGACACGCAGCGCCTCCATCATCGTTAGGAATCATGTTCCCCTGCTCCACAATGCCTTATTGAAATGCCGCCCCTCCAGCAGTTTGCGCGCAGGATCATCTGAGGATGCCCCGCTGTCCAATTGAGGCCACCGGTATGAAAAAAGAACCTCGCCAATACAATAAAATATTTGCAATCCAATAAAAATAGAATCCTGCGCCACCTCTGAGAAAGTGTGCTCCCTGGGTAAAAATCAGCCATCAACGCTGAATCAGTGCTGATTGATGGACTATTTTACAAAAGCACCGATATTTTATAAATTTTTATCCTTGTTCCTCTGATTGACCCCATAAAAATATAGAAAACGGAAGCAAGGTGTGATAAAATATATTTATATGTTCTACCGCCAAACCTAGTCCGGCTGCAGATCAGATCCCCAACCATCTGCTTTGCAGCTCCGGATCAGCAAAGTGGATTTTTTAGACAGAAGGTGATGTATGAAGAAGCAAAATGTGGCCCGGCACGTTCCAATCCCGCCGTATGTTGTCCTCTGCCGCACTCCTTTGGAGAATCAGAGGGCGGCACATTTTATGGGATCTATGACATTCCAATGTGGATCGCCACTGGCACATGTCCCATAAAGTAAGCCAGATGGAGCGGCGCCTCTATCAGAATAGAAAAGA
Source organism: Candidatus Aristotella avistercoris (assembly GCA_904397835.1). GTDB lineage: Bacteria > Bacillota > Clostridia > Oscillospirales > Ruminococcaceae > Aristotella > Aristotella avistercoris. The sequence continues at coordinate 9,908 of CAJFOV010000042.1, forward strand.
GGAAAATTTGTGGAAAATACGGAAAAATCGTTCACGCTCTATAGGAGACGTTGGGCTGTTCTGCTGTCCTTTGTCTGTGTCAATGCGGTTATGCAGTACGGTTGGGCATTTTTTAGCGCAATCGTGACAGATGCTTGGAAGTTTTATGGATTCCAGGATGCAGCCTCCGGTGAGGCGGCAATCAGTGCGCTGACCATGATTATTATGGTGTGCATGATTGTACTGTCCATTCCTGCCAGCTGGGTATTTGAAAAATTTGGCTGGTATAAGACGGTATCCGTTGCCGGTGTTGCACTGATGATCATTACACTACTGCGTGGTTTCATCGGCGGCAGCTCCTATACGGCCCTTGTGATCACCACCATTGGCATCGCAATTACACAGCCCTTCATCATCAATGCATTTGGAATCATCAGTGCAAAATGGTTCCCACCCTCCGAGCGCGGCGTGGCCAACGGATGGGGGATGATTTCCACCTACCTGGGGGTCATGCTGGCCCAGTTTGGCGTGCCTTGGCTCATGACAACATTTGGGATGGATATCCCCGGCGCTTTGAAAGTTTTCGGCTTCCTCTCTATCCCGATGATCCTCTGGTTTGTGATTGTATCCAGAGAGGCGCCCCCCACGCCCCCTGCGGATGAAAAGGTGATCGAACGTGTCAGCTTTGCGGAGGGTGCAAAACTGTTGGTCAGAAACAGGCGGTTCATCTGCGCGGTGCTGGTGTTCTGGCTGATGCAGGGTGTCTACTTTACGCTGACCACTCTGTTGGAGCCCATTCTGCAGTACTTCAACAACGGTAGTTTGGAGGGAATGTTTGTTGGTACATTGGGGACGATCCTGACGGTCACTGGTACCATTACCACATTGATCCTACCGATTCTTTCCGATCGATCCAAAAACAAAAAAAGAAAACCCATTGTCCTGGTCTGCCAAGTTGGTACCCTGGTGGGCCTGGGTCTGATTATCACCGGCCACACAATGGGTTTGCAGATTGTCATGGCATGCTGCATGGGCATCTTTTTGACCGGCGTCACACCTGTCTTGATGGTTATGGGCTACGAAACCGCGTACCCTGTTTCTGAAGGAACATCGGAAAGCCTGATGCAGCTTGGCGCCAATGGTTGGGGGTTAATCTGCTTGCTGGCAGTCAATGGTATCTTTAAGGGCAACCATACGGGGACTTTGGCATTTTTCATTGGCGGTATGATCGTCGCGGTCGTCCTGACGCTGTTTATCAAGGAGGCGTCGTTAAAAGACCGTCGCCTTGTGTAATTTGATTTGGACAATAGCGCAGCCCCATCTATTCATGGACAAAGAGACTCGCACAGGCCAGGCATGGTTCCGGCATCGTGCGAGTCTCCTATTTGCTACGGGACCATATGAAGGCCAAGGTTCCTATCGCTGTCATACTCTGGTCAAGGTGGATCTGGACGGCACCCGCAAGTCCCACGCCGCCATGATGCCCAAGGTCCCCAAATTGCTCCATCGAGTGGACTTTCCGCTCAGGAGCGGCCATGGCAGCGACAGCAGGCAACTCCTGCCTGTATGACGGGTGGGAGATCTCCGGCTGATATTCCAGTCCCATTGGTACCAACGCCACCATTGAGTGGAGGAGAAATGTCTCTAAACCATGGCAAAAATGGGGGGCCTAAGCCTCCCTTCTTTTTTATGCTTAAGGCGCCTGCTTTTAGAGTGAAATAAGGGGGTGAAATTGGAGAAAGCTTCTCAAAACCGAGGGAAATTTCGTCCACATTAAAATCAAGACCATCCCTAAGAGGGGTGGCTTGAGGAGCGGCTTAGAAGGCCGAAAGGCAAATAAAAAAAATCCGTAAAACGGCCAAACCGTTTTACGGATTTGTCATGGTGGAGACGATCGGGATCGAACCGACTACCTCTTGAATGCCATTCAAGCGCTCTCCCAGGTGAGCTACGCCCCCGAACTGACAAAAATTATTATACATGGACCATCAGAGAATGTCAAGGCTTTTTTTGGATTTTTTTAAAAAAGTTTGCCGGCCGCTCTTTTGGGTCACAATTACATGATGGAATGGGGGCATGCGCCCCTTTTTCTTGTGGAGAAAATATGCTATGATAGGAACCACAACCACAGAATTGATGGAAGGGGTGGCCACAATGCATTGGCTGGACAAATTGGAGCGCAAGTATGGCCGGTTTCATATTGAAGGGCTCATGCTCTACATCACCGCGACCATGCTCTGTATCTATATTATGGATAACTTTTTGCCCTTGAGCATCAACATCAGCGATTGGATTGACCTTTCCCGCTCACAGGTCTTGCAGGGGCAGGTTTGGAGACTGGTGACCTTTATCTTTTTGCCTCCAGCATCCTCCCCGGTGTTTGTGTTATTTGCCCTTTACTTCTACTACTTTATCGGAACCTCTTTGGAGGAGGTCTGGGGATCCTTCCAGTTCAATATTTATTACCTGTTTGGCGTGATTGGCACCATAATTGCCGGGCTGATCACCGGATACGGGGACAACACCTATTTGAACCTCTCCCTCTTTTTGGCCTTCGCCCAGCTGTTTCCCGAGCACCAGGTGCTGCTCTTTTTCTTTATTCCCATCAAGATCAAATACCTGGCCTATTTGGATTGGATTCTCTTTGCCTGGTCCTTCATTGTGGGCAGCTGGACGATCCGCGCAGCCATTGTTGCCTCCCTTATCAACTTTTTCCTGTTCTTTGGGCCGGGTATGTTCCGAGGTCTCAAAAACAAGTTCAAATACCGCTCGGTGCAGCGCAATTGGCGCAAACAGATGAAACAAAACGGCGGCATGCGGTAGGTAACACGAGGGGCCTCTCACTTCTGGGAGGCTCCTATTTGGTCCACAGGTTCATCTCTGCCAAAGGTGCGCTTTCTCCCTCCAGCCAAATCTCCCCCAACAATCTCAGAAATTCTGTTGCTCCCCCTTGCAAAACGGCAAAATGGTGCTATAATATTGAAGTAATCTTTTCAAAATATGGGCCTATAGCTCAGTTGGGAGAGCGCTGCGTTCGCATCGCAGAGGTCGAGGGTTCGAATCCCTTTAGGTCCACCAAAGAAGCACCGCAATTTTGATACAATGGGTATCAGGGTTGCGGTGCTTTTTCTTGCTCTTTTCAGAATAATCTGATA
>CAJFOV010000043.1 GCA_904397835.1 Candidatus Aristotella avistercoris
ATCGGACGCCTGAGAGAACATTGAAACGTCAGAGGGATCGGCCCTGCGGGCCTTTTACATGTTATAATAACCTCACGGCGTTACCCACTCCGAAAACAAGAGTTTTCGTCGCGGACGCCTGGGAGAACACTGTAACGTTCAGAAGAATCGGTCCTACGGACCTATATCTATGTTATAATAAACAAAAGATATTTCCCTGAAAAGATTTGACTGGCTAAAAAATGTTGCATCCAGAGAAACCAAGAGGGAGGAATTTGTCATGCGTCTGACCGATCTGGAGACCCCAGCCCTGGTGCTGGATCTGGACCTGTTTGAGCAGAACCTGGACACCATGGACCATATTTTGGAGGGCTCCAGCGCCAAACTGCGCCCCCACTACAAGAGCCACAAGTGCCCCGCCCTTGCAAAAATCCAGATGGAGCGGGGGGCCAAAGGCATCACCTGCGCAAAACTGGGGGAGGCGGAGACCCTGGTGGAGGCGGGGTTCCCCGACATCCTCATCGCCAACGAGGTGGTGCAGCCCCAAAAGATTGCAAAACTGGCATACCTGGCCCGCAAGACCAAGTTGACCGTCTGTGTGGACAGCGCCAAAAACATCCAGGATCTTCAACAGGCTGCGGCCCTGGCAGGGAGCACCATCCACTGTTATGTGGAGTACAATGCGGGTTTGAACCGGTGCGGGGTCTCCTCCTTTCAGGAGGCCTATGACCTGGCGCGGCAGGTGCAGTGCGCGGATCACCTGACCTTTGACGGTATCCAGGCCTATGCAGGCCAGCTCTCCCACGAGGAGGATGAGGCTGCCCGCCTTGCCACAGTGCGTCAGGTGGAGCAGACCATGGGGGAGCTCAAGGCCTATCTGGAGGAGCGGGGCCTGCCGGTGCGGGAGATCAGCGGCGCCAGCTCTGCCACCTGTGCCTGGAAGGCCCAGGGCGGGGTCTACACCGAGCTTCAGGCGGGCAGCTACATCTTTATGGATCAGGCCTTTGGGGGTGTGCACCTGCCCTTCCAGCGGTCTCTGACGGTGCTTACCACCGTCCTCAGCCGCAACAGCCACAACCTGACGGTGGATGCTGGGGCCAAGTCCTTCGGCCTGGATCAGAAGGAGCCAGTCTGTGTCCAGCTACCGGACTGCCCCATCCGCATCAGTGAGGAGCACATCACCCTGGATGGGGAGAATCTGCCCTATCAGGTGGGGGAGCAGCTCTCCTTCTACCCTGGTCACTGCTGCACCACGGTGAATACCTTTGACTTTATCTACTTCAAACGTGGGGAGCAGGTGGTGGGCCGTGCGCCCATCGCCGGACGGGGCAAGGCCCAATAGGAGCGTCCTTCAAAGAATGAAAGCATAAAAAGGGCCCGGGATCCCATAGATCCCGGGCCCCTTGATCTTGTTGTGTCACAAGCTGTTAAGACTGGGGTGCGGACTGTTTCAAACCGAGCATCCGCTTGACAATGTCCAGGTCAGATTCGCAGTGCTCATACTGGCCCCGCCGCTTTTGATAGTCCTCCTCGCTCTTGCCGGCCACCACCAGGATTTCACCGGGGCGGACCTCCCGGATGGCCTTTTCCACCGCCTCGGTCCGGTCGGGGATGATCTCATAGGGGGTGCCGTAGGGCTCGATGTAGGTGGCCATCTCCTTGCAGATATCCACCACATCCTCAAATTGAGGGTCCTCCTCCGTCAGATAGATGTGGCTGCAATATTTCCCCGAAAGGGTGCCGATCTCCTGACGGCGGCGGTAGGCGTGGCCGCCCGGGCTGCCGGTGAGAACCTTGATGGGCCAGCCGGGGTAGTCGGCGGTGAGGGACTCATAGAGTTTGGTGAAGCTCAGCTCATTGTGGGCATAGTCCACCAGAATGATGGCCCCATCCTTTTGGAACAAATTCATCCGGCCGGGGATGGTCACATGGGCAACCCCTGCGGCGATGGCCTCCTCCGGCAGGTGAAGCAGCTTTGCCACGGTGATGGCCACCAGGGCGTTCTCCACGTTGAACCGGCCGGGGGTGTCCATGTGGTAGGTAAAGACCTCCCCCTGGTACTGCACCTGGAAGACAAAGGTGCCGCCTTGACGCTGGATCTCCAACAGGCGTACATCCGCCTGGGGATGGTCGCCATAGGTCACCACCTGTTGGCAGTGGGCCTTGGCGGTCTCATAGACCCGGTCGAAGTCCTGGGTGGAGCGGTTGATGACTCCAATGTCGCAGTTTTCCATAAGCTGGAGCTTACAGGCCAGGTAGTCCTCATAATTTTCGTGTTCAATGGGGCTGATGTGGTCCAGGCCGATGTTCAAAAAGACCCCCACTTTAAAATGTACCCCATAGGTGCGCTCCATCTTGTACGCCTGGGAGGAGACCTCCATGGTCAGATACTGCAGGCCCCAGTCCCTGGCCTCGGCAAAATAGCGCTCCAGCTCCGGGGCCTCCGGCGTGGTCAGATGGGCCTCCTGGGCAGTCGCCCCTGTGTAGACCTCAACGGTGGAGAGCAGGGCGGAGCGGCGGCCCAGCACCTGCTCCAGAATGCTGGCCATAAAGTAGGAGGTGCTGGTCTTGCCCTTGGTGCCGGTGATCCCAATGACCTGGATGTCCTCAAAGGGGCGGCTGTAGAACAGAATGGAGGTCACCGACATGGCCTTGCGGATGTCCTTGACCTGGATGTAGGGCAGGTCCTGGCGATAGACTGTCTCAGACAGATAGCAGCAGGCGCCGGATGTCACCGCCTGGTCCAGGTACTCCGGGCGGAAGGCCATCCCCTTGCAGAAGAAAAGGGTACCGGGTTTTACCTCCTTGGAGTTGTAGGTGATGTCGGAGATCACCACTTCCTGCAGGGGGCCATGGGATTGGACCAAATCCCACCGCTGCAGCTCGGTGACCAGCTGCGGGAAGGTAATTTGGTACTGGTTTTTCATGACGGAATGCCTCCTTTCTGCTGGGAGGGCACATGGGTCATCGGATTTGACACCTGTGCCAGGGCCTGGCCGATGGCGTCCAATATGGTCATGACGTCCCGCAGCCCCTGGCCGTCCTCATCTGCCCTTGGGCTGTATTCCACCACGTCCATGGAGCACACCTTGCCGCTGGCCACAATCCGCTGCAAGATGCTACAGGCCTCCTGAATGGTGAAGCCGTTGGGAATGGGGAGCCCCGTGGCGTGAAAGAGGGCTGCGTCCAGCCCATCCACGTCAAAGCTCAGGTGGAGGTAGGGGGTCTTGACGCAGCCCACCAGTTCCTCCAGCGCATTTTGGCAGCCCTTTTGGCGGATCTCCTGCATGGTGAAGCAGCGGATATCCCGCTCCTGAATGAGCGCCCATTCCGGCGGGTCTATGCTGCGGGCACCGCAGAAGAAGAGGTTTTCACTGTCCACCTTGACCTTCCGGGCGCCGATGCCAGTGAGGGCAGGATCCCCCTCGCCAATGGCCACCGCCAGGGGCATGCCATGGATGTGGTGGGAGGGGGAGCCGTCCGGCGTGTTGATATCCGTGTGGGCATCCACCCAGACCACGCTCAGATCCTCTTGGGGAACGTGGTAGGAGACCCCTGCCAGGGAGCCGATGCCCAGTGCGTGGTCCCCGCCGATCATCAAAGGGAAATACCCCTGTTCCATGGCGGAGCGGACCATCTGGGTGAGCTCTTCCATCATCTCCTGCACCTCCTGCAGGTACTCCATAGAGGGGTCAAAGTATTTGTCCCGGACGGGGACCTCGCGAACGGTCTGGCAGGAGACCACTTCATTTCCGTGTTTTTCAAGGCATTGGACAAGGCCGGCCTGCAGCAGGGCCTCATAGGCCCGCTCTGTGCCCGGGTTGTCGCAGCCATAGTACATGGGGACACCAATTAATGCAATCTTCATAATATCCTCTTGATTGTCTGATAAAATGGGTTTGGTCGTAGGGTTCTATTGTACCACAGAAGCTCCTATTTTTCCATGGAATTTTTCCGGTCTTTTCCGTCTTCCCCCAAATTGGAATCTATGGTCCCCTTGAGATGCCGCTGCAGATGACAGCCGCTACCTCATGCTGTCTGGTGGGACTGCTGCAGGGTCCCGCTCCAAGGCTGTGTGGAATCGTTGTGACCTGGGGAATATACGGCCTGCTCCAAGGGAGATGGACAAGGAATTTTTTGCCCCTGGGATGCGTATCCTGTAGGGAAGGCTTGGCCGACAGGAGGTTAAAATATGAGAGGAATTCACATCCACGTGGTTGACACAAAACGCACTGCCATTTTGCTGCTCTTTGGGGGATTGCTGGTCCTTGGCCTGATCCTCTGGGGCGCTCTGGCCCCGGATCCCGCCGCCCAGCAGCAGACGCCGGCCTATCCCCAGCAGATTGCCGGCATACCGGTGACCACCGACCTGGTACCGGACACCAACAGCAACCGCACCCACATCAACCGGGAGATCCGCTATGTGGTCATCCATGAGACGGGCAACCCCAGTGTGGGCGCCAACGCCCAGGCCCACGCCAACTACATCAAACAGGGGGCCCAGAGCCGCATGGTCTCCTGGCACTATACAGTGGATGACCATGAGATCTACCACCACCTGCCGGACAATGAGGTGGGCTGGCATGCAGGGGATCAGCTGGAACAGAATGGCGGCAACCTCAACGGCATTGGGGTGGAAATCTGCATCAATGAGGATGGGGACTTTGAACAGGCCCTGCAAAATGCGGCCAAGCTCACCGCCTACCTGCTCCAGACCTACCACCTGGATCTTGATTGCGTCAAGCAGCACGGTGATTTCTCCGGGAAAAACTGCCCGGCAACCCTGCGGGACACCGGCCGCTGGGAGGAGTTTTTGCTTTTGGTGGAGCAAAACCTCCAAGGTACCTCGCCGGCCAATTGAATGTTTGCAAAAATACATAGGCATTCAGAAGATCGCCTTCCAAACCGTATGAATACCCGTCATACAAGTTTTGTCATTTTGTGGGAACAATATGCCAAAAGAATTGCTTTGGGAGGTTGCACCATGACCAATGTGGTCCTGAGCGCCAGCAGAAAAAACAAGCACACCTTTTTTCAGGTGACATCCCTGCTGTCCAGCCACTTTTCCATCAGTGTGTTTGATGGGGTGTCCCTGCTGCAGGGGGAGCCCCCCTATGAGTTTATGGTCTATCAGTCGGATCAAATCCAGCGGCTCCAGGGCCGGCCGACAGTCCTGCTGGTGCAGGAGGCGCAGTGTCTATCTGACAAACTGGAGGCGGGGGACCAGGTGGTGGCCGTGGTGCTCTCTGACAACGGCAGGGCCATGGAGCTCCTCTCCCACAGCCAGGTCAAGGGGGTCACCTGCGGTTTTTCCAGCAGGGACACCTTGACAGTTTCCAGCATCTCCGCAGAATCGGCAGTTATCTGCCTGCAGCGGGCCATCACCACCTTCTCCGGTGCGCGCATTGAACCGGTGGAACTGCCGGTGCGCCTCTCCCGCCCCGTGGATATGTTCAGTCTCCTGTGTGTGGCGGCCATCCTGATCCTCGCCGACCAGGTCCAGGTGCTGTTCGATGGACCGCTTTAATAAAGAGGGAACTGCAACAGCGCAAATTTTGGCGACAGGATTCCTAAAAATTCCCTCTGATAATCCAAAATGCCCAGCTCATAATACTAATGCAAACGCAATCGAGCTCCAAATAATTCGATAGAACAAGGAGAGTACAAGCTATGGCTAGCAACAACACCAGCAACAACCGCATTGTTGTCCCTGAGGCGAAGGCCGCCATGGAGAAGTTCAAGATGGAAGCTGCCCGCGAGGTTGGCGTGAACCTCAAGCAGGGCTACAACGGCGACCTGACCTCCCGTGAGGCCGGTTCCGTGGGCGGCCAGATGGTGAAAAAGATGATCGAGTCCTACGAGAACTCCCTCAAATAACTTTTCATCCAAACCCACAGAGGGGGAGCAGCGCCAACAGGCGCCGCTCTCCCTCTGCTGTACTGTGAGTGATATGTCCTACGACAGAGAGCACAAAGAATACCGGCCCTGCAGGGCCGGTAAGCCAGTGATGGTATGGTCATGTTGCGTACTTCTCGTGGGCGTAGAGGGGTGATGCCCCATCTGATCAAACTGCCACAGGGCCTTATTCCCGTACAGTTTGTATCCACGCTGTGACAATCTCCCCTTCCTCTGTACCAGGAAAATTCCCCTTGGTGGGAGCCGGGGCCATTGCAGCACACAAAAGCCCCCCTACATATTTAGGAAACGCCTTGGAGGAATGGGACACTGCGGCGCTTACAGAACAACCCTATCCCATTGATGGAGAAAAACCCGGTGACTATGTGGCAGATGGAGCGCAAGACACCTGTGGATCCATCAGCACAGGTCCAAGAGACCGGTTGGCAATTCATTGCGCTCCCCATGGTTCTGTCAAATCACCAGTAAAAGCCGGGCGGCAGGCCGATGCTTGTGCTTGTAGCCTTTGCGTGCTCCAAACCGCTAGAGGGGTTTGACTGGATTGGCGTGGGCCCTCCTGGCCTCCAGGGCATTGCGCTGGTTGTTTTCAGCAATGAGGGCGCGGATCTGTCCGTTGGCCCGCTCCACCTCCAGACGGAACTCCTGGGCGGAGATGGCCTGGGCGCCGTGCCCCAGGATAATAACCCGCTCCGCCCGGTCTGAGGTGGCCACCCGCACCCGGCGCTTGCCGTCCATGTGATAGGTGACCTTTTCGATGAACATGTCGGCGGTCTCCGCCTCCTTGGTATAGACAATGTGGATGTTGTGATAGGGGACCACCTCTCCAACATTGCGCTTGACCTGGTAGGCGTCAAAGACCAGAATCACCTGACACTTGCGAAAGCCCTGGTAGTTGCACAGAATGTCCGCCAGGGCCTGGCGGGCGCCGTCAAAGCTGACCTGGGCCAGGGCCTTCAGCTCCTCCCAGGCAAAGATGATGTTATAACCATCCACCAATAGATACTCAGGGCCCTGGTCCTGGTAGTGGTACTCCTGGGGCCCCTCCGACAGGTTCCGGAACAGCTCCCTGCGTTTGACCGGGCCATAGGTGCGCTCAAAGATGGCGGCCAGTTCCTTCTCCTCCTCCAGGGCGCCGCCGGAGGGAATACCGGCCCGCTCCCGAGGAGTAGGCCGTTCCTCCTCCTGCTGGGGAAAGAGCGCACACTTGATGTGGGCAAAGTCCGACACCTGGTTCCACTTGACCACAAAGCCCGCCCCGTGGGCGCAGAAGACAGAGTCCGCCGGGTTCTCCAGATCCCGCTCCGGGTCATACCCCAGCTCCTGGACCACCTGCTCCTGGTTGTGGCAGGGTTCATATCCCCTGGGACTGCAGAACAGGCGTCCCTTCCCGCGGGTGTAACCGGCCACCTCCAGGGCATAACCCTGCATGGCGGACACTGGAGCGCGGCCACAGATAAGGGCAAATTCCCCCTCCTGCTGGGGCGGGTCAAAGGCGCCGCCCATACGCTGCAGATCCGCCATGGCCCGACCCACCAGCTCGCCTGGCACCTGCAGCTGTACATCATACCAGGGCTCCAGCAGGATGTTCTCGGCCTGCATGAGTCCCTGGCGCACCGCCCGATAGGTGGCCTGGCGGAAATCGCCCCCCTCGGTGTGTTTCAGGTGCCCGCGGCCCGCCACCAGGGTGATTTTTAGGTCGGTGATGGGGCTGCCGGTGAGTACCCCCACATGCTCCTTCTCCGCCAGATGGGTCAATACTAACCGCTGCCAGGCGCCGTCCAGCATCTCCTCGCTGCAGAAGGAGGCAAACTGCAGGCCGCTCCCACGGGGCAGAGGCTCCAGCAGCAGGTGGACCTCTGCATAGTGGCGCAGGGGTTCAAAATGGCCGATACCCTCCACCGGCGCCGCAATGGTTTCCCGGTAGACGATGGTCCCCGGGCCAAAATCCACTGTCAGGCCGAACCGTTCCCCAATCACCCGTTTGAGCACATCCAGCTGAACCTCCCCCATCATCTGTAGGTGGATCTCCTGCAGGGCCTCGTTCCAAACCATGTGGAGCTGGGGATCCTCCTCCTCCAGGGGGGCGAGCTTTTGCAGGGCTGTGAAGGGGTCACAGCCTTGGGGCAGCAGCTGGCAGCTGAGAACCGGTTGGAGCACCGGCGGCGGGGAGGAGGGCTCCTGCCCCAGGCCCTCCCCGGGCCAGGTGTGGCTCAGACCCGTGACGGCGCAGACGGTGCCGGCGCAGACCCGCTCTTGGAGCTGAAATTTGCTGCCGGAATATAGCCGGATCTGGTCCGCCTTCTCCTGCCAGGGCTCTCCAGTGGCGCTCTCTCCCTGGAGCGGGGCTTTGACCGCCAGGGAGCCGCCAGTGATTTTCAGATAGGTCAGCCGGTTTCCCTGGGGATCCCGGGCGATCTTATAGACCTTGGCCCCAAATTCCTCAGGATAGGTCCGCTCCATGGTGTACCGCTGGAGCCCCTCCAAAAGGGCCTCCAGCCCCTGCAGGCGCAGGGCGGCGCCAAAGTAACAGGGAAAGACCTTCCGCCGGGCAATGAGCGCCGCAATCTGCTCAAGCTCCAGGCTTCCTCCCTCCAAATAAGCCTCCATGGTCGCCTCGTCCTGCAGGGCCAGATTTTCCCAGAACATCTGGGGCGGCTGTTGGGGGTCAAAGCTCAAACAGGCGTCCCCAAAACGGCGCTGGAGTTCCCCCAGAATGGCGGTGCGGTCGGCGCCGGGCAGATCCATCTTGTTGACAAACAAAAAGGTGGGGATCTCGTACCGTTCCAACAGACGCCAGAGGGTCTGGGTGTGGCTCTGGACGCCATCGGTGCCGCTGATAACCAGGATGGCATAGTCCAGCACCTGCAGCGTGCGCTCCATCTCGCCAGAAAAATCCACATGTCCCGGCGTGTCCAGCAGGGTCAAATGGGCCCGGGGTAGGGGGAGCTGTGCCATCTTGGAAAAGATGGTGATGCCCCGCTCCTTCTCCAGGGACTCGGTATCCAAAAAGGCGTCCTGATGATCCACCCGCCCCAATTTTTTTAAACTGCCCCCCTGATACAGCAGCCCCTCAGTGAGGGTAGTCTTGCCTGCATCCACATGGGCCAACAGTCCAACAACCAAATGCTTCATGGCAATGTTGCGGACCCTGCAAGCGGCAGGTCCGCCTATTCCTTTCTGCTCGATTGCGCTGCTCCCGCCGGGCAGTTGTCCTGTGTCCCTGTGCCAGGGGACGGGCTCCTCTTATGGAGAACCACTCCTGCACTTTACCAGAAACCAGCAGGGAAGCAGCTTCTGTTTGATCGGCAAATTCTTTTTTCTATTGTAACACCAACTGCGGTCAAAAGAAAAGCGGTACCCGCTTGCAGCATCAGAGATTGATCTTTCCCCACTACATGGGCAACGCATCTTCTGGAGCAGTATCCCTCTTGAGTTTACCACAGGAGGACACCAGCGTCCACCGGTTTTGACCTGGCAGATGTGGGCGGCGGGACAGGGATATATCTTATCACAGAGACAGAGGGTTTGCCCCCTTCCACGCATACCACAAAAGATGTGCTCATACAATGGGGGTATAGGAAGAAAAAACCATCGATCCTGAGCAGGAAAGGCGGCTGCGGCCGCCCCATCAAAAAGAGAGGCGGTTTGTTATGACGGATGAAAAAATGTTGATGAAAAAGCCACACAATGTGATTCTGGAGGACCGGAAAAACCTGACCATCACGGGAGTGCAGGATATTGACAGCTTTGATGAACAGATGGTGGTGGCCTTTACCGACCAGGGCGAGCTGACGGTGCGGGGGTACAACTTGCATGTTGGGAAAATTGACGTGGAGAGCGGCGAACTGTACGTCCAAGGGGAGATCGAATCCCTGGCCTATGCGGATCCCCAGCCCCAGCGGGGCGGCGGACTGTTTGGCAAGCTCTTTCGATAAGGGTGTGAATGGGGTTGGAACTGGTAGTTGCCGACCAGGTGAAGGTCTTTGCCTACGCGTGGCTGTTGGGGGCCTCCTTGGGCCTGTGTTATGAGCTGTTCCGCATCCCCCGGCAGGCGTTCCGAATGCCGGCTTGGGTGGTCTTTCTACAGGATCTGCTCTATGTGCTGCTGTGGGCCCTGGCCACATTTCTGTTCCAGATGACCTTCAGCAAAGGGCAGGTGCGCCTGTACATCCTGGTGGGGGAGTTCCTGGGATGGGTCCTCTACTATTTTACCTTGGGCGCACTGCTGTTCCGACTGTCGGGGGCCATCATTGCTGGGATCCGGGCGGTGCTCCATGTGGTGTTTGGTAAAATTCTCTTCCCCCTGGTGCGCCTGCTGCTGTGCCCCTTCCGTTGGCTCTGGAGGTGTTTCCGCCGGGTGGCGTCCCGCTCCAGGGGAGCCATACAGCGCAGGTACTGCAGAGAACGCCAAAAACACCTGGAGCGCAGGCAGACAAGGCGGGTCCTACAAACTCAGCGCCGGGAGAGAAAGTTGGCCCAAAAACAGGCCCAAAGGGCCACTCGGGCCGCTGCAAAACGGGCACAAAAAGCCCCCAAAAGGACAGGGCAACACAAAAAGGGTACAAAAAAAGACGGGGCATAAGCCCCGTCTTTTGGCCTGCTTTTGGGAATCAATGGTTGCCGTTGGACGCCCGATCCGAGTCGGTGGTGGGGTCGATGTCGTTGTAGATAAAATCATGGAGTTTTTGAGTCATGGTGTCAACATCAAAGTAGACACAGCTCTGGCCGTTGACTGTGATGCTGCCGCTACCAATCAGGTCATCGTTGGTGGGGAAGCGCACGTCCACCAAAGTGGGATTTTTGAGCATCACATCCGCCAGCGAGAGGATGTCCCCCAGGTCCAGGGAGGTTTCCACCAGGGGCAAAAACTGTTTGGCAAAGGAGGGGTACTGGGTGGGGCTCAAGTTCAGGGCCTTTTCAAAGATCTGGCGCAGCACTTCCCGCTGGCGGGAGGTGCGCTCAAAGTCCGCATTGCCCACATAGCGGATGCGGGCATAGGCCACCGCCTGGGTGCCGTTGAGGGTCTGGAGCCCGCTTTCCTCAATGGGGGTATAGGGAAGATCCGCCACCTGGCTCTGTTCCCAGATCTGCTCATTGGCATTCAGACGCTCCGCCTCGGAGATGTCAATCTCCACCCCGCCTACGGCGTCGATGATCTCTGCCATCCCTTGGAAATTCACCGTGGCATATTCCCGGATGTTCAAGTTAAAGTTCTGGTTGAGAGTTTTCACCGCCAACTGGGGGCCGCCGTAGGCATAGGCGTTGGTGATCTTATCCTGTCCATGGCCCTCGATCTCCACCAGAGAATCTCGCATGATGGAGGAGAGTTTGAGCTCGCCGCTGCTTTTATCCACACTTAAAATCATAATGGCATCGGAACGGGTATTCTGTCCCGCCTGCCGCTGGTCAACACCAAAGAGGGCGATGTTCACAATGCCGTCGTTGCCAAGGGTGCTCTTGTTGATCTCATCCTGGGAGATGCCCAGATCCTCATCCCCGGTGGGAAAGTCCACCACATTCAGTTCCCCCAAAATGGAACCGATATAAACGGCTCCCGCACCAATGAGCACCAGAAGAACCAGCACAAGGGAGATCAAGATTTTTTTCTTGCGCTTTTTCTTGGGCCCAGTGCCATGTCCTTTGGGGCGCAGTGCATCCTTCTCTTTCATGAGGGGAAGGCCTCCTTTTTATTGCAATTAGGATTTTCTGTCGAATTTTGAAGTCTTGTTTAGTATAGCATGGGAGTGCACTCCAGGCAAGGAAAAAACACGATCGATTTTATGAAGAAATCCAGAAATTTCTCGCAAGTGGTGGCAAATTTTCCACCGCAGGTTACTGCAAATCTTACAAGTAACAAAAACACGGAAAAAACGTGGGAGAAATCAAGAAAAACAAGAAAAATTCCCTTGAAAGATCCCGCGTTTCTGTTGTATAATCTAACCATGCTGTACGGTTTCACACAGGGGGTTGTTCTGCCATTTTTTCCACTGAAACCGATTGACGAGGGGGTGCCTGCATGGCCAGAAGCAAAGCCAAAAAAAGAAAAAAGAGCATTCTGCCACAGGTGGCCCTGGTGTGCTTTGTCCTGTATGCGCTGATCTCTTTGGTCAAGCTGCAGATGGATGTTTCTGCACGCCGTCAGGAGTTGGAGACCCTGCAGACCCAGACGGAGGAGCAACGGCTGGCCAACAAGGACAGCGAGCGCGCGCTTGCGGCGGAGAATGATGCGGAATACTACGCGCGCATCGCCAGGGAGCGGTTGAACTACGGCTATCCCAACGAACGGGTTGTTGTGGATACATCTGGAAACTAGTACCAGCACTGCAGAAGAGACGCAACAGAATCGAAGGAGGACAAAACTTCAGTATGCAGCTTGAGGTAGGTACAATCGTAGAGGGTAAAGTAACAGGGATTACCAAGTTTGGCGCTTTTGTGGAGCTCCCCGGCGGCAAGACAGGTATGGTCCACATCTCTGAGGTGGCAAACACCTTTGTCAAGGAGATTCGGGATTTCCTGACGGAACAACAGGTGGTCAAAGTCAAGATCCTGAACATCTCTGAGGACGGCAAAGTTAGCCTGTCCATTAAAAAGGCGGCGGAACCTACGCCTAGCGACGGTCAGCGGCAGGGTAGAGGGAATGGGGTGCGGCCCAATGGCGGAGCCCGGTCCAATCAGGGCGGTGCTGGAGCACGGCCCAATGGATCCCGTCCCCAGCAGAGGCGATCCTCCCCAAGGGTCAACACCTTTGAGTATGCCTCCCGCCACAGCAATGAGCCCATGTCCTTTGAGGATATGCTCAGCAAATTCAAACAGACCAGCGACGATAAGATGAGCGACCTGAAAAAAGTGATGGATAGCAAGCGCGGCTCTGGCAACGGCCGCAGAGGCTCCCGCTCTTAAGGGGGAGGAGGCGTCTGAGGACGCCTCTTTTTTCTTGGTCCATCGCCAGACCAGAGGAGAGAAGATTGTGCGTTTGATTCATGGAATCCTCCACCCCATGACGGGCCCCATGGTGGAGGACGGCTATTTGACCTTGAAAGAGGGCATCATCCAGGATCTGGGCCCCATGGACCGGATGCCCGTGGACGAGGAGCCCCTGTTGGATCTGCAGGGCCTGCATGTCTACCCCGGCCTGATTGACGCCCACTGCCACCTTGGCATGTGGGAGGAGGGTCTGGACTTTGAGGGGGACGACGGCAACGAGGACACCGACCCCGCCACCCCCCAGCTGCGGGCCATCGACGGGGTGAACCCCATGGATGCCGCATTTGTAGAGACGCTGCGGGCGGGCATCACCACAGTGGTCACAGGCCCCGGCAGCGCCAACCCCATTGGCGGGCAGCTGTGCGCCCTAAAGACCTGGGGCGTCTGTGTGGACGATATGATCCTAAAGGCCCCTGTAGGCATGAAGTTTGCCCTGGGGGAGAACCCGAAGAACACCTATCACGACAAATCCCAGGCCCCCACCACCCGTATGGCCACTGCCGCCATCATCCGGGAACAGCTGAAAAAGGCCCAGCGGTACCAGGAGGATCAGCAGCGGGCCAGGGAGGATGAGGACTGTGACGCCCCCGAATATGACCCCAAGTGTGAGGCGCTGATCCCCGTGCTCCAGGGTAAGCTCAAGGCCCACTTCCACGCCCACCGGGCGGACGACATGTTCACCGCCCTGCGCCTGGCCAGGGAGTTCCACCTGGATCTGGTGCTGGTCCATGGGACAGAGGGCCACCTGGTCTCCCAGCGGCTGGCTCAGACGGGGGTGCCGGTGATTACGGGCCCCCTCATCTCCACCCGGCCAAAGCCGGAGCTGCGCAACGCCAGTTACACCAACCCGGGGGTCCTGGCCAGGGCCGGGGTGCCTACAGCCATCTGTACCGACCACCCGGAGATCCCTTGCAACTTTTTGACCGTCTGCGCCGCAGTGGCCGTGCGGGAGGGCATGCCCTGGGGGCAGGCCATGCAGGCCATCACCATCCAGGCGGCAGCCATCTGCGGCATCCAGGACCGTGTGGGTTCCCTGGAGGTGGGCAAGGATGGAGATCTGGCCATCTTCCGGGGGGACCCCCTGACCGCCTCGGAAAAGCCGGTGATGGTCTTTGTCAATGGACAGCAGGCGGTATAGCCTGCCATAGAAAGACAGAAGCGGGAAAGGTCCCACAGCCGACGGCTGTGGGACCTTTCCCGCTTGTCTTGTGTGGGTGCAGCATACCGCGCTCATTGGGCGTACTTTGCCACCAGCTTTACCAGCTGTTCCATGGCCTCCTTGCGCCAGATGGTGTCCCCGTGGGACATGAGAAACTCCAACATCCGCTTGTCCCCATCCTCCTTGCGGCAGAAGACAGGCCGGTCTCCAAAATCGGTCTTGAGGGTCGCGTACCGGTTGGAAAAATAGATCACCGAGCAGACCGGCAGGGTGATGCCGTTTTCCTGGAGCATCTCCTGGATGGTGGCCACATGGCCCTCCGCCTGTTTGAGGGGGTTGTAGAGGGGCTTGCGTTCATACTTTCCCCTTCCGACAGGGCGGGTCTTGTACAGCCGGTTGCTGTCAGCCTTGCCGGAGATCTCCCCCGCCACATTCTTGGCCTCAATGGTATAAATGCCCTTGGGACAGAGGATCAAAAAATCCACCTGGCTTTTGCGGTGGGCGGTCACCAGGGTCAGGTCCGGCAGAATGTAGTAGTTTTTGGGCAGGCGCTTGAGAAGCTTAAGCGTCTCTCGCTCCCCCTTGGAGCCGCTGCGCAGCAACGCGGTATTTTTGCGCAGATACCGGTAACACAGAAGAAAGGGGACAGGCGCCAGGTACAGCAGAACGCTGACCTTGTGGGCAATGACCACCGATAGGACGGAGAGAATCAGCAGCACCCACTGGGAGAACAGGGACAACAGATATTTTTGTGTGACCCCATTCATGCCGTTGATATGGACAACTTTTGCCATGTTGTGTTCGGCCCGCTGTAGGCAGGCCACTCCTTCCTAAAATACAGGGTGCCCTTTTATGATAAACGCTTTACCCCCCAAAAAGCAAGTATAATTTTGTCGCCCCGCTGCCCATTGACATATTTTTATCAGGATGACCTTGGTCCTCAAGGTGCTTTGGCTTGTATCCCAAAATCATCCATTGGGCAGCAGAAGCAGACGACCACAAAATCGGTGGCCCTGTGGAGCGAATCCTGTAGCATGACCTGCGGTGCGGGAATGGAGCCCTGCAAGAGAAACGGCCTGGCCCCAGGGAAAATTGTCGCGGGCTGTTTTTGTAAGGAGGGGAAAAGATAGGAAACCCCGAAGTCGAAGTTGCATCGGCCTCTCCCACAAATGGCGGTTGATACGCACCTCGACCCCCCAATCCATAGATCGGGGGGCCGAGGAAGAGGAAAAGAAATTATAATATCTATGCCAGGTTGAGCCGTTTGCTCAGCAGCTGCTGGGTGACAACATAGCAGACGGCGGCAAAGATCAGGTACATCACTGCAAAGAACAGGAGGAACAGGCTGATGCCATACTTTTCATAGAGCAGCAGATGTTCCAGTGACGGCAGCCGTGTCGTAAAGAATCCGCCCATCTGTACACAGAGGGTGGTGGCCACCTGGGAGATCAGGCAGATCACCAGATAGGCGCCCACAGAGCCAATGGCCCGGTGCTGTTTGAAGCTGTGGCCCACTGCAATGGCGCAGTAGACAGAGAGGATGAGGTAGGTCAGCCCGCACAGCCCCAGAAAGAGGAAAGAGGTCAGGACAGACACATCCGCAAAGGAAAAATACTCCCGGAAATAGAGCCCCAACGCCTGGAAGAGCTGTCCCATGGCCTGCCAGAAGCCGGTGCTCATGGCCAGGATCATAATGGAGAATCCGGTGATGGCGATGCTGACCACCACCCAAAAGATGGAGATGATCAGCTTGCTGAGGATGAGCTTGCCCGGGGTGGTGGGCAGGGTGAACATCAGGTACCCCTCATCCCCCAGCAGGCTCTTGTAAAAGCGCTGAATCATCACGAACACCGTCAGGGCAAAGATGGCCACAATGAGAAAGATGTAGGAGGTCAGGCTCACGCCAAAGAAGAAGGAGAAGTGCTCCGTGCGGTCCTGAATGGCCACAAAGACCCGGTTGATCACGGCAAATAGGATCAGGCACCCGTAGAGGGGCAAAAAGGTACGGGCCGTGGCCTTCAGCTCATATTTCAGCAGTTTTCTTAGCATTTGAACACCTCCCGGAACAGATCGTCCACCGATTTGCCCTGGCGCTCCCGAATCTCATCCACGGGGGAGGCCATGAGAATCTTACCGTTGGAGAGGAAGATCACATCGTCCAAAATCTGCTCCACGTCCGCAATCAGATGGGTGGACAGGATCACGGTGGAGTTCTCGTTGTAGTTGCCAATGATGGTGTGCAGGATGTAATCCCTGGTGGCAGGGTCCACCCCGCCGATGGGTTCATCCAGCAGGTATAGCTGCGCCCTGCGGCTCATGACCAGAATCAGCTGGACCTTCTCCTTGGTGCCTTTGGACAGGTTTTTGAGCCGGTCCCTGGGGTCAATGTTCAGCCGCTGGAGCATGTCATAGGCCACCTCCGGCTGAAAATCCTGGTAAAAATCCTGAAAGAAGCGGATCAGCTCCTGGATGCACATCCAGTTGTTCAAATAGCTGCGCTCCGGCAGGTAGGAGACAATGGCCTTACTCTCCAGACCGGGGGCCTTGCCGTCTATGAGGATCTGGCCGGCCGTGGGGGTCAGCAGCCCGCAGGCCAGTTTGATCAGGGTGGTCTTGCCGCTGCCGTTGGGGCCCAGCAGCCCTACAATCCGGCCGCGGGGAATGGCAATGTCCAGGTTGGAAAGGGCCGTGCGGTATCCATAGGTCTTGGTCAAGGCCCGGCATTCCAAAATGTTTTCCATCAATACTCCTCCTTTGCCGCCTTCTCCATGAGCGCCATGGTCTCGGCCGGGTCAAAGCCCAGTTTGCGCATGTTCTCTAAAAATTTATGGATCTGTTCATAGGCCAGGTTGTTGCGTACCGTCTCGATCATCTCTTGATCCTCCGTAATAAAACGGCCGCTGGTCCGCTGGGTGTGCAGCAGTCCGGACCGCTCCAGTTCCGCCAAGGCCTTCTGCATGGTATTGGGGTTTACCGAGGCCTCCGCCGCCAACTCCCGCACAGAGGGCAGCCGGCTCCCCGCAGGATACCGCCCTGAGACAATCCCCAATTGGATCTGTTCCACCAGTTGGGCGTAAATGGGCCGGTCGGGCTGAAAGGTCCATTCCATGGCATGTACTCCTTTCTCTGTTCTATTGTGCTAGTTTAATAATACAATCATACATTGTAATTGTCAAGGGGAAAGAGGGACTCCACCCTTCTCACAACCAATATTGCCGTGTAAAGAAGAAAACTAGAAAAATTTTGGTCCACTGTTGAAAAAGCAGGGTTCCCATCCGTAAGAGAGATGTGAAGGGGAATGGAGGACACGGTCTCTCCAGCTGGATCAGATGCCATGGCGGCTTCTTTGGAACATTCCCCCTCATAAGGGCGTCCTTTTCACCAAAGTGGACGCAAAACAATAGAATACAGTGTGCTGGTTTCAGCCACGAAAGGAGGAATTGCATGATGCAGACGGTCATGGGTGTGCTCAGCATTCTGCTGAGCATTTTGGGCATCCTCTACCTGGTACACCTGCTCACGGCCTGGGCCCTGCGCCCCCAGCGGGGGATGATCTGCTACGTGGTGCCCACTCTGGAGCGGCAGGAGGATCTGGAGCAACTGGTGCTCTGCTGCAAGCAGCACCGCCGCACCCTGGGGCGGGAGGAGTACCCCATTCTGCTGGTGGGAGAGCCGGAGAGTGAGAGCGGCGCCATCGGTCAGCTGCTCCAGGAGGAGAACGTCCAGGTCCGCTGGTGTTCCTGGGCGGATCTGCCTCGGGCGGTGGAGGATTTGCGTTTGCAAAGCCACTGAATTTGTATTATACTGACGGAAGAACAAATCTTCGAGGAATGTGGGGTGAGCCGATGGAGAACCGGCCCATGGAGACCCTGGAGGGGTCGGTGGAGGACATTGTCTTCCGCAACGAGGACACGGGCTTTACCGTGCTGGAGGTGGGGACCGATCTGCAGCTGATCACGGCGGTGGGGGTTCTCTCCTCCGTGGCGGTGGGGGAGCAGCTGATTCTCCACGGCTTCTTCACCAGCCACCCCACCTACGGCTCCCAGTTTAAAATTTCCGCCTGTGAGCGCAGCATGCCCAGCACGGCCTCGGCCATTCTCAAATACCTCTCCTCCCGGGCCATCAAGGGGGTAGGGCCCGCCACGGCCAAACGGATCGTCCAGCGCTTTGGGGACAAATCCCTGGAGGTCATGGAGAAGGATCCCCTGCAGCTGGCCACCATCCCAGGCATCTCTGCAAACAAGGCCAAAGCCATTGGGGAGGAGTTCCAGCGGATCTTTGGCATCCGCTCGGTGATGATGCTCCTGGCCCAGTACAACATCGATGCAGCCACCTCCATCAAGGTCTGGAAGCGCTGGGGCGCCAACGCCCCCGACCTGCTGCGGGAGGACCCCTATGTCCTGTGCTGTGAGGAGATCGGCATGGAGTTCCCTGAGGTGGAGCCCATTGCCGCCCAGCTGGACATCTCCCCCCAGGACCCCAACCGGCTTCAGGCGGGGCTCACCTAT
Source organism: Candidatus Aristotella avistercoris (assembly GCA_904397835.1). Taxonomy (GTDB): domain Bacteria; phylum Bacillota; class Clostridia; order Oscillospirales; family Ruminococcaceae; genus Aristotella; species Aristotella avistercoris. The sequence goes on from CAJFOV010000043.1 coordinate 18,547, forward strand.
GTGCTGCGCCACAATCTAAACAATGGCCACAGCTGTATCCCCAGGGCCACCCTCCTCTCCCTGACGGCCAAACTGCTGGAGGTTGACCCCCCTCTGTTGGAGGAGGAGCTGGAGGGGATGGTCCAGCGGGAGGAGCTGTTTCAAAAGCAGCTGGACGGAACAGACTTTTTGTATCTGCCCGCCCTGTTCCTGGCAGAGGATTACTGTGCCAGCCGCCTGGGGATGATGTTGGCCCTGCCCCAGGAGACAGCCAATGAGGCGCTGGAGCACGCGGTGGATCAGCTGGAGGCGGAGATCGGCATCGCCTATGCCAACCTGCAGCGCAAGGCCATCTTGCAGGCCATGACCCACAACCTCTTCATTCTCACCGGCGGACCGGGCACAGGCAAGACCACCACCGTCAATGCCATTTTGACCCTGTTGGAGCGCCAGGGCAGCAAGGTGGCGCTGGCGGCCCCCACCGGCCGTGCCGCCAAGCGCATGTCAGAGGTCACCGGCAGGGAGGCCAAGACCATCCACCGGCTGCTGGAGGTGGATTTTACCGCTGTCACCACCTCCCTGAGCCAGTTTAAGCGCAATGAGCGCAACCCCCTGCCCTACGACGCCGTGGTGGTGGACGAGATGTCCATGGTGGACATTCTGCTGATGGAGTCCCTTCTGCGGGCGGTCAAGCCCCATGCCAAACTGATTTTGGTGGGGGATGCGGATCAGCTGCCCTCTGTGGGGGCGGGGAATGTGCTGGGGGATCTCATCGCCAGTGAGGAGATCTGTACCGTCCAGCTGACAGAGGTGTTCCGCCAGGCCAGCCAGAGCCTGATTGTCACCAATGCCCATCAGATTGTCCGGGGAGAGCTGCCGGAGCTCACCCGCAGGGACGGGGACTTTTTCTTTATGGCTCGCCACAGCTACGAGGCCACCGCCCAGACGGTGGTGGAGCTGTGCACCGCCCGCCTGCCCCGGACCTATGGTCTGTCTCCCCTGTGGGACATCCAGGTCATCTGCCCCAGCCGCATCAACGCCCTGGGCACGGTGGAGCTCAACAGCCGGCTCCAGCAGGCCTTGAATCCCCCGGACCGGGACAAGCGGGAGTTCACCCGCTACAACCGCACTTTTCGGGAGGGGGACAAGGTCATGCAGATCAAGAACAACTACGACGTCCCCTGGACCAACCGGGCCGGGGAGAAGGGCATGGGGGTCTATAACGGGGACATCGGGGTCATTGAGATGATCGACAAGCCCACCCGCACCCTCATGGTTCGGTATGAGGACCGGTTGGTGGACTATCCCTTCGACCTGAGCGATCAGCTGGAGCTGGCCTATGCCGTCACCGTCCACAAGAGCCAGGGCAGCGAATTTGAGGCGGTGATCATCCCCCTCATGCGCCCCAGCAGCCGGCTGTATTACCGCAACCTGCTGTACACCGCCGTCACCCGGGCAAAGCGCCTGCTGATTCTGGTGGGGGAGGGGAGCGCCATCCCCTACATGGTCCAAAACAACCGCAAGACCCTGCGGTACACCGGCCTGCGCCAGATGCTCCAGGAGCAGCTGCAGAGTGCCTTCCAGCCGGTCTCCGTCCCCCTGACTTTGGAGGATGTCCATGGCTAGGCCCAAGGATGAGCGGGAGATCACCCTCCTGCAGCGGCTGGGCTTTCTGTTCTTCCCCCGCAGGTGCATCTTCTGCGATGAGCCTGTGAAACCGGACTGGCCCGCCTGCGAAACCTGTGAGAAAACCCTTCCCCGGATCACCGGGGAGATCTGCCCCCACTGCGGCCTTGGGCTGGAGCACTGCACCTGCCAAGGGGCCTTTTCGCCCCTGGACGGCAACCGCTCGGTCTTCTACTACACAGGCCGCGGAGAGCGGGGCGTTGTCCAGTTCAAATTCCATGGCCGCCGGGATGCGGCCCCCTACCTGGCCCACCTTCTGGCCAGCTGTGTGAAGGAGCGCTATGGGGATATCTCCTTTGAAGGGGTGGCCAGCGTACCCATGTTCCCCAGCAAGGAGCAGGAACGGGGGTACAACCAATCGGACCTGTTGGCCCGGTATCTGAGTCAGGAGCTGGACCTGCCCTATGACCGGGATCTGCTGCGCAAGGTCAGGGACTACCCCGCCCAACACAACTTGAGTGCCAGAGAGCGGCGGGGTAACGTGAAACATGCCTTCCAGCTGGCCCATCCAGTGCCCGAGGGGAGCGTCTGGCTCCTGGTGGACGATGTTTTCACCACCGGATCCACCTTGGGGGAGTGCGCCCGGCTGCTCAAGGGGGCCGGCGCCTCTCAGGTGTACAGCGTCACCTTGGCGGCCTCCTACCGTAGGGAGATCCGCCCCCAAACAAAAGTTGGTTGTCAAACCCAAAACAAGCCGTTATAATGAAAGAACGGGAGGAACTCTCCCAACCGTCGGATACACCAGGAATTGAAAATTTTGGAAGGAGCACCGCCATGAACTCGATGGATATTGGAATTGATCTCGGGACGGCAACCGTCATAATATATGACACCAACGAGGGGGTTCTCTTGGACGAGCCCTCCGTGGTGGCAATTGAGACCCGCACCGGCGAGGTGAAGGCTGTGGGAGCCGATGCCTACCGCATGATCGGCAAGACCCCGGCCAACATCACTGCCATCCGCCCCCTGCAGGAGGGGGTCATCTCCGACTACAAGGTCACCGAGGCCATGATCAAATACTTTTTGAACAAGGTCTGCCACAACAAGATCTTCAAGCCCCGCATGGCCATCTGTGTCCCCACCGGCATCACCCCTGTGGAGATCCAGGCGGTGGAGGAGGCCGCCCAGGTGGCCGGCGCCCGCAAGGTTTACCTCATTGAGGAGCCGGTGGCCGCGGCCATCGGTGCGGGCATCGATATCTCCAAGCCCGAGGGCCACCTGGTGGTGGATGTGGGGGGCGGCACCACGGATATTGCGGTGCTCTCCCTCAATGGCATTGTGTGCAAAAGCTCCCTGAAGGTGGCGGGCAACGTCTTTGACCAGGCCATTGTCAAATATGTGCGCGCCAAATACGGGGTACTCATTGGGGAGCGCATGGCCGAGCGCATGAAGATGGAGATCGGCAGCGCCCAGCCCCTGGATCCGGAGAAGTCCGCCGAGTGCAAGGGCCGCAACCTCCTCACCGGCCTGCCCTGCAAGCTGACCCTCACCAGCGGGGAGCTGCAGAAGGCTTTGGAGGAACCGGTCTCTCAGATTGTCCGGGAGGTCAAAAAGGTCATGGAGCTGACCCCGCCGGAGCTGGTCAGCGACCTGTTCACCAACGGCGCGGTGCTCACTGGCGGCGGCGCCAAGCTGGATGGATTGGACCGGGTCCTCCAACAGGCCATCAAGGCGCCAGCCCGTGTGGCGGAGGAGCCGGAACTCTGTGTGGCCAAGGGGACTGGGAAGTCCTTCCAGTTCCTCAATGAACTGTTTGACGGCTTTGTGGACTCCAACCGCACCAACTACCAGGAGCAGGCCGCCCAACAGCAGGAGCAGTAGGGGGAACGGCATGGCCTGCTTCTATCAAACATAATAGGAACGCCCGAGTGGCAAATAAAAAAGAGCCAACCGCACCAATCTGGTGGTGCGGTTGGCTCTTTCAATTTTTCGTAAAATTGGATTGCCCCATTTCTCCAGAAAGAGATTGGGCCGGTCAGAAGAGGAGGGCTAGTTTTCTTGCATTTGTTGGATTAGCAGTTGGTGCCTTTTCAGCCAAATAGTTCTTTTCTTCTATTTTGGAAAATAAGGGTGAAAATGGGGTTGAATGGATAAATTTTTTAGAAAATATGAGAAAATAGAGATCACTGACCCTCCTTCTAGGCAGAGAACCACTGAGCATGGGATCTACCGGCCAGAATAAGAGCGAGGGATCAGCAGGAAAAATGACTAACTCCAGTTGAGAGAAAGGGGGCAATCCATCTGTGTCTGCCAAAACATATGGATACATCCGCGTGTCCAGCACAGACCAAAATGAAGACCGCCAACTGCTCGCCATGCAGGCAAAACAGGTGCCCAAAGATCAAATTTTTATGGACAAACAGTCCGGCAAAGATTTTGAGCGCCCGCAGTACAAGAGGATGATCCGGCGCCTGAAACCGGGGGACCTGCTCTATATCCTGAGCATCGACCGCCTGGGCCGCAACTATGAGGAGATCCAGGAGCAGTGGCGCGTATTGACCAAGGAGAAGCGGGCGGACATCTGCGTCATCGACATGCCTCTGCTGGACACCCGCAACGGCAAAGATCTGATGGGGACCTTTATTGCGGATCTGGTGCTGCAGATCCTCTCCTTTGTGGCCCAGAGCGAACGGGAAAATATCCGCAGGCGCCAGGCGGAGGGCATTGCAGCCGCCAAGGCAAGGGGCGTCAAATTTGGACGGCCCCCACGGCCCCTCCCCGAAAATTTTCACGAGATCCATCAGGCCTGGCGTGATAAAAAAATAACACTTCGGCAGGCGGCCAGTGCCTGTGAAATGCCAGTGGGGACCTTTTATGCCAAAGCGGTGAAACATGAAAAATTGGCATAATCTCTGTTGTGCTATATAAGTATACCAAAGCAAATGTGGAAAAGAGCTGGGTTTTGCGCTTGTAAATTCGAGCTTTTTGTGATATAGTGCTATATAGAATGGTATCCTTTAAAGACTTTGTAAAAGTATACCATTTCAAACTCCCGCGTGTAACCCACGCGGAATGGACGATAGGAGGAAAAGAGAATGCAAAGCAAAAGACGTTCCAAGCGGGTTCTTTCTGCCCTGCTGGCGGTTGCAATGTCCCTCTCTGTGGGGATCATGGCATTTGCCTCCGGAGCGGACCAAAATGTACCGGAAGAACAGAATCCGGTCACGGTGGATGAGGAGAAATCCGGCAAGGGCGAAGATGGCTATTTTGACATCTATCTGACCATCAACGACACGGATGCCGCCTCTGTGGAGGCCGCCTTCAGCGACGCGCTCATGAATCTGGTTGGCGAGTATGAGGGTAGTGTCATGTCTGGAGATGTCTTCCGGGCGCACGTCCACGTCACCAACGGCTCCACCCACACCTATGCCTATGACAGCTTTACCGTTGGGTTGCCCAACATGGCAGAGGTTTTCCCGGACTATCCGCTCACGGACTTTGTGGCGGTCGATGGCCAGCGGATCCCCTTGAACTGCATCGCTGCCATCTGTGTGGCGGATCCTGCCATCTATGACGGCATCTTCGGTGTGGAGCGGTCCAGCAATGTGACCCTGGAGATGCTCTTCAATGTCTATGACTACCTGGCAGAGAAGGGATACACCGGCGAGAATGCCATGAGCCAGTGCGTGCTGGACTACTACAACAACAAGTTTGGCACCAATTTTGCCTCCTGGGCAGAGATGCAGCTGGACGCCGAGGTCTGGAACAAGTATATCAATAGCACCGCAAACTTTGGCCGGAACTCCCAGTATAAGGTTTCCAAGGAAGTGCTGGATGCCCTGGTGGCCGAACATCCGGAGTTGGATCCCTTTGTCTATGTCACCAAGAGCAGCGGCAATCAGCTGGAGGTCCAGCTCAAGTATCCTGATGCTGAGCTGGCTGCCCTGAGCTTTGATGTACTCTACCGGGATCTGATGAGCGTCGTCTATGGGGATGACGTCAAAACGCTGGATCCCATCAGAGGTACTGTCTTCAGCAGATCCCACGGCGTGGGCGACTACCTGGCCGACACTGCCCTCGCAGCGAAGACCGACGCCTACTTTGCTGGCTTGGAGAATGCTGACGCCCTCGCTCCCGGGGAGACTCTCTCCTTTGACACTGCGGTGGGCTTTGACGGCCCCGGCATGGGCAACATGTATCAGCTCTATGATATGTCTTACTACAACTCTGTCACGCTGGCACGGGTGGACACCTCCTACCAGGTGGTTCATGAGTACTACACCAGCACCGATGGCGGGGAGTATGTCCTGGATGGCAGCGTCGCTGAGGATCCCGTTGCAGGCCTGGTGGGCGATGTGATCAACGTGGCCGACCTGGAGAAGCTGCCTGAGTACAACGGCGCCACCTATGAGTACCGGGGTGAGGATGGCAACATCCAGCTGGTGCTGGATCCTGCCTCCAACCAGATCACCCTGCAGTACTTCCGCAGTGTGACCACCCCTGTTGATCCTCCGGAGGAGGTTCCTCCCACCGGCGACAACAGCAGCCTGGCCCTGTGTGCTGTCCTGATGGCAGTTGCCGGCGGTGCGGCTCTGTTGATCTCCCGCAAGAGAAGAGAGGACTAAGTAGCCCTCTTTCCTCTGCGCCGCCTCAAAGGATGAACGCCTTTTCTTCCTGCGGCTGTTAACAGCAACCAATGCGTTGAAGAGCCCCTTGAGAGGCATTCCATTTGCTAACTCCTCAAATGCGGCGTTTTGAACGACCTGCATTGCAAAGACTTTCTGTCAGTGGCTCAATTGTTCTGGTTGAGCGCTGCGGAGAATCTTCTCCTTGTGCTCAGCCACCCCTGTCCTGTAAAGGGATAGGGGTGGCTGTTTTTACGGCCTTTGGAATTCATAAAATCCCTAGCTCTTACCAGGAGAGGGGGAAAAAGGCCTTGGCAAAATGGACATGTATGGGATAGAGAAACTGGCCGCTACCAGGGCAAAAGCATCTTGTGACGTTGATTTGTAGGTTTTGATCCGAGTGGTTTAGTGCTGCTCAATGGAAGCACTCCAATCTGGTGGTTCTACCGGAAAGGGAAGGCAAACATGGATCATGGCTCAAGCATTCCCGAATCATTTAGAGGTGATGCCACAGATCAGAGTGTCCTTAAAATCCAAAACAGTTAGGCGGCAGCCCTTACTGCGAAAAAGCAACAGTGCAAAATGATTGCTCTCGTACAAGATAATAGAAAGAGGGGAGATCAGGTCGATGGCCTGATCTCCCCTCGATTTTACCGGGTGGCAGAGTTTGCTGCTTACCGTCTACAGGTGCCGTTTGCGCCGTTTGATGCGGTTTTTCTGATTCTTGTTGCGCAGGTAGAGCAGCACCACATATAGAATGGCCGCCAGAATGACAAAAATCAAGATGAACTTAAAAAGGAACGATTCAAAGATGCTCTTAAAGAAGTCCTGAACCATCAGGAGGAAGCTGCTCTCCACCGTCTCCCCGGCCACCAGGTTGACCTCCCCGATGACAGTGCCGGAGAGGAGTACCTGGGCCTTGCCCAAGGAGGTCCCCTCCTCAATGGGAGCCTTGATGACGTCGGGGAGCCCCTCGTAGACAAAGACGCAGGACTCTGAGCTCAAATCGCTGGGGATCAGAGCATCCAACCGGTCGGCACTGATGACATTGATGGTGTCCTTGTCCTTGGCCACCTCCAGGGGCCGGGTGGTGATAAGATCCCCCTGCCGCACCACATTGCGCACAGAGAAGTTGTTAAAGGCCCAATCCAAGAGCTTGGCCCCCTCCGAGAGGGCCAAATTTTCCTCATACCGGTTGCCATTGGCGTCCGCCTGAGGAGCGCCCAGAATCACCAGAAGATAGGTCAGCCCGTCCCGGGTGGCGGTGGTCACCAGGCAGTTGCCCGCCTCCGGAAGGGAGCCGGTCTTGATGCCATGGGCGCCATCGTAGTAGTAGCGGCTGCCGGGAACAATCATGTAGTTGGTGCTGTTCAAATACCAGGTGTCGTGGATGTTGCTGGGGCCAATGTTGATGCTGTAGGTGTCTGCAATATCCATAAAACCATCAATCTCCATGGCGTGCAGGGCAATGGCAGCCATATCCCGGGCGGTGGTATACTGGTTTTCATCGTACAGCCCGTGGGCATTGACAAAGTTGGTGTTGCTGCAGCCCAGCTCCTGGGCCTTGGCGTTCATCATCTCCACAAAATAGTCAATGCTGCCGTCCCCCACATAGTCCGCAATGGTCAGGGCAGCCTCCGCTGCAGACTGGAGCATAAGGCAGTACAGGAGTTTGCGCATGCTGATGGTCTCCCCCCGGCGAACGTCTGCCGTGGCAGCCCCCTGCCCATAGAGGATATCAAAGATATAGCCGGGAGCAGTGATCTCGGTGCCATCTAGGTCAGAGGTGTTCTCCATGGCCAAAATTGCAGTCATAATGGCGGTCAACCCAGCCGGAGAGGTCTTGACATCGGCATTCTTTTCATAGATGACCTTGCCGCTGTCGATATTGTACAGATAAACATATTGGCTGGTCACCTCAAAATCGGGGGGGGCAAAATCCGAGGAGATATCATCGGCACCCACCGGAAGAGCAGCGCCGACAAAACTGACCAGCAGGCAGATCACAAGGAAAAATATCTTTTTTCGCATATAGACAAACTCCTCCGTTGTGTATTATGATGTATAACGAGAACAAAATCATCGGCCGGCGCTCTTGATGTGGCAGCGTCCCTGGAACCACGGTGCCACATATTATTTATATGCGTCATGGGACGGTAACACGGCAACCGACCACACATCAGCACCAACCGGGGGAAATCTTCTGACCCAGAAGGTTGCCGGAAAACCGCGATATATGGTATGATAACAGATTTATTATAGCAGAAATACACCAGGATTGGAAGGCTTTTCCCCAGAATCCACCCAGTTTCTGTGGGGATCCTGGTCAGAAAGGATCACTTCAAAGGAGAACGCAACATGATCTATGTGACAGGTGATATGCACGGAGATTTGGAACGCTTTAAGACCAAAGAGATCCGGCGGCTGAAGAAGGGGGACACCCTCATTGTCTGCGGGGACTTTGGCTTTGTATGGGATGGCTCAGAACGGGAGCGCAAGACACTGCAGTGGATTGGAAAACGGCGCTTTACCACCCTGTTTGTGGAGGGAACCCACGACAACCTGGACCTCCTTGCCGCCTATCCGGAACAGGAGTACCAGGGGGGCAGGGTCCACGCCATCTCGGGGAATCTGTACCACCTGTGCAGAGGCAGCCTTTTTACCATTGAGGGCAAGCGCATCTTCGCCTTTGGCGGCGGGGAGAGCACAGATATCGACATCCGCGTGGAGGGGGAGAGCTGGTGGCGCCAGGAGCTGCCTGCCCGCCAGGAGCTGTTGGATGCAAAGGCGCTGCTGCAGGCCCATGACAACCAGGTGGACTGCCTCATCACCCATGAGAGCCCTGCCCGCATCCGCAATTTTCTCCTCATGGGCCAGGGGAGGATCAACCCCCTCAACGCCTTCTTTGACACCTTGGCGGACACATTGACCTACCGTCAGTGGTACTTTGGCTCCTACCACCTGGACAAACGGATTCCGCCCAAACAGTACGCCCTTTTCCGTACTATTGTGCCCATGGAGTAACCCCTTCAAGCACCGGAAAGGGGTCATCTACAGGTGGCACACCGGCAATAGAACCGCCTTTGGCCGGTCCGCATCAAAATCAAAAACATGGCAGGCATCTTAGTGCCTGCCATGTTTTTTAGATCCCTTGGAAGTGGGACAGAATCATTCCATGGCTTTTGATCCGCCGCGGAAGAAGGGCCTGCTGGCGTCCTTCCGGGGACGGATCCCTGGAAGAGGCTCCTCCTGTGAGGCGGCGGAATAGGCCCGTTGAGACCAGGCAGCAGGGTTGCGCCCGGTGTGACGGCGCTGGGGAGTGTCCTCCTGGATCGGGGTGGAGGTGGGGACGGAGACGTCCCCCTCCTCCCGCAGCAGGGTAGGCACCTGCTCCCTCCGCCCAACCGGGCCAGGGTCCGGCAGGAAGGAGAGATCCTCGTTGCGCAGCAGATAGGGGATCTGCTCCTGCTCCACGGCGGTGGAGGCCGCGTCCAAATCCTCCCAGAAGGAGATCCCCTGAGGCGTGGGGGCCGGCTCCCCCTGTTTCTGGCTGCCAAGGACCGTGTACTCTTCCCAGGTAGGGACGGTGGAGCGCACAGTTTCGGCCTGCGAGACTGGAGATTCCTCCTGGGTGGAGAGGGAGAGGTCCTCCTCCAGAATGGGATCAAAGAAGGCGGTGGAGCGCACCTCCTGGGGGGCGGCGTCCAACTGCTCCAGGGGGGTGGTCACGGCAGCGGTCTCCAGGGAGGAATCCACCTGCGCCATGTCACCAGCTTCCCCCACTGCCTCTGTTGCGGCATTGGAATCTTCTGTCATGGGATCAAAGCCCAGGGCGTTGGGCTGGAGCGCACCAGTCTCCTGGATCTGCTCCATAGCAGGATCGTCGTGGGAGATGGCCGTCTCTGCGGCCAAATCCTCCTGCGGTGCGGCGACGGGGGCGGCATCGGATGACAGATCCTCCGCCACCGTCTGGGGCGGCGCTGTGTCCGCCTCCCCCTCCTCCGGCGGCAAGTTCATGGCCTGGCGGTACCGCTCCTCCGCCACGGCCCAACGGATCAGGGAGAACCAGTTCTGGACGTACTCCTCCCGGCGCATGCCGTAGTCCAGCTCATAGGCGTGGCGCCAGAGGTCCACAGCCAGCAGGGGAACCACCCCCCTGGCCAGGGGGGTGTCCTGGCCGGCGGAGTTGATGAGCCGCAGAGGCACGCCGCCCCGCTCGTAGGGGTCTGCAGTCAGCCAGGTGTAGCCCTCGCCATAGAGGTTGGAGGTGACAGAGAGAAACTGGATCTGAAAATTTTCAAGGGAGCCAAAGCTCTTCTCAATGGCCTGCATCAGTGCACCCCTTGGCGGGCGGTATTCCTTGGCGGGGGCCATGCCGTAGAAGTAGAGCTTGTGGTTATAGACCCCGCCGCCGTTGCGTTTGACCGAGTCCTGAATGGCAGCGGGCAACAGGGGCACACTGGTCAATAGACGCTCCAACGGCCACTGGTGGTAGAGGGGATAGGTCTCCAGGGTGGCGTTGAGCCGGTCCACATAGGGCTGGAAGTGTTCGGACACATGGCGGGAGATGATGGTCTCGCTCAGGTGGGGCTCCAGCGCTCCATCCGGATAGGGCAGGGGGCGGGCAAAAAACGGATAGTGTTCCATAGACGGCTTCTCCTTTCATCTGCTGGCACCGGCGCGGGGCGGCGGACCCGTGGGACCTTTCCCAGGGCTCCATCTGTGGGCGGTGTGACAGCGCTGGTGCTTCTACCCTATTATAGAAAAATGAAGGGAATTCGGTTCAAAAACTCCTGCCTCCTGGGGGGATTCCCTTGCGCTGCCAGGGGAAACATGGTAGAATAACCTCTGTGAATTTTTAGATTGCAGAGTGTGTGGAGGAAAAGAACGTGTCCAATGATCGCGCTGAAATTGAAAAGAGAAGGACCTTTGCCATCATCTCCCATCCGGATGCCGGTAAGACGACCCTAACGGAAAAACTGCTCCTCTACGGAGGCGCCATTGCCCTGGCCGGCTCCGTCAAGGGGAAAAAGACCGCCCGGCATGCGGTCTCCGACTGGATGGAGATTGAAAAGCAGCGTGGTATCTCCGTCACCTCTTCGGTGCTGCAGTTCCACTATGGGGACCGCTGCATCAATATTTTGGATACCCCCGGCCACCAGGACTTCTCTGAGGACACCTACCGCACCCTCATGGCTGCGGATTCAGCAGTGATGGTCATTGACGCGGCAAAGGGCGTGGAGAACCAGACCCGCAAGCTGTTTAAGGTCTGTGTCATGCGCAACATCCCCATCTTCACCTTTATCAACAAGATGGACCGGGAGGCCAGGGACCCCTTTGATCTGCTGGAGGAGATCGAAAAGGAGCTGGGCATCCAGACCTACCCCATGAACTGGCCCATCGGTTCCGGCAAGGAATTTAAGGGGGTCTATGACCGGGAGCAGCAGGCCATCCTCTCCTTTACGGCCAACAATGGCCAGCGGGAGGTGGAGTCGGTCCAGGCGGATTTGGACGATCCCAACCTGGGCCAACTCATTGGAGAGGAGCACCGCCAGACCTTGGTGGACGACATTGAGCTGTTGGACGGCGCCAGCGCCGACTTTGACATGGAGCTGGTGCGCACCGGCAAGCTCTCGCCGGTGTTCTTCGGTTCGGCTTTGACAAACTTTGGCGTGGAGCCCTTTCTCAAGGAGTTTCTGCGCCTGACGCCGCCGCCCCTGCCCCGCAACTCCAGCGCCGGACTGGTGGATCCGGTTCAGGCGCCTTTTTCCGCCTTTGTCTTTAAGATCCAAGCCAATATGAACAAGGCCCACCGGGATCGGGTGGCCTTTCTGCGCATCTGTTCCGGCAAATTTGAGCGGGGCATGGAGGTCTACCACGTCCAGGGTGAGAAAAAGATGAAGCTCCTCCAACCCCAGCAGCTCATGGCCCAGGAGCGGGAGATTGTGGACGAGGCCTATGCCGGGGACATCATCGGTGTCTTTGACCCGGGGATCTTCTCCATTGGAGACACCATCTGCACCCCAGGCCATCCGGTGCAGTACGAGGGTATCCCCACCTTTGCACCGGAGCACTTTGCCCGCATCCGCCAGGTGGACACCATGAAGCGCAAACAGTTTGTCAAGGGTACCACCCAGATCGCCCAGGAGGGCGCCATCCAGATCTTCCAGGAGCCCAACAAGGGCATGGAAGAGGTGATTGTAGGCGTGGTGGGCGTGCTGCAGTTTGAGGTGCTGGAATACCGCCTGAAAAATGAGTATAACGTGGACATCCGCCGGGAGGGCCTGCCCTACCAATATATCCGCTGGATTGATAACAAGGACCTGGACCCCAAAAAACTGAATCTCACCTCCGATACCAAAGTGGTTCAGGATTTTAAGGGCAACTTCTTGCTCCTGTTTACCAATGAGTGGAACATCAACTGGGCCCTGGAGAAGAACCCGGATCTGCGCCTGAGCGAGGTCAACCGGGACACCTAACAAAATCATCTGCAATGGCAATGGGGGCCGGTCCTTTGGGACCAGCCCCCATTTTATCTTTTATGGCGTTAAACCACGGATCTTCCTGGCGAGAACCGGGGAGAAGGAATGGGGAACATGACGATTTTTCCATCGTGAGAAAGGAATCCCAACCTGTTAGATGTCGGTGGGATCCTCCTTGGCCCGCAGGGAGACACTGCAAGATCGCTGACAGGGGCCAGAATGGCAGCACTGACCACAGGGAGGTTCCCCGCAGAGAGCATAATTCCCACCCTGGATCACCAGGCGGCAGTCCTCCACCAAAAACAGGGCAAGTTTCCGGCGGGCAGATTCATAGATCCGCTGGACGGTGGTGCGTGCCACGGACATCTGTTGGGCACAGGCCTCCTGGGTCAGGCCCTCCAGATCAATGAGGCGGATGGCCTCGTATTCATCTACAGTCATCTGGACCGCCTGGCAGGCGGCCGGGCAGTTGGCACAGTAAAAGGAATCTCGGGTGGGCACCTCGGAGACGCGCCTGCACTTGATAGGCCTTGGCATAGCATTTCCTCCTTGAACGTTCAAACTGGGGATGCGGCAGATGATCCCGCCTGTTGGATGGGCGCTCTGTCGCCCTTGCTTTTCAAGGGACGCAAGTTTTCTGTGGCAAGTCAAGAACGGTCTCATGTATCCCTGGGCAGATAAAATCATGGCCCGCTCTTTGGAAAAAATTTCTGCTCCCTCAAGGTCGCTGGGGGAGCAGAATGGTATTCTATTTCAGCCCCAGATAGAGCCCAGCCAGGGTCATGGTGTTGGCCAGCCCCTTCCAGTGGGTGCGCTCCATCCCGTGGGAGGCATTGACTCCAGGACCGATGAGGGCGGTCTTGATGTCATATCCCGCGTTGAGGGCGGCATCGCTGTCCGACAGGTAGTGGGGGAAGATATCCACGGCAAAATCCACCCCGTGCCCTTTGGCCAGCTGGATTAGCCGGGTGGTCATCTCGTAGTTGTAGGGGCCCTTGGTATCCTTGGCGCAGATGGTCACCTGATATTCGCTGCCGTTCATATCCAAGCCCACACAGCCCATATCCACAATCAGCAGTTCGCTGACCTCCTGGGGCAGGTGGGAGGCGCCGTTGCCTGTCTCTTCATAGATGGTAAAGAGGAACTGGGTGCGGTACTTGGGTTTGCGGTGTTCCTCCTTCATCACCTTCAAAAGGGTGAGCATGCAGGAGGCGCTGCCCTTGTCATCGATAAAGCGGGATTTGAGAAAGCCATTTTCCGTGACAACGGTCTTGGGATCGATGCAGATGTAGTCCCCCGCCATGATCCCCAGGGCCAACACGTCCTCCTTGCTGTGGACCTCTTCATCTAGGCGCACCACCATGTTGGCCTCATCTCGGATGCGGGTCATGGGGTCGTCGTGGACATGGTAGGTGGAGCTCATGGAGAGGATGGTACCGGTGTAGACCCTGCCATCCCGGGTGCGGACGCGGCAGTACTCCCCGTCCAGGGTGGGAAGCAGAGGCAGGCCAATGGCGGTAAAACGCAGTTCACCGCTGTCGGTGATGGAGCGGACCATCAGCCCCAGAGTGTCCACATGGGCGGCGAGGCAGACGGTTTTGCTGTTGTCCTCCCCCTCAATGGTCACAATGCCGCAGCCCTTCTGATTGCGGGCAAAGGGATACCCATTCTCTTGAGCGATGGATGCAATGACCTCCATCACCGCGTCCCCATAGCCGCTGGGGCTGTCTGTGGTCAAAAGCCGTTGTGCTGTTTCAAAGAGATAGGTCTTGTAGTGTTCACAGTTCATGGGATGATCCTCCTTGTCATTGACTGATATCTTGGAACAGCTGCCAGTCAAAGTATACCGTTTCTGATGAATAAAATCAAGGAATATGGGGGAAAAGAACCAAAAACCAGGGCGATGTCCGGCCACTTGTCTTTCCAAGAACCGTGGAATCCCCTTTGATGTTATGATAACCTCTCGGCGTTGGCCGATGCAAAAGCAGCGCTTTTTCATCGGACGCCTGAGAGAACGTTGAAACATTCTAAGGAATCGCCCCTCTGGGGCTTTTCTATGTTATAACAACCTCACGGCGTTAGCCGATGCAAAAGCAGGGCTTTTCCATCGGACGCCTGAGAGAACGTTGAAACATTTTAAGGAAATGGCCCTACGGGCCTATTTTTTATGTTATAACAACCTTTGCCCTGACGGGAGATGTATGCTCTAAGTGACTTCTTAATCATGGTTTTTGTCATGGTTAGTGAAGCAGTCACTTAGAGCATTTTCATTTCAGGA
>CAJFOV010000044.1 GCA_904397835.1 Candidatus Aristotella avistercoris
AACCAGGGCCAACATCAGGCTCAGCCACCGGTATGTTCCTCTTTTTTCCATGGCACATTCCTCCTTTCAGCCAGTATACCATATTTTTGTCCGGAACGCACCTAATTTTGATATTTTTGGAAAAGGCCAGAGGCAGCCACCTTTCGGCGGCTGCCCCCGGCCAAATATATAAAAAACTCCAAACACAACAGGAAAGTCTGAGCACTTCTTGACCCGTGCTTTCACGGCGGTTCTGTCGCGCCGTCCGGCAAGGGGCCTTCCAAGAACACCAAATCTATTTGTGCTCCTTGAGCCACTCCATGGCGCACTGGACATACACCGCAGCGCCGTAGGGCAGGGCCTCCTCGCTGAAGAGCACCTTGGGGTTGTGGTTACTGATCCGCTTGGAGAGATCATCCACACCGCCGCCCAACCAGAAGATCTGGCTGGGAACCAGCTCGCCAAAGTAGGCAAAGTCCTCCGAGCCGGTGGCCCGCTCCTTCTTGGGCAGCATCCGCTCAGCGCCCACCACATCGGTGGCATAGCGCACCACATCGTCGGTAAACTCCGGGTCACAGTACATGGCCGGGGAGGAGAAGAGCCACTCCACATGGGCCTCTCCACCAAAGAGCTTCGCAGTGCCCTCGGTGACCTCCTCGACGCGCTTACGCATCTCCTTGGTCAGCTGTGCATTGAAGCCCCGCATGGTGCCGTTGAGGACACCGTCAGAGGGGATGACATTGGTGGCCCCGTCGCCAAAGATCATCGAACCCACAGTCATGGTGAACTGCTCCGCAGGATTGATCTCCCGGGCCAGCAGCTCCTGCAGCGCCAGGTAGATGTGCACGCCAATGTTGATGGGGGAAATCCCCGCATGGGGCATGGCGCCGTGGCAGCCCTTTCCATGGACATGGATGCTAAAGCCATCTGCCGAACCCATGGTCAGCCCCTTGCCATAGTCCAGGGTGCCCACGTCCGCCAGAGGACCGATGTGAATGGCAAAGGCCGCATCCACATGGGGATTCTCCATCACGCCGGCATCGATCATGGCCTTGGCGCCGCCAAAGGTCTCCTCATTGGGCTGGAAGCAGATCTTCACTGTGCCCTCAATCTCGTCCTCATGCTCCTTGAGGATCTTGGCCGCAGCCAGCAGCATCGACATGTGGAAATCGTGGCCGCAGGAGTGCATGGCCCCCGGGTTCTCCGAAGAGAAGGGCAGCCCGGTCTCCTCCGGCATGGGCAGGGCGTCCATATCGCCCCGGATCAGGATGCACTTGCCTGGCTTCTTGCCGCCAGCCAGGGCCACCAGACCACACTTGCAGATCTCCTGGACCTCATATCCCATTCCTTCCAGCTGCGCCCGGACAAATTTAACCGTCTCAGGCAGCTCATCCCGCAGTTCGGGGTGCCGGTGGAAATGTCTTCTGTTTTCGACCATCTCGGGCATCAGTTCATTGGCCCGTTTCAGATACTGATTCACAAAAATTGCCTCCTATTCTCAACACGCCCCTGGGGGGCGGCTGTTGTCCGAACCCCATTATACCAGAATCCGGACTGCGGGAGGCAGCCTTTTTCCCCGTTTACCGCTGAAGTTTTCTCTCAAATTTTAGTGATCTTTTCTAAAACCATTTTTCTGAACGAGAAAAAGCAGCCAACTACTTCGGCCGCTTTTTCCACTTAGGGTTTCCCCTGCAGCAGACCAGACACATCCCCCGATCCCATGAGGGCCTCCTCCAGGGCGCTGATCTGCTTTTTCTTCTTTTGAGAAATGGGTAGGGCGTAGAGCTTTTTCATATCCCGGTAGAACTGCTTCTGCTCATTGCTCATCTTGGGAGAGATGGTCATACCCCGGTACCCCATAATTTTGACAAATTCACAGTCCGACGCCAGGGATTGGAACATAGCCCGGAACTTCCACCAGTGCAGATACTCCACCGCCTCCAGATCCACGCCATACTGCCCCAAAAAGGCCGCATAGATGTACCCAGCATCCTGTTCAAAGGAGTACACCGGGGCGGAGGAGGAGGCCTCTCCAACCTGCTCAGGCTCCTTTCCGCAGCGGTAGAACCAGAGCATCCGCTCCACTGCCTGGGTGAGGTTCTGGGGCACCACAGGATAATATAGCTCCAGCGCCTGCAGGATCTTCTGATGCTCTGGCACCTCCTCGTCCTGCATCAGTTCCTCGAAGAGGATGGAGGCCCGGAAATCGCTGCGGATCTCCACCAGTTCCCCATCCACCTCCACCTGGGTCGGGGCGCCATCCACTAGGAAATTCATTGGATGCCTCTCCGCTGCAGACGCTCAGGGGAGTAGCGGTTGACCAGCTCGTCCAAAGTGGCCTTCTGTTCCCCCACCTGATCCACCATCTCCTCAAAGGCCCTCAGGCAGGTCACCAGGTTCCGCTTGCCCTGGAACAGCCGTTCCGCCGTTCCCTGTCCAAAAATATCATCAAAGCAATCAAATACCAGCTGGCATTGCTCCCGGATGCTCTCCGAGGCCTTCTCGCATTTGATGCCCTTGGCTCTCTCGCTCATTTTCTCCAGAGCGTTCTCATATCGCTCCACGGTTTCCACATCAAAGATGTCCAGTTCCAGTTCTGTTCCACAAATTTTCATCACGAACCTCTTTTCTCCGGCGGAATCTGTGTTGCAGCCCGCCTCCCCGCCGGGGTGGGGCAGGCCTCCAATTGGAAGGAGGTGCTGCCCGGAAATTCCGGGCAGCACAGGTTGAAAAAACGACGCAAAGGTATCGGGATTTTTAAAAAATAGCGCTATGCTGTCAGATCCGCGGCAGCAGTGAAGGCCTTGGTCTCGGTATTAAACTCGCCCTCCACAAAGGAACCCACATTGTGCAGGTTGCCGGTGACCTTTACGGTCTCGCCACCAGCGCCGGCAATGGTTGCCACCTCCACAGAGACCCGGAATTTGCGGGCCTTAAAGGTGTTCTCTTTGCTGGCCACAGGCTCAAAGAGCTCCACTCTCAGGTAGTCCAGCTGGGCATCGGCGCCGGTCTTCTGGTTGCGGCCAATGTCATAAAGGGCCATCACCGCATCCTCGGACTTCATCAGGTCGGTATCAAAGGGGAACACCAGGGTGTAAGATTTGATGTTGGTGCTGGCCGCCTTGTCGCTGATGTAGGCCTTGGTGTCCACCTGGGCGGCCGGGCTCTCATCCAGGGTGTTGAAGCCCGCGGAGCACAGGCTCCAGGTCTCGGTCTCGTCACCGGTGTTCAAATAGTCTGCGATCTGATGTCTCATTACAGTTTGATTTGCCATGTTCTAATTTCCTCCTTTAAAATAGATCAGTTTGCACTGTACCTGGTATCGGACCTGTTCCGTGGTCTGATCCGGCTGGTAGGCCGCCCCCTGGATCTGGATCTCCTGGGGGCTCAGGCCCTGCGGCAAGCTGGGGAGCTGTCCTGCAGCGGCTTGTTGGTCCACCCAGGTCTGCAGCTGTTCTGCAAACCCGTTGTCAAACAGGCCCTGAAGATCCGCCCTGGGGTGGCTGTCTCGGCTGCTCAGCGCAAAGAGTGCCTCCCGGGCCGATGTCCCATCGACATAGCGCTGCAGGACGCTCTCCTGGCTGATCCCCTCCAAAACAGCCTGTACCTCCTTTCCGCCGCACATCTGCCCAGGGAACTTCCCCTCCGCCAGCAGCGGGCAGGTATCCAGGTAGTTGTTGAGGGATTCCATGATGGTCATTTTTTCACATCCTTCCTGTTGTGATAAGAAAAGAACGTTTGTTCTTTACAATATGATCTTACCAGAAAAGATCCCCCCGTGCGTGTCCCCTTCTTCTACAGGCTCTATTCGATCATATCCTTCTTCAAGGCCAACAAAAAGAAAAAGCGCTTCCTGGCCGCATAGAACTGCCTGCGCCCAATAGGAATGTTGTCATGCAGCTTCATGGCATCCCATGTCCACTCCTGGGTCACATTTTTTAGCAGATAAGTTGCAATGCTATCGTCCACCTCCTTGGCCGTCTTTTCAATCAGTTCCACATCGTTGGAGAGTTTCGCCGCAATCTCTGCCCTGTGAGCCGTTGGGTCTGCACAGGTGTTTCCTCTGGGCATCTCCGTGCGGTGTCCCCACCCGCCTCCATATACATCCGCCAACCGCCGTTTCTTTTCTTCGTACTGTAAACAAAAGGCCTTGAGCTCACTGTACGCGGCAAAGCTGATCTCCTGGTCCTTGAGCCGCAGTCCCTGTTTTCTTGGCATTGCCATCCCCCACTTCTTCCATCTTTTTCAGTCATGATCCATGCGACAGTCGCACCTCTGCATCTCTATTTCGCAGGAATGCTATCCATCTATTTCAATAATACGCAAAAACGCTCCATATGTCAAGGGGAAATCAGAATTTTTAAAACAAACCAATTGCATTTTTGAGATAAATCTGTTATACTAAACTGGTAAAAATCGGAGGTGAAGTTCTATGACCGTCAATGAACGCATTCACAATCGCCGCAAAGAGCTGGGCTTATCTGCGGCAGAGGTGGCCAACAAGCTGGGGGTCTCTCGGGCAACTGTCTACCGCTATGAGTCTGCAGACATTGAAAAACTCCCCTCCTCCATTCTGGAACCTTTGGCACAGCTTCTAAAGACCACTCCTGCACAGCTCATGGGGTGGGACTCCCCCTCCCAGTGGGTCTCTGAACACGGCACCCCCTGCCAGGAGCAGCAGCAGATCCCCGTGGTGGGCACCATTCGGGCAGGCTACAACGGCCTGGCCTATGAGGACTACGATGGCTTCGAATATGCCGATGTTCCCTGCCCTCAAGAATACATCTTCCTGAAGGTCACAGGAGACAGTATGGAGCCCCGGATCTTTGAAGGGGATCTGGCCCTCATCCACCTCCAGCCCGATGTGGAGAGCGGCGAATTGGCCGCAGTTCTCCTCCCTGGGGATGAGGGGACTTTAAAGCGGGTGCTCAAGCAGGATCAAACGCTGATTCTTCAAGCTTTCAATCCCAACTACCCCCCCCGTGTCCTGTCCGGTCGTGCCCTGGAGGAGGTGCGCATTATTGGCAAGGTCACAGAGACCCGCAAAAAATGGTAACCTGCTGTTTGGGCGCCTCAAATGGGCCCTTTCAAGGTATCGGCTATTTTCCTCAACAAGTTGATAAAAACAGGACAGAGGCCTCAATGGGTCTCTGTCCTGTTCTCTTTACGCAGCAGATAGTTGGTCAGGATATCCAAAAATTCCCCATTGGATGGCCGCTCCACCAGGGGATAACCGGCAAGTTCCTGCAGCAGCTTCCGGTTTCCATGCTCCCAGCAGTTCTCCACAATGGTACGCAAATTCCGTTCCACACAATACCAACTTGTTCCAAACTCCTGGGCCACCACTGGATAGATGGTCTTTGTCAGCCGCAGCAGCCGGTCTGGGTCCTCTCGGGCCAGATCAATGGCCCGGATCATCCACTGGAATCCCCGGTACCGTCCTCCAACCCCCAACTGGTTCAGCAGCATACTAGTTTGACTCATGGAATTCCTCCTGCAATTGGGGGCCACTCAACAGATCCACCAGCTCCGCAAACAAATCAAGCCCACGCTCTTTTTCTCCCTTCCCCAGATGACGGAAAAGCTCCAATGTCCCCATCAGATTGGCCGATGCCATCTGTTTCTGTGGTTCCATCTCGTCCGAAAGCAGTGCCAGAGGGGAGACTCCCAGCCTTCCGGCCACCGTTTGAACCGTCTCCAGGGTGGAATTGCTCTTCTTCTGCTCAATTCCCTGGAGGGTGGATTTTCCAATTCCCAATTCA
Organism: Candidatus Aristotella avistercoris; assembly: GCA_904397835.1. Lineage (GTDB taxonomy): Bacteria > Bacillota > Clostridia > Oscillospirales > Ruminococcaceae > Aristotella > Aristotella avistercoris. The sequence continues at coordinate 5,742 of CAJFOV010000044.1, forward strand.
ACGGCAAACTCATCCATGGTTTTGTGTTTGAGGCGTCTCAGCTCCCTTACATTTTTTGAGAAATTTTCTTTCAAATCCATCTGAAAAGCTCCTTTCGTAAAAACTTAGTTTTAACATAAAAGCTCTTCATTTCAGGTTCAAGCTACTTTAGCGACCATTTGTATCATCATAATGACCTTCATTCTAAAATGCAATATTTTATCAATTTATGGAAATTCAATTTTAAAAAAGTCTTTTTTCCTCAAATTCTGATCGTATTCTCTATTTTTCGACTGAGAAATAATTCTCAGCAGTCCCACCACAGACCGTGCCAGTGACACCCTTTTTCCACAACGGAAAATGTATCTTCACCGATCCCCCACAAACAGACACAAGAGACTCATCCATCTCGCCTCCATTTGCTGAGATACATTGCCACCTTTGACCGAGACGCAAAAATCCGAACCCTGCGCCAAAGCGCAAAGTTCGGATTTTTCTGTTTCAGCCACGGGGCATTGTCCTATCCTCAACCCAACCGACAAATGGCAGCATTATCTGCCGCCATAAAAAGGACCGGCCATATGTCCTGGCTGATCAACCACTCCGGATGATTTCTATCCCCGCCTTCCTGCAAAAGGCAACATTTTGGCTTGAAGGTTCTGCCCACCACCATGTTTTGATCCGTCTCCCCAAAATAGGCGAGAGCGGCAACAGTGCCGCCTGCCGAAGTTCCAATGGAACATATCAGGGCTGTGTACCAAGGGCTTTGACCCAAAACGTATTTCTATCCGCACCCAACCAGTGGTGGGTGGCTTGGCAAAAAGTTTCACCCTTCCTATTTCCTCTGCGACAGACAATACCGTCCCCCTTTGGCCCACATCCTGGTGACAACCAACTTTCCATCCACGTTCTTCAAATAGAGAATGATGCTCCCGCAAGGCAATGGCCGGGTTCATACCGCCATTTCTACCCACGTTCTCCATATGGAGAACGACCTATACACGCCGCTGATCGGCTATATCTACTATATTTCTATCCACGTCTCTCATACAGAGGAGTACCTTTACCACAGCCACAGAGAAGCCGCCATATTCATTTCTATTCACATTCTCTATACGAAGAACGACGGTATCCAATCGCTGGATGGTCCGACCTTTCCTGCATTTCTCCCTGCACCCCTATCGGGAGAGCAACTCGCCTCCCTCAGCAGAATTATCCTCCATCACATCATTTCCATCCACGCCCTCCGCATGGAGGGCGACAACAACATGCCAAAACAAACTTCTATTCATGCCATTCAGCCCATGCTTTCACCAAATCCAACCGGTATAGGTCATTCCATCAACCTCCTAAAAATGGTCCGCTGGCCATATAAAAGGTACAGGCCACCTAAAAAACAGGTTGCCCTACCCTTCTCTCCAGCAATTCGCCTCTCCCTCCATCGTCAAGGCGAGCACTCCCCCATCATAGAGCAGATACAAGGTCTTTCCCAGCACCTATGATACAATAGCTTTTAATTTTTCCATCGTGCAGGATACTTTTTCCTGCTTTCAGCCCTATTTTACCACAAATGACATCTGGTCAAAAGCTCAACCAGATATCATGACCTATTTTTTTACATCCTTCAGAATTTATCTAGTTGTGACAATACTCCCCCATTATATTTGTGCATTTCTTCAGAATACTAGGTAAGGCCGACCATTCGGACTCTTTGACTCCTTGATCCCTATTTTCAAATCTTCAAAAAATAGAGGGCAGGCCACAGCCAGCCTGCCCCCTGGAAAATATTAATTTGGTGAACCATCGGGGATTCGAACCCCGGACCCTTTGATTAAAAGTCAAATGCTCTGCCAGCTGAGCTAATGGTTCAAATGGAATGCTTATTTATTATAGCAATGCTGTCTTTTCTTGTCAACAACCTTTTTTAAAATTGCTGGAAATTTGGCCCGGTTTTCCGGATTGCTGCCTCTATTTTTTCCCAGGGGGACCCCGAACATACGGGATCCCCCTGAAAAATCCTAATCAAAAAAGGCATCATGGATGGCGTTCATGGCCTTTTCAGAGTCCTGCAGCGCAATGATGACTGAGATTTTGATCTCACTGGTGGCAATCATTTGAATGTTGATGTTTGCATCTGCCAGTGCGCCAAATACCTTGGCCGCAACACCCGGGTTTGCCACCATGCCGGCGCCCACCACCGACACCTTGGAGACCTGGTCGTCACACACCACCCGCTGGGCGCCAAGGGACTCCTTGAGCTCCTCTGTCAGCTCCATGGCCTGCTCCATGTTGCCGCGGCTGACGGTGAAGCTGATATCCTTGGTGCCGTCCCGTCCAATGGACTGGAGGATAATATCCACATTGATCTTTTTGGATGCCAAAAGCGAAAAGACCTGGTAGGCGATTCCCGGCTGGTCCGCAATGCCCACAATCGAAATCCGAACCACATCGTTGTCCCTTGCAACCCCTCGAATCAGCATCTTTTCCACTTTGACAACCTCCTTAATCTGTGTGCCTGGCTTTTTCTCCAGGCTGGAGAGCACCTCCAGGTTCACACTGTACTTCTTTGCCATTTCCACCGACCGGTTGTGCAACACCTGGGCCCCCAGAGATGCCAGCTCCAACATCTCATCATAGGTGATGGCATCCAGTTTTTGGGCCTTCTTGACCAGCCTCGGGTCCGCGGTGTACACCCCGTCCACATCGGTAAAGATCTGGCACCGGTCCGCCTTGAGTGCCGCAGCCAAGGCCACCGCGCTGGTGTCCGATCCTCCCCGTCCCAGGGTGGTGATGTCGTCATACCGGTTGATCCCCTGAAAGCCCGTGACCACCACAATGTTGTGTTTGCCAAACTCATGCTCGATGCGCTCCACATTGACCCGGCGGATTCTGGAGTTGCCGTAGGTGGAATCTGTCTCAAATCCTGCCTGCCAACCTGTTAGACTTTTGACCGGGTACCCCAGCTGACCAATGGCCATGGCCAGCAGGGCCGCCGACATCTGTTCCCCTGTGGCCATCAGGGCATCCATCTCCCTGGGGGAGGGGTGGTCCCCGATCTCCTTTGCCTTTTCAATGAGTTCATCGGTGGTGTCCCCCTGGGCAGAGACCACCACCGCCACATCGTTCCCCTTGGCGTAGGTCTCTGTGACAATACGGGCCACATTAAAGAGCCGCTCCGTATTTTTCACCGAGGTCCCTCCAAATTTTTGTACCACAATACCCATGCTCTTACCTCCTGCCGGCCTTGTCCTGTTGCCCCAATGGATCTGGTTTCCCCAAGAACAAGTGTCTCTCAAAACGTTATCCCTTAAACAGCTTATCAATGGGCATATCCGCCGCGGTGGTTCCGATGTTATCCACATCCAGCATCAAAACCTGCCAGCTTGCACGCCCCATCTGATCCAACTCATGACGGACCCTACGGGCAAAGTCCACATTGGTCTTATCCACAATCCCCATAAGGGTGGATCCCGCGCCACTGATATAGGCCGCATATGCTCCGTTGTTGTAGAGCATGTTGATGGTCTCCTTTGCCCCAGGGATCAGGGAGAGCCGGTAGGGCTGGTGGAGCTGATCCTGGGCCGCAATGCGCAGGTTGTGGTAGTTCCCACTGTAGAGGGAGACGGACATGAGCGCCGCCCGCGCCAAATTGAACACCCCGTCCCGGTGGGCCACCTGTTTTGGGATGGCCTGGCGGGCCACCGTTGTCTTCAATTCAAAATCCGGGACAATGGCCGCAAAGGCCAAATCCTGCTTGAGGGACTGCTTGACATAGTAGACCTTGCGGTTCTCCAGTACCGCCGTAGCCAATCCCCCCAATAGCGCCGGGGCAACGTTGTCCGGATGCCCCTCCAGCTGGGCTGCCAGGTTCAAAATTTCGTCCCGGCTCATGGGACTGCCCAACAGCAGGTTTGCCCCCACCAGGCCGCCCACAATGCAAGCCGAGCTGCTGCCCAGCCCTCGGGCCATGGGAATGTTGTTGCTCTGACGGATCTTGAGTCCGTAGAAAGGCCGCCCGCACAGATCAAACAGGTGCTTGGCCGTGGTATAGACCAAGTTGCTCTCATCCGTGGGGATGGGCACGCCATCGTTGGCCGCAATGTCCACCCTGTCAGACTCCTCCAACGTCATGTAATTGTATAGGGAGACTGCAACCCCCAAAGAATCATAGCCAGCCCCCAGGTTGGCGCTGGTGGCCGGTATTTTGATTTCTAACATTATTGTATGCCCCCTTTTGCGGGATGTTAAAAGTCACCGTCCAAAACATACATTTTGGATGCCAGGGTTCCCCCCTGCGCCAAGACCGTGGCCAGCCTGTGGTCCAGCTCCTCCTCCGAGAGGCCCTCTGCCACAAATGCCACCTCACCCTGCAGGGAATCCGAACGCTGCAGGAAGCAGGCCCCTTCAAACTGTGCTTCACAACATGCCCTTTCCTGCCCGTCGCATCCGGTCAGCCGCACATAGAAGGCCCCAGGCACCTGGCGGCCATCTGCCACCTGTCCCGGCAGCGCCTCCTGCCACTGAAGGGTGGGGATGGTCCCCTCCGCCTTGGCCGCATCGATCACATCACTGATGACAGCGGAGGCCGTGGGCAGCTTTCCAGCGCCCTTGCCATAGAAGACCACCTCGCCGGTGGCATCTCCCCGCACCAGAATGGCGTTGAACACATCGTCCACCGTGGCCAAGGGATGGCTCTTGGGGACCAGGTGGGGGCCCACCACCAGATAGAGGGTGCCGTTCTCCAGTTTTTTGACCCGGCCCAACAGCTTGATGACGCCGCCCCAGCGCTCTGCAAGGGCCACATCCTCCCTGGTGATCCTAGAGATCCCCTGGGTGGGCACTGCATCAGGGTACACATGGTGGCCAAAGGCCAGAGAGGCCAGAATACAGATCTTCCGGCAGGCGTCCAGGCCCTCCACATCGGCGGTGGGATCCTGCTCCGCATAGCCCAGCTGCTGGGCCATGGCCAGGGCGTCTTCAAAGGACATCTGCTCCCGGATCATCTTGGTGAGGATGAAGTTGGTGGTACCGTTGAGGATTCCCACAATCTCCAGGATCTCATTGGCCCCCAGGCATTGATGCAGCGGGTGGATGATGGGGATACCCCCGCCCACGCTGGCCTCAAAGAGAAAATTGACATTCTTCTCCTTGGCCAGTCGGAGCAGCTCCACCCCCTTGGCGGCCACCAGCTCCTTGTTGGAGGTCACAACGCTCTTCCCCCGCTCCAGGCAGGCCTTTACATAGTCATAGGCGGGATGGGTTCCCCCCATGGCCTCCACCACAATTTGGATCTCTGGATCCTCCAGAATCCGCTGGACGTCCTGGATCACCAACTTCTCATGGGGGTCACCTGGGAATTCCCGGCGGTCCAAAATGGCCTGCAATTCCAGGGGACATCCGGCCTTCTTTTCAATGCTCGCTCTGTTGCGGTCCAGTACCTGAGCCACGCCGGATCCCACAACCCCATATCCCATAATGGCAAGTTTCATCATCTTCCATTCCTTTCTCTGTCGTGCAGCTCCATCGTCCCCGCTACCGGGTGGCGATGCGCTTTGCCGTCACCACGCCGTCAATCTGCAGCAGGCGCTCAAACATCTCCGCCTCGTCCACCACCATGCTGTCCGACCGGATGGCGATGGAGACCGGCGCCACCTGGTCCACCGGGATGTTCTGGTTGATGGTCAGAATGCTCGCCCCCATGCTGTACAGCTCATTGATCACCTGGGAGAGCACTCCCAGCCGGTCCTCCAGGCTGACGTAGAAGTTGCAGATGCTTCCAGGGGTCTTGTTGTCCACCCGATGCACACAATCCTTGTATTTGTAGAAGGCACTCCGCGATAGTCCCGCCGATTTTGCCGCATCTGAGGCATTTTTTGCCCGTCCCGTGGCCATCAGTTCCTTAGCCAATATGACTTTTTGAAAAACTTCTGGCAAAACTTTGGTGTCTACCAACAAATATTGGGGTTTATCCGCCATAATTCCACCTCCAGAATACGAATGTCTTTGTATAACATACAATATAGCATGTTCTTGTCTGAGATACAACCCCCCCTTCCCCCTATTTTTTAAAAATTTTTCTCTACCCAACCCATTCCTTCCCTCTGTACCTGTTCTATCGCAGAAGGCCCCGGCTCCTATCTCGTCACTTTCGTCTTTCTTTTGTGCCCCACTCGGATAGAATGCCTCTCTTTTTCATACACTAGAGTGGTAATCCATCACTTCAGGAGGGCTCACATGGAGAACAACAAGCTGCAATTTTTGATTCGCCTCTTCTACTTCTTTGCCGTCCTTGGGGTGCTCTATCTTGTCTTTTTCCACGCCCTTCCTCTGCTGGTACCCTTTCTCATGGGCTTTTTCATTGCCTTTCTCCTGCGGCCCATCACAAAATGGATTGCCCGCACCGCCCGGGTGCGCAACAAGGTGGCCTCTATCTGGGTTATGGCCCTGTTTTACCTGGCCCTGGGCGGGCTGCTGTGGTGGTGTGGCCTGCGTCTGTTCACCTTTTTGGCCCAGTGTATCGCCCATCTTCCGGAATATTACCGCACCTATTTGGAGCCATTTTTAAATGAAGCCAACCAACAGGGTATCCGTTTTGTGGCTCGCTTCTTTCCCGACTCTGTGGACACCATCTACCAGGTGATGGAGACCGTCACCACCACCCTGCAAACCTATCTGACCACCCTGTCCACCTCCCTGATGGAGTGGGCCACCGCCTTTGTCAAACGAGTGCCCGGGTATCTGTTCACCCTCATCCTGTCCATCATCTGCTCGGTCTTCATCTCCGCAGACTATGGCAATATTGTCTCCTTTCTCATGGCACAACTGCCAAAGCGGGTCAAGGAGCTGATCCCCCGTCTGAAAGACTTTTTCTTTCACACCCTGCTGCACATGCTCAAGGCCTATACCATCCTGCTGATCATCACCTTTGGGGAGCTGTCCCTGGGCTTTTTCCTTCTAAAGATCCCCCACCCCATCTGGTGGGCGCTCGCCGTGTCCTTTTTGGACTTTCTCCCCATCCTAGGTCTGGGGCTGGTGATGATCCCCTGGGGCATCATCCTCATTCTCATTGGGAACACCTCCCAGGGGGTGGGCATGCTGGCCCTCTATGCCATCATCACCCTAATCCGCAACTATCTGGAGCCCAAAATTGTGGGCCATCAGGTGGGTCTGCACCCGGTGGTGGCGCTCACCGCCATGTTCGCCGGTTTCCGGCTCTTTGGGGTCTGGGGGATGCTCCTGTCCCCCTTTGCTATTCTGGTGGTCAAATATCTCAACGACAGCGGCACCGTCCATATCTACCGCCGCCCCGCACCATCCCAGGGGAAGGGGGATGTCCTCCGCCGGTAAGAGATTCTGCCTCCAACGTCAAAAGCCTGCTCCACACATGTTCCCCCCTTTTCCTCCATAGGCACTCACCCTGGCATACCGGTTGCAAATAAAAGAGTTCTCCTCCGTATGCCTATTTCCCATATGGAGGAGAACTCTTTGCATCATGAGACAGACCCACGCCGCCCCTGGGGATACCGAAACCTCATATCAAGTTTTATTCTCAATCTTCCCTTGCAGTGTCCTTACACAGCACTCTTTTCAAATCCAGGACAAATTGGGCCTGCTGTCTTTTGAGGAACCGCTTCACAAAGGGCCTCATCCAAAACTTCTTCGCAGTCACATGTTCTATGAATGTAATTTCCGTCCCACGGTCCGTCGGTGTGAGGATCCCGATCCAGTGTCCCTTGATGTTGCAGTTGTCCAGATCAAACTCCCAGCGCCTACACGGATCCACCAGGGTGACGGTAAAAACAGTGGCAATTCCCTCCCGGGTGTATTCCACAAACTGCCTGTCCCCTCTCACCTCTGTCTTACTCAAATCGGTGCGCCATGTGTACCGTTCAACTGCCAGCAGGGTCTCCCACACCCTGTGGATGTCGCAAGGAATCACTGCCTCTATACTGGAAGTGGCCATGTTCAACACCTCCCAAAGGAATCCATTTTCTGCCGTCCTCTTACAACAGATGATATCACGCCGGCACATATTGCGCAAGAAGGGCCACGGCACTCCCATACCGCAGCCCTTTGTCCGGCAGGCATTCCATCCCATGGGGCAGAACGAACCCACCTGCTTCTATTCTTCCGTTTTCTGACAAACTGTCACGATCACACCGCCCATATTGTCCCCAGAGATCCAGTAGTCCTTCCCTCGGGGCACATGGATCTGGGCCGTATCCCTGGCGAGCACCTCATAGTAGATCTCATACACGCTGCCGTCCTCCCCGGTGACCTGCAGGTGTTGTTGGCCAAAGGGATAGTTTTGCAGCTGCTGCAAATATTCCTCCAGACAGAGGTTCTGCTGTGCCATCAGCTGGGCGTGGGGTTTCCCCACGTAGCGGAAGTGCCAGGGCTCATGGGCGATGCCGGTGATTCCCTCCTTCTCCTGGGCGTAGCGCAGCACAAAACCGTACTGGCAGGCATGGGACGTGAGCCAGCTCTGCTCCCCCTTGCCAGTAAAGTCCTTGCTCCAGCCGCCATCGGTATAGATGCCAAGGTCCATGGCATAGCCGGTGTGATGCTCGCTCCCACCTGGCAGGGAGGCCCATCGCCGAGCCTCCTCCTCCCCCAGCTCCTCCTCCTTTTGGGCCAGGATGCTCACCTGATCCTCATAGGAGCGGTAGGCGCTGAGGATGTTCACCTCATGGGAGCCCGTGGCCTGGCAGTATCCGGCAAACATGCGGTTGAGGGGCTCCATAATCTCCTCCTGCACCAGAACATCCACACTGCGGACTTTGTAGTCCCCCGTCTTCCCATCGTACACCGGCATGAGGGTGTCCTCCTGCCCAAAGCCATAGGGGTGTTCGTTGTTCACCAAGATGAGGGGCCCCATCTCCGCTGTCTGGGACCCCACCCAAAGGGTTTCGTATTCATCTGGGTCCACCTGGGCCACTGTCTCCTCCCGCAAGGTTGGCAGATCCCCACCGCTGCTGGTGGCCCTCCACAGGTTCACCCCCACATGGATCAGGCCCCACAGGGCCAGCACGGCAATGAGCATCAGGCCGGCCAGCAGCAGGATGCGCCGGGTTCTTCTTCGCAACTTGAACATGGTATGTCCCTCCTTTGTTCCCATTGTAACAAAGGAGGGACGGCAAGACCTTACGGCCCCCTTAGGAGGGCCTTAACAAATTCTGACTTTTTTCTGTCCGCAAATCCCAGGGCAAAAAGATTTGGAAGGTGGTACACTCCGGTGTGCTCTGGGCCTGGATGGTTCCGCCATGGAGCTCCACAATCTCCTTGGCGATGGCGAGCCCCAGCCCTGCCCCGCCCGTCTTGGAGGAGCGGGCGGTATCCACCCGGTAGAACTTTTCAAAGATCATCTCCAACTTATGTTTGGGGATCTGGGGTCCATGGTTGCAGAAGAGGATCTCCACCCCTCTGGCCCTGGGGATGGCCTGGACCTGTACGGCGGTGTTGGGGTCGCTGTAGTTGATGGCATTGCGCAGCAGGTTGTCAAAGACCCGGGCCAGCTTGTCCGGGTCGCCCATGAGGGTGATCCCCTCTGCGGCCTGCACCTGGCAGGTCATGCCCTTCTCCTCCAGTAGGGGATAGAACTCATCCACCATCTGTTGGAGCATAAAGGACAGGTTCACCTTGCGCTTGTCCACCGTGATGTGCTGCAGGTTGAAGCGGGTGATCTCAAAAAACTCATCGATCAGCTCCTGGAGCCGCTCCGCCTTATCCAGGGAGATTGCGATATACTTGCGCTGCCGCTCCTGGGGGATCTCCGGCTCGTCGTGGAGCAGAGAGAGGTAACCGATCACTGAGGTCAACGGCGTCTTTAAATCGTGGGCCAGGTAGACCACCAGGTCGTTTTTCCGCTGCTCCGCCTCCTTGGCCAACTGCTCGTTGCGCAGCATCTCAATTTTGATGGAGTTGAGCTTGTTCTGCACCTCCGAAAAGGCAGAAGGCAGTTCGATCATCTGCTCATCTTTGCGGAAGACCAGGTCAATAGAGTCGATGATCTCCCGCAGGTACTCCAGGCTGTTGGAGATGGCAAAATAGACCCCGCTGCCTACCACCAGCAGGGAGAAGGTGCCCAAAATGATATATTTGTTGTCCACCACAAACAGATACAGGCTCCGGCTGAAGCCAGAAAGAAGGTTTGCCAGCACATCGTTGAACACCAGATCCACCAGGACCATAAATACCAACAGCCCCGCCACACAGACCACCATGCGCAGGATGACCTTCCAAAATAGCCAATATTTAAACTTTTTCAGGTAATCCGCCTTCAATTTTATACCCCACCCCCCAGACTGTCTTAATAAATTTGGGGTTGCGTGGGGTCTCCCCCATCTTCTCCCGCAGCCGCCGGATATGTACCATAACCGTGTTGTTGGAGTCCAAGTATTTCTCGCCCCACACGTGTTCAAAGATCATCTCTGAGGAGAGAACCTTGCCCCGATTCTCGCACAGGTACCACAGCAGAGAAAATTCAATGGGCGTCAGAGACAGGGGCTTCTCATAGAGGGTACACTCGTGGGTCTCCCGATTGATGACCAGGCCGTTGAAGTCGATGATTTGGCCCCCATTGGCCTCCTGGGCATCGTTGTAACGGATGGAGCGGCGCAGCTGGGCCTTGACCCGGGCCACCATCTCCAGGGGATTGAAGGGCTTTGTGATATAGTCGTCCGCCCCAATGGTCAGCCCTGTAATCTTGTCCACATCTTCCACCTTGGCCGTGAGCATAATCACCGGGAAGCGGAACCGCTCCCGGATCTTGCTGCACAGGGTAAAGCCGCTCATCCCCGGGAGCATCACATCCAGCAGCGCCAGATCCGGGGTATGTTGTTCCAAATATTCCAAGGCGCTCTGGGGGTCATAACATTTGATCACCTGATACCCCTCACCAGACAGGTATAGGCCCACCAGATCCGCAATCTCCTTTTCATCATCCACCACCAAAATGGTCAATGCCACAGGATCTCCTCCTCTCAAAAGTTTTCTTCACCCATGATCCATCTATTACAAACATTTCAACTTTCGGCGGGACACCGCTCCGCCGGTCCAATCTGTTCTCTCAATTCAAAAGGATATAACCGCGTCCAACGCCGCGAGGTATGATAACACTCACCGTCTCCAGTGGAGTCAGCAGGCTTGTTCCTCCGGGAACCGGGCCAGCCCTTTTGTTACACGACAAAAAGGCTGGACAAAAAGCGTGCCAGGGGAAACCTGCCGACCGTGGTCCCTTTGGGTCACGGGTTTCCCCCTGGACCCCTTTCCCACCACGGCCAAAGGGTGTTCTCCCTTTGGAATCCCCCGAAACTTTCAATTGGAAAGCAAGGGGAAGCAGCATCATAAGAATTTTTCAAATCGCTGCAACGTTCTCTCAGGCGTCCACTCCGAAAACTTTGTTTTCGGAGTGGTCAACGCCGTGAGGTTATTATAACAAATAATAGGTCCGCAGGACCGATTCCTCTAAACGTTACAATGTTCTCTCAGGCGTCCGATGAAAAAGCTTTGCTTTTGAATCGGTCAACGCCGTGAGGTTATTATAACATGGACGAAGGCCCGCAAGGCCGATCCCTCTGACGTTACAATGTTCTCTCAGGCGTCCGCGACGAAAACTCTGTTTTCGGAGTGGCTAACGCCGTGAGGTTATTATAACATAAGTTCTTTTCCTCGACACAATTTGGCCGTCATTTCCCTCAATTTGTCAGAGAAAGTTAAGATTTTCTCCCAGCGCATCCCATATTTTCCGGTTCTCATACAGACCGTGTCAGAGTGGCCATTGACCACCTGCCCTCATCGCAAGCCAACAAAAAAGCGGCGCCGCTCCATGAGCAGCGCCGTTTGGGCCTTGGATCTCTTCTATCGTCCGGTCTCAATAGGTCCGGTCAAATTGTTTGCGCCGCTGGGTGGACTGGATGAAGAGTTTCTTGAGCCCCTTCTCATCCCCCTGGACCAGCTTCTCCCGCAGGTTCTGCAGTTCCGCCGCAAATCCGTCAATCTCCTGGATCAAGGTCTCCCGGTTCAGCAGAAACAGCTCGCTCCAGAGGTTTTCGTTGATCTTGGCGATGCGGGTCAGATCCCTGAAGGAGTCCCCCGTGTACTCCTTCAGGTGGGTGTTGTCGTTGCAGTTCATCAGGCTCACTGCAATGGCATGGGTCAGCTGAGAGACAAACCCGATCATCTCATCATGCTCCCGTGGGGAGAGGATGCTGATGTGGAGGAAGCCCAAAACTTCTGCAATGTCCCACACAAAATCGATGTCCTGCTGGGTGTTCTTCTGGGTTGGGGTGATGATAAAGTTGGCATCCTGGAAGATCCGGTTGTCACTGTGGAAGACGCCGCTGACCTCTCGCCCCGCCATGGGGTGAGAACCAATAAACCGCACATCTTTCCGCAGCAGTCCCTGGATCTGGTCGATGACACCACACTTGACGCCGCTGACATCGGTGAGAAAGGCCCCAGGCTTGAGATGCTGCTGGTAATCCTTGAGCCACTGAATCATGGTCTTGGGGTACAGGCCCAGAATCACCACATCCGCCCGTCCCAACAGAGCTGGATCCACCTCACTCTTGCCCGCGTCAATATAGCCCTGTTCTTTGGCAAAGGCGATGCTGTCCGGATCCACATCAATGGCGTAGACGGTGTAGCCGGCCTCCTTCAGACCCATGGCATAGCTCCCGCCAATGAGCCCCAGGCCCACGATCAAAAACTTTTTCTCCTTGTCAATCATCTGCAAGCACCACCTTTCCACCAATGCGCGCAAAATCTGTGAAAAACGCCGGGTAGGATTTCTCAATGGCCTGGGCCCCCAGAATGGTCACCGGCCTTTGGCATCCCAGAGCTGCCACTGCCAGACTCATGACAATCCGATGGTCCCGGTGTCCGTCCAAGGTGACGCCCCCCTCATAGACGGGCTGTCCCCGGAGGAACAGGTCCTCCTGGGTCCCCCGGATGCAGACTCCAAGTGACCCAAGCTCCTGCTCCATGGCCTGGGCCCGGTCCGACTCCTTGAACCGCAGCCGGCCCGCATGGCCGATGTGGGTCTCCCCCTGTGCAAAGGCCCCCAGCACCGTCAAAATGGGGCCCAGATCCGGGCAGTCCGCCAGGTCGATCTCCCCTCCTATAAGGGGAGATCGACGGACCCGGTATCCTCCTTGCACCGGCTCAACGGCTGCACCAAACCGCTTCAAAATCGGAAGGATCGCCCCGTCCCCTTGGCGGGTCCCCTTTGTCAGACCCAGACAGGTCACATCCCCAAAGAGGGCCCCCGCCACGGCAAAGAAGGCCGCCTGGGAGTAGTCCCCCTCCACAGTATATTCGCACCCCTGGTACTGCTGGTTTCCCGGGACCTTCAGGGCATAGGCGTCCTCATACCAGGCCTGCACCCCAAAGGCCTCCAGGGCCTGCAGGGTCAGGTCCACATAGGAGCGGGACTCATAGGGCGGACGGATTCTGATGACCGAATCCCCCTTGAGCAGTGGGAGCAAAAACAGCAGGCCCGAAATGAACTGGGAGCTGATGTTCCCCTCCAGGACAAATTCCCCCGCCTGCAGCGGGCCCTGGATGGTGATGCCCTCCTCCCGGTGGCAGTATGGGAGGTCCCGCTGATGGAACAGCTCCTCATAGACCTTCTGAGGCCGCTGAAGGAGCCGGTTGCGCCCAGTGAAGGTCACCGGGCTCCCGCACTGGGCAAACAGCGGAATCAAAAACCGCAGCGTGGAGCCAGACTCGTTGCAGTCCACCGTTCCTCCAGGGAAGCGGGCCAGATCTGACACTCCCTCAATCTCTGCCCAGGTGTCGTGGATCTCTATTTTGGCCCCCAGATCCCGCATTCCCTGGATGGTGGCCAACACATCCTGGGAATAGGCCAGGTTGCGCACCACGCTGCGCCCCCGTGCCAGGGAAGCGCAGACAATGGCCCTGTGGGCCAGGCTTTTGGAGGGCGGCGCCTGCACGGTCCCCTCCACCGGGGAGGGGAACACCGTGGCTCGCATCACAGATCCCTCCCAATGACCTGGGCAATCCTGCGGCCTTTCTCAATGACCTGGCGGAACCGGTCGATCTTCAGGGACTCGGCCCCGTCGCTCCAGGCGTGCTCCGGGTCGTTGTGGACTTCGATCATCAGGCCATCTGCACCGGCGGCAATGGCTGCCAGAGACATGGATTCCACCAGCCGCCAATCCCCCGTTGCATGGGAGGGGTCGATGACAATGGGCAGGTGGCTCTTGTTCTTCATCAGGGGGATCACACTCAAATCCAACGTGTTGCGGGTGTACTTTTCAAAGGTGCGGATGCCCCGCTCGCAGAGGATGACATTTTCATTTCCCCCGGACATGATGTACTCCGCCGCCATGAGCCACTCCTCCATGGTGTTGGACAGCCCCCGTTTCAGGAGCACCGGTTTTTTCACCTTGCCCAGCACCTTGAGCAGGTCAAAGTTCTGCATATTGCGGGCCCCCACCTGGATCAGGTCCACATATTCCTCAAATTCTTCCACCTTGTCGATGCTCATGATCTCAGAGACAATGGGCAGCCCTGTCTCTTGGCGGGCCCGCACCAGATATCGGATTCCCTCGCTCCCCAGGCCCTGAAAGGCATAGGGGGAGGTCCTGGGCTTGTAGGCCCCGCCCCGCAGCAGGGTTCCCCCAGCATCCTTGATCCCCCGGGCAATCTCCAAGATCTGCTCCTGAGTCTCCACCGAACAGGGACCGCCAATGACGGCGACTTTCTCCCCGCCGCCGATCTTGACGCCGCCCACATCCACCACCGTATCCTCCGGGTGGAACAGCCGGTTTGCTTTCTTGTAGGGTGCTGCCACCCGCTGGACATTGTCCACATACTTGTTGGCGGCCACCAGCTTCTCATCGATGGAAGCGGTGTCCCCCACAATGCCAAAGACGTTGTAGTTGGCGCCCTGAATCAGGGTGACGGAGCAGCCTCTGCCCTCAAAATCCCTGACAATTTTATCAATCTCCTGTTGGGGGGTATCTTTTTTGATGGTAATAATCATGGTAACATCATCCTTCCATTCTCCGCGGCGTTCCAGGGAACCGCCCCGCGGCAGGTCTTCCCGCGCCCGCTACTTGCCCTCCCCAAGGAGATACTCCTTGAGGATGCGCATGGCCTTGGCATATCCCTCATGGCCCATGCCGTAGACGGTGGCAATGCAGGCCATGCCAGGGTAAGAGATGTGGCGAAATTCCTCCCGCTCATAGATGTTGGAAAGATGCACCTCCACACAGGGGATCTGCACCGCCTTGAGGGCATCCAGCAGCGCCACGCTGGTGTGGGTGTAGGCGGCCGGGTTCATAATGATGCCGTCCACCTGCTGGTAGGCGCCCTGGATGGCATCCACCAGCACCCCCTCGTGGTTGCTCTGGAGGATCTCCACCTGGATCTCCTCCTGCCGGGCCACGCCGCGGATATACTCCTCCAATTTGGAATAGGTCATTGCTCCGTAGATCTCCGGTTCCCGAATTCCCAACATATTGAGATTTGGTCCGTTAAGCACCAAGAACTTCACAATACTTCTCCTCTATCTGCCGGACGGCCTGTTGGGGCGTCCCGTTGTTTTCCACACGGATGTCGCTGTACTGTTGATACAGCGGCAGCCGCTCCTGATACATCTGTGCCAATGCCTGCACGCTGGAGGAAAGGGGGCGGTCCGAACCGGTGACCAGGGATTCCAGCTTCCGGTCCAGAAAAACAATCACGCCGTTTTGCCGGAGATGGCGCATGTTTTCCGCATTCTTGACGCAGCCTCCGCCGGTGGCAATGACCCATCCGGTTCTCTTGGAGGCCTCTGCGGCCGCCTCTTTCTCCAGCTCCCTAAATCGCGCCTCCCCAAACCGGGAGAAGATCTCCGGGATGCTCATACCCGCCTTTTCTATGATCAAATCATCCAGATCCAAAAACTCCTTGCCCAATGCATCGGCCGCCATCCGGCCGATGGTGGTCTTGCCGGCGCTGGGCATGCCGATGATCACCAGGTTGCTCTGCTGACGCAGCAGTTCCCCATAGATCCGCCGGATCTCCTCCTGGGGCAGTTCCCGGCCCTGGAACAGATCCTGGGCATACTTGGCCTGGGCCACCAACATCTGCAGCCCATTGGCACAGGGGATGCCCCTCTCTTGGGCCTGCAGCAGCAGCTCTGTATAGAGGGGATTGTAGATCACATCCACCACCCCCGCACAGTCTGGAAACTGGTCCAATTTAAAAAGGCACTGGCCATTGTTGGGGTACATTCCCACCGGCGAGGTGTTCACCACCACCTGGGCATCCCGGTGCAGGGCATAGCAGTCCTCATAGGAGATGACCCCCTCCCGGCGCTGCCGGCCCACCACATAACATTCCCTGGCGCCCAGGCGCTTTGCCGCCGCCATCACCGTGCGGCTGGTGCCGCCGCTGCCCAAAATCAGCACCTTTTTCCCCGCAAAAGGGATGCCGCTGCTTTGGACCAGGTACAAGAATCCCCCCAGATCGGTGTTGTAGCCCTTGAGCTTGCCATCCTGGTTTACCAGGGTGTTCACCGCCCTGATCTCCAGGGCCGTGGGATCCACCTCGTCACAGTAGGGGATCACCGTTTGTTTGTAAGGGATGGTCACATTCAGGCCGTCAAAATTCCGTTCTTTTAAAAATCTGTCCACCGCATCCCGCGCCAGGGGGATCAGGTCATAGGGGTTGTCCGCCAGCCTCTCGTGAATAAGCTTGGAGAAGCTGTGGCCCAATTTTTCACCAATTAATCCAATCTTCATGGGTTCTTCCTCATCCAAAGGGTTCCGTACCGCTGTGCAAACAGATCCACCAATCCGATGGCCGCCACCGCATCCACCACCGCCCTGGCCCGGTGGAGAATGGCCGGGTCGTGCCGGCCCTGGATCTGCAGCGTTGTGTTCTTCTGTTCTCTCAGGTCCACCGTCTCCTGCTCCAAATAGATGGAGGGGGTGGGTTTGACCACGGTGCGCACCACCAAGGGCATGCCGTTGGTGATGCCGCCATTGATTCCGCCGTTGTGGTTGGTGGCGGTGATTGCCCGGCCATTCTCATATCGGAAGGGGTCATTTGCCTGGCTGCCCAACTGATCGGCAAAGCCAAAGCCCAGGCCGAACTCCACCCCTTTCACCGCCGGGACGCTGAAGAGCAGGTGGGAGAGGGTGCTCTCCACCGAGTCAAAGAAGGGCTCCCCCACGCCGGCAGGCATGCCCACCACAGCGGTCTCCAAAATGCCCCCCACAGAGTCCCCCTTTTCATGGGCCCGCTGGATAGCCCGGACCATTTTTGCCCAGCGATCCAAGGACAGGGCCGGGAACTCCTCCTGATCCAGTTTTTCCAGGGCCTTCTGAAGAGCCTGCTCCTCCTGGGGCAGCGGCTCATCGTCAACGCCGCCACAGCGAGCAATGTGGGTGCCAAGGCGGATGCCCTTTTCTCTGAGGATCTGCTGGCAGATAGCCCCCGCCGCAACCAGCGGGGCGGTGATTCGGCCGGAAAAATGGCCTCCCCCCCGATAGTCCTGGTAGCCCAGATACTTGGCCTGGGCGGTATAGTCCGCATGGGAGGGGCGGGGCAGGTACCGGGTCTTTTCATAGTCCTTGCTGTGCTGATCCTGGTTTGGGATCAGCAGGCACAGAGGCGTTCCTGTGGTATATCCCTCAAAGAAACCGCTGACAATTTGAAAAGCATCTGTCTCCCGCCGGGCGGTGGAGATGTTCCCCTTGGCCCTGCGCCGATCCAGCTGCCGGCGAATCCCCTCCAAATCCAGAGGGATTCCCGGTGCCAGGCCGTCCATCACCACGCCGATGGCCGCTCCATGGGACTCCCCAAACAGGCAGATCTGCAGAGCGGAGCCAAAGATATTTTTCATGCCAGTTCCCTCCTCACCAGATCCTCCAATTGGGCCATGGTCAACTGCTCCAGCCGGGCCCTGCCAGCCTCCCTAACCTTTACCACGGTGATGGAGTCTCCCGTGGCCTTCTTGTCCTTCTGCATCACTTCCAACAGGCGGTGGGGGTCCACCTGGGCCTGGGTGGGTATCTGGAGCTTGTCGCAGACCCTTTTCAGACGCCACCGCAGGTCCTCCCCCTCCAACATGGGAAACATACCGATGGCCACGCACTCCCCATGGAGTAATCCAGAAAGGCCATAGAGGCTCTCCACCCCGTGGCCAATGGTGTGGCCAAAATTTAAGATTTTTCGCAGGCCCTGTTCCTTCTCATCCTGCTCCACCACAGCCTTTTTCACCAGGAGGGAGCGGTACACGATCTCCTCAATCTGTTCCCGGGGATCCTGCCGTTCAAAGAGTTGAAACAGGGTTTCATCGTAGATGAGCCCCGCCTTCACCGCCTCCATCAAGCCGTTGTTATAGTGGCGGGATGGCAGCGTGTCTAGGGTGTCAAAGTCAATAAGAACGGCCTTTGGCTGATAGAAGGCCCCCACAATGTTCTTGACTCCCTCCAAATTGACAGCCACCTTGCCTCCGATGCTGCTGTCAATCTGGGCCAGGGTGGTGGTGGGGATGTTGACAAAATCAATTCCCCGCATATAGGTGGCTGCCACAAACCCAGCCAGATCCCCCATGACCCCGCCGCCCACGGCGATGACACAGTCCTTGCGAGAAAAATTTTCTTCCAGCAGCTTTTTGCACAGGGATTCATAGACGGAAAAACTTTTGGCGCCCTCCCCCTGCTGGACCACTACCCGGTGCCCCTGGGGACACTGGGCCAAAATCCGATCGGTATAGGAGAGGGGCACCCCCTCATCTGTGACCAGCAGCACCTTGCGGTCCAGGGACACAAACTCCCCCACCCGATCCAGTAGGCCGCGTCCCAACTGAATATCATAGGGCGCCCCCGGTACGTTTACCGTCAGTTTCACAGGAATCCCTCCCCTGGCCCTTCTGCAAGTGCCATCCAAAAGTAGTTAGTTATCATTATAAACTTTTTCTTACGATTGTCCACACTTTTTTCCAGCAGGTTCTGTCCCCATCCCGTTGTAAAACCCTCCGCTGCATATTGCGGAAAAAGGCACATCTCCTCGTGGAGACATGCCTTCCTGTTAGGATTGCTATTTGACGCACCGGTCGTAGACATCCTTCATCCGCCGGGCAAGGCCCTTGCACTTGTCCACGCTCAGGCTGCAGATGGCCACCCGGATCCCATGGGGTACCTGCACTGCAAAGATGTTCTCTTTCATCAGCGCCTCATGGTAGGGTGCCACATAGGCCTGGGGCACTTTGACCGTCAGGAAAAATCCCTCTTTAAAAGGATAGATGGGCAGGCCGCAGGCTTGGGCCTCCTGCAAAAAAACCTGGCTGCGCTCTTGGAGCAGCCGGATGTACTTGGCCTTCTCCTGGAGGAACTGTTCCTTTTTCTCCGTTGTCAGAGTGGTAAAGGTCTCCATGGCGGCGTTGTTGACGTTGGACCAGGTGGAGCGTGCCGTCTTTTCAAAGAGCATGGTCACATCGTCTACATTCTTCTGACTACTGCTGAGCACCAGAGCCGCGCCGCAGCGCATGCCGTATGCCGTCATGGTCTTGGAGCAGCTGAAGGCCACCACCACCAAAAGGTTGTCGGAAATATCGTTAAAGTGGTTCAGATATTTGCGGGACTGCTCCAGGTCAAAGGCATAGTCCATGTAGGCCACGTCGTTCAAAAGAATCACCGGGCCCTCTTTTGCACAGTCATTGAGGAAGGCAATGACCTCGCTCCACTCCGCATCGGTCATGGAGTAGCCGGTTGGGTTGTGGCAGGGGTCGTTGATGATAACCAGCAGCTTTTTCTGCTCCTGCATCACCTGGCGGCAGACCTGTTTGAAGGAGGCCAGGTTGAAATGGTCCCCCTCAAAGACCTGGTAGGTGCGGTATTCCAGCAGATCCTCCCGGGCCATGAGCTCATAGGACTCCCAGCTGATCTCCGGTACCACCACCGCCTGGCCCTCGTCCAGGCAGTTGTCCATAACCATGCTCACGGCGCCGCTGCCGCCAGGGGTGGCGATGGCACTGTGGGGCAAGTTTAAACTGGAGTTCTGGCGCACCCACTCATAGACCTGCTTCAAAAAGGACTCGTTACCTGTAAAAGAGCCTGCATAGCGGGCCTTTGTCTCTTTGGGGATAGCGTCAAAAATTTGGAACACCGTATCAAAGGCCGCCAATTTCCCGTCCTCGTCATACAGGGAACCGATGGTGGCGTCCACCACCTGGTCCTTGCCATACTTTTGGATGGCCTCCTGAGCCAATTTAACCACGCAGAAGACGTTATCCTCAATCGGCGCGTGGTTTGCCCGTTTTTTGATGAACTCCATGGTAAATTCCTTCTTTCCTCTCTCAATCTCTATTGAATCTTACCCAAGGGTATAGGTACCCAGCACTTTGACCATGCTGCAAGTTTGGCGCAACGCCTCCAGCAGTTTTTGGCTGCGCTCCTCCCGCAGATCCCCCACAATCTCCACATAAAAATAGTATTGCCAGGGCACATCCCGCAGGGAGCGGGATCGGATGCTCTCCATATTAAAGCCCATCTCTCCGATGATCTGCATGACCTTCGCCAGCTGACCAGCCCGATGGTTGACCGTAAACAGGAGGTTGAAGCGGTCCCCCTGACACGGCATCTCCCTGCCGATGACAATAAACCGGGTGGTGTTCTCTGCGCTGGTGTTAATGTGGGGAGCCAGCACCTGCAGATGGTAGATCTCCGCCGTCTCCGGGGAGGCAATGGCTGCCAACGTAGAGTTCCCCTGCTCACTGACAAACTTTGCCGCCAACGCCGTGTTGGGGTAGGAGACCGCCTGCAGGTTGTGGGCCCGCAAAAAGTCCTGGCACTGGCTGATGGCCTGGTGGTGGGAATAGACCTGACGGATGTCCTGCAGCGTGGCGCCGGGGACACCCAAGAGGGTCTGTTCCACCTTTAAGTCATACAGCCCTTGAATGTGACAATCATGGTTGAGGAGCAGGTCCAGCACCTCCCCCACCTCACCGGTGAAGGAGTTTTCAAAGGGAATTACCCCATAGGCGACCTCGCCCCTATCCAGGGCCTGGAAGACCTCCTCAAAAGTCACATAGGCCCGGCTCTCCCGCCCCCGGAAGATCCGGCTGCAGGCGATGTGGGAGAAGGCCCCCAGGGTACCGGGATATCCCACCGGCCCCTGCAGGCGCAGCAGCTCCTTCTGATATTCCCGGGAGAGCTGCATCTCATACTTCAGCAGTTCCCGGTAGTAGGGCACATACTCCCGTTTGGATAGCCTAGCCACATTCTTGGCGATGACCTGCTGCTCCCGGCCGCTGTCCAGCACCGGCAGCTGATGGGCCCGCTTGTAGGCCACCACCTGCTCCACGGCGGACATGCGCTCCTCAAAAAGTTTGGCCATCTCTCCATCCACCCGGTCGATGACCTCCCGGGCCTGCTGCAGTTGATCCATTGTTCTCCCCCTAATCTGCCCGCAAAGGAAAATCCACTTTTTTGATCCGTTCGGGGCCTCCCAATCGCAATACATGCAGTTTATTATAACATCAACAACGGCTCGCAGAGCCGGTTCCTCTGACGTTACAATGTTCTCTCAGGCGTCCGATGAAAAAGCTCTGCTTTTGAATCGGTCAACGCCGTGAGGTTATTATAACATAAAAAAGCCCCGAAGGGGCGATTCATTGAAAAGTTAAAACGTTCTTTGCCCACTAGGGCAAAAAAATGTTTCAACGTTCTCCAGGCCGAAGGCATGGAGGTTGTTATAGCACATTCTCCTGAGAAAAAAGAAGGAACCTGCATATTTTGAAAGAAATATGCAGATTTTTTATTGTTTTCTTGCATAAGGGCCTCTCATCGGTGGCCTTGGGATCCGTTTTCCAGCAGGCCCACCGCCCGTACCGGAGCGCCATCCGCACCACAGTACTTCAGCGGCAGGGCGCAAAAGATGAACAGCCTCTCCCCCAACTGTCCCAAGTTGGTCAAATTTTCAATGATGACCACATCCTGATCCCGCAGCAGCCGTTTGTGCAGGGTCAGGTTGACGTCTGCAACAGGATCCAGGCCAATGGTGTCCAGACCCACTCCCTTTTTGTGCTTCTGCAGCACAAAATCCACCACTGCCTCATCCAGATAGGGATACGCACCAAAGTACTGCTCCTGCCCCCAATACCGGTCCCATCCGGTATGAAAGAGCAAGAATTCCGCCTCCTGGGCATGGGGCTGCCGTTGGACCAGGTCCATGGTGATCCGCTCCCCCACTCTACATCCGGTACAGTCCACCACACAGGCAGTGCCCACAAACCGGGCCGCGGGCATCTGATCCAAGGTCGTTCTTCCTGCAAAGAGGTGAGCCGGCGGATCCATATGGGTGCCCGTGTGACTGTACATGGACAGGAGCGTCTCCTGAAAACCGTCCCGCTCATAGGTGTTGGCAGGGGAAAATTTGGGGCCCTCTGTACCAGGGTATACCGGCATATCCGGAGAGATCAAGTGGGTCAGGTCAATCACTCGCATATTGTTTCACTCCTTCTTCCGCAAGTGGGTGTGTATCTCCAATTTAGAGATTTTATTCCACGTCTATTATAGCAGTGTTCCCACTTTTCTTTCAACCCCGGTCACAGGCCGTTTCCCGTTTTCCACCTTCTAGGAAAACACCTGGCCGGCATACCGCACTGAGGCCATGGCGTCCTTGACATAGGCATCCGCTCCAATCTGGGCGGCATAGTCCTGGGTAAGCACCGCTCCTCCCACCATGACCTTGCACCAGGGGGCCCGCTCCCGCAGCAGGGCAATGGTCCGCGCCATACTGGGCACCGTGGTGGTCATAAGGGCGCTCAGCCCCACCAGAGGGATCTTTTCCGTGGTAACACGCTGTACAATCTGTTCCGGGGGCACGTCCTTCCCCAGATCCACCACCTGGTAGCCATAGTTCTCCAACAGGACTTTGGCAATGTTTTTGCCGATGTCGTGGATGTCCCCCTGGACGGTGGCCACCAGGACCTTCCCCCTGCCAGGTTGGTCCCCGCCCTTCTGGGCAAGCCGCTCCTGTACCACGCCAAAGGCGCCCTTTGCCGCCTCGGCGCTCATGAGCAGCTGAGGCAAAAAGAGGGTTCCCCGCTCAAAATCCTGGCCCACCTGATCCAGGGCGGGCACCAGCTGTTTCTGTACAATCTCCAGGGGCTCCTCTTCCTGCAGGGCCAGCTTTGCTGCCTGGACCGCCTGTTCCTTGAGGCCGTGGAGCACTGCCTGGGCCAGATCCATCCCCCGGTCTTTCTGCGCCGGCCTCTGCGGCTTCTCCTGGTTCCCATAGCGGGTGATGTAGTCCATGCAATTTTCATCCAAACAGGCCAGGGCCCGGTAGGCGTCGTAGGCCTGGCGCATGTTTTGGGCACCAGGGTTCACAATGGCCGCATCCAGGCCTGCCTGCAGTGCCAGCAACAGAAAAGCCGCATTGATCTGCCCCCGCTGAGGCAGGCCAAAGGAGATGTTGGACACGCCAAAGGTGGTGCAGACCCCCAGGTGCTCCTTGACCAACTTCATGGCCTGCAGGGCCACCTGAGCCGAATCCTGTTTGGAGCTGATGGTCATGGCCAGGCAGTCCACCACCAGTTCCTTCTTGGGGATGCCCCATCGAGCGGCCTCCTGCACCACCCGCTGGGCAATCTCAAAGCGGCCCTGGGAGGTGTCTGGGATCCCCTTCTCATCCAAAGTCAGCACCACCGCCACAGCGCCATATTTTTTCATCAGGGGAAAGACCTGCTCCATGCTCTCCCGCTTGCCGTTGACAGAGTTGATCAGGGGCTTGCCGTTGTAAACCCGCATCCCCCGCTCCATGGCCACCGGGTCGGCGGTATCAATCTGCAGCGGCAGGTCTGTGACGCTCTGGATCTCCTGAACGGCCCGCCCCATGACGGCCGCCTCGTGGATCTCCGGCAGACCCACATTCACGTCCAGAATGTGGGCCCCGCACTGCTGCTGGGCCACCGCCTCCTGCAGGAGGTACTCCATGTTCCCCTCCCGCAGGGCCTGTTTGAGTTTGGGCTTGCCCGTGGGGTTGATCCGCTCCCCCACCAGCACCGGGTCCTTTCCCAGCACCACCGCCCTGCCATAGGAGGAGACCACCGTGCGGCCCTTGTCCGCCACCGGCCGGGGGATGATCTCCCTGCAAAGTTTGATGGCCCGTCCCAGGTGCTCCGGTGTGGTGCCGCAGCAGCCACCCACCGCCCAGGCGCCCTCCCGGGCCAGCTCCACCATGGTCCGGGCAAATTCTTGAGGCCCCACGTCAAAGACTGTGGCGTCTCCCTGGCTGCGGGGCAGGCCCGCATTGGGGTTCAGCACCAGGGGGAGGGAGGAGATCTTCCCCATCTCCCGGGCCAGAGGCAGCATCTGCACCGGTCCCAACCCGCAGTTCAGGCCCAGGGCGTCCACCCCCAGGCCCTCCAGCAGGGCCACCGCCGCCGAAATATCCCCCCCGGTGAGGAGTTTCCCCTTCCCATCAAAGATGAGGGTGGCCACAATGGGCAGGCGGGTGCTCTCCTTGACAGCCAGCACCGCCGCCTTGAGCTCATAGAGGTCGCTCATGGTTTCCAGTAGAACAAAGTCCGCGCCGGCCATCTCGCCGGCCCTTGCCATCTCGGCAAACAGGTCATAGGCCCCCGCAAAGGACAGATCCCCCAGGGGTTGCAGGAGCTTTCCAGTGGGGCCGATGTCCATGGCCACATAGCCCTCTCGCCCCGCCTGGGCCAGGGCCTGGCGGGCCAGGCGGACCCCCGCCTCGATCACCGGCACCGTCTGCTCCTGGAGCTTGAGGCGGTTTGCGCCAAAGGTGTTGCTCTTGAGGAGGTCCACCCCCGCATCCAGGTAGGCCCCGTGAATCGACTGAACCACCTGGGGATGGGTCAAGTTCCACAACTCCGGCTTCTCCCCAGGACCTAACCCCGCCTGCTGGAGCATTGTGCCCATGGCGCCATCAAAAAAATATAGCCGTTTTCCCCAGTCCTTCCAAGGGATCATGATCTCTCCTCCTCTCGAAATGGGCAGTTCTCCGCCTGACACTGGCTGCACCGGCTCCGGCAGTTCCCACGGGCGGACTCCCGGGCCAGACCAATGACAGCTGTCACAGATTTGGTGGGCAGCAGCATCAAGGCCTCGGTACAGGTCAGGCCCATGCGCTGGGGACATTGGAGCAGGCTCAACAGATCCCGCTGGTATTCCAGAGAAAAATCCCCGTATCCAGGGCTGAACCGCGGCCGCAGAAGGAGGCCCTCCCCCTCAAAAAGTCGGGCCAGCTCCCCCTGACGGCGGTCGCAGTAGGCCTCAATGAGGCTGGCCCCGCAGGCCTGGAGCACCACCGCCCGGGTCAGATCCAGCTTTTCATATTTTTGCACCAACCGGTCCGCTCCCACACCCAGAGTGGCGGCAAAGAGCAGCGCCTGGCTGCACTCCTCCAAATGCCGGGCCAGCTGGCCGCTCTGGATGCGCAGGGGCCCCAGCTGCACCTGACTCCCCCCGACAGTGAGAGGGTACCGCTCCCACAGGCTACGGCGTTGGACCTGGCCTTCCAGTTCCTCCATACAGGTTTCCACCAGGTGCAGCGTGGCCAAATCTGGCTCCTGACCCCGGTACCCCAGGTACCGCAGGGCCTCCTTGATTGTTTTAACCACCGGTTACGCCTCCAACAAGGCCGAAAGATTGTCCATAATTTCGGCCGCCACCTCCGGCTTGTTCATGGTGTACAGGTGTATCCCCCGCACACCGTTGGCCATCAGGTCGATGATCTGCTCGGTGGCATAGGCAATTCCCGCCTGGCGCATGGCCCTGGGGCTGTCCCCATACCGCTCCACAATGGTGCGGAACCGGGTGGGGAGCACCGTGCCCGACATTCTGCAGATCCGCGCAATCTGTTTGCCGTTGGTCACCGGCATCACACCGGCCAGCACCGGCACCTGGATGCCCTTGGCCAGCACATGGTAGAGGAAGTTGTAGAACACCCCGTTGTCAAAGAACATTTGGGTGGTCAAAAAGTCGCAGCCGCAGGCCACCTTTTCCCGCAGGTGTTCCAAATCCTCCTGGCGGGAGGAGGCCTCCACATGGCCGTCCGGGTAACAGGCGGCCCCTACACAGAAGTCCCCCGCCCGGTGGATATCCTGGATCAGCTCGCTGGCATAGTGGTAATCCCGGTCCTCATTCAGCTCCATCCCCTGGGGGATGTCCCCCCGCAGGGCCAGCACATTTTGGATTCCCCGCTCCTTCATCTCCTGGAGCATCTCCTCCACCTGTTCCCGCTTGGAGGAGACGCAGGTCAGGTGGGCCAGGGCAGGCACGCCGCACTGGTCCTGGATCATACTTGCCACCTGCAGGGTGTGCCGGGAGGTGCCGCCCCCCGCCCCATAGGTGACGCTCATAAAGTCCGGCTTCAGCGCGGCGATCTTCAAGGCCGCTCGGGTCACCGGTTCAAAGTCCGCCTCCCGCTTGGGGGGAAAGACCTCGCAGGAAAAAGTCACTTTCTTTTGTTTCCAAAGGGTTTTGATCTGTCTCATAGATTCTCCTCACACTTGCGGTACCATGGGCCAATTTTCGGATAGGGCCAAACCGGCCCCGATTGTTTTTCAGCATCCATCAAAGGACGTCCAAGGGGATGGGCTCCCTCTCACTCGGTCAGCGGCACCGTCTCAAACCCGTGTTGACCCAGCATCTCCACACTGGAAAAGCCGATCTTCCGCAGCAGCTGAACCGCCTGGGGGAAATAGAAGTCCAGCGAGTCCACACAGTGGCTGTCAGAGGTGACCGTCACCTTTGCCCCCACCTCCAGAATGTGCCGCAGCAGAAAGGCGCTGGGATAGGGGGTGTCCAGATATCCGCCGTAGACCCCGCCGGTGTTCACCTCAAAGATGCCTCCCACGGCGGCAATGCGGTCAACCGCATCCAGCGCGATGCGCCGGTAGGCCGGATCCTCCTCGTCAAAAAAATGGCCCCGGGCGTTGCAGCGGCGCAGCAGATCCAGGTGGCCAATGACCTCCGGCCTCTCCTGGCGGACCAGCTGTACAATGTTGTCATAGTAGGCCTGGACCAGGGCCATTACGTCCCCATGGAAGGTCTGCTGCAGGCAGGCCTCAAACTCCGGCGGCATCCAGTCAATGATATGATAGATGCCGGTCTCGGGGTCCAGCATGTAGTGGTTGGAGCCGATGATATAGTCGTACTCCTGCCGGTCAATGTGGGAGTAGAAGTCCTTTTCCACCCCCAGATAGATGGCAATTTGGTCCCGGTAGACCTCCTTGAGGCGGCGAATCTCCTGAAGATAGGCCTGCACTGTCTGAGGGGTGATGGAATAGTGGGGGTCAAAGGGGGAGTCGGAGTGCATGGTGAAACCCAGGGCCACAAATCCCTTGGCCAGGGCCCCCTGCACCATCTCCTCCGGGGTATTTTTTCCGTCACAAAAGGTGGTGTGGGTGTGTGCGTTGGAGCGCAGAAGCACGGTGATTCCTCCTCCCTTGCAAAGGGGTGCTTTTCTTGAGTATAATACAGATTGAGATCGCTGGCAACGCCCCTTTTGTCACTGTGACAAAGTTACAGACAAATGTGGAGGATTTGGGTATACTAAGACCAGTAAGACAAACAGAACCCCTGCCCCAGATCGGGCAGGCTTTGGCCGGGACGCTCCGGCCCTGTGAAAGGAGAAAGGAAATATGTCTGTTTTGACCGTCACCAAAGAAAATTTTGATCAGCTTCTCAACCAGCCCCTGCCCATTCTGTTTGATTTTTGGGCCCCCTGGTGCAACCCCTGCCGTATGATGGGCCCCATCATCGACCAGGTGGAGCAGGCCGTCCAGGGCAAGGCACTGGTGGGCAAGATCAACATCGATGAACAGCCGGAGCTGGCCTCCCAGTTTGGCATTATGTCCGTGCCCACCCTCATGGTGGTACAGGATCACCGGGTGGTGCGCTCCGCCGTGGGGCTGCGTCCCAAGGAGCAGGTGCTCCAGCTGTTGGAGGTGAAGTAACATGGGCCTGTTTTCCTCCGCCCCCGCTCCCTCTATTGAGGAGATCTTTGACACCCTATCTGCCGTTTCCAACCACCGGCTGGTGGACGTGCGCTCCCCCCAGGAGTATCAGGCGGGCCACCTGCCCGGCAGCGTCAATGTGCCCCTGAACCAGCTGCCCGCCCTTCTTCAGGAGGTCCCGGATCGGGATACCCCACTCTATGTCTACTGCCAGAGCGGTGCTCGCAGCCGGCGCGCCTGTGCCTTTTTGACCAAGCAGGGCTACACCCATGTTACCGATATGGGCGGCCTGCTCCAGTGGAACCGGCCTCTGGCCACCGATTGAGCCCATTTGACCCATAAATTTTTGGCCTTCACCCTACGTCCGCCACGGAAATCCGTGGCGGATTTTTTATGATGCACCTCCTGTTGTGCTTCTAGCGCTCCTTTCAAACTTTGGAGTTGTGACCCTTTGACAAGGCGTTTATAATAGGAGTAGAACCACCGTCTTCCGGTGTGCCAACAGATTTCCGCAGCCTTGTCCCACTTGGATGGGCAGCTGAACGAGGGAGGGCATCCTTTGTCCCTGACAACTGCACAGCAGGCGTTTTTCCAGGACGCGCTGCCATTTTGGAAAAAACTCACACCCCCTCAGCAGGAGGAGCTTTTGGCGGCATCCACCTACCACACCTACCGCCGGGGGGAACTCATCCACCGGGGAAGCGCCGACTGCGCCGGCCTGCTTCTCATTGAGAGCGGCCAGGTGCGCTCCTATCTGCTGGCGGACTCCGGCCGGGAGATCACCCTCTTCCACCTGTTGGAGCGGGACCTGTGTCTCTTCTCCGCCTCCTGCATCCTGCGCAACATCCAGTTTGAGGTGTATCTCCAGGCGGAGAAGGACACCACCGCCATCCTCATACCGCCCCAGCTCTATCAAAAGCTGATGAACGAATCCCTCCCTGTGTCCGACTACACCACCCAGCTCATGGCCTCCTCCTTCACGGATGTCATGTGGGTCATGGAGCAGGTGCTCTTTATGAGTCTGGATCAGCGGCTGGCTCTCTTTCTGCTGCAGCAATCCCAGTTGGAGGGTAGCAATCGGCTGCATCTGACCCATGAGGAGATCGCCAAACACCTGGGATCCGCCCGGGAGGTCATCTCCCGCATGCTCAAATATTTCCAGGGAGAGGGGCTCATTGCCCTGTCCCGTGGCGGCGTGACATTGCTGAATCTCACCGGTTTGGAGGAGCTCTCCAGGCCCAAACATCCTGCATAGGTTCGGGGGTTTTCTCCTTTATCAAGTTTGACGGATCTTTGCCTTCCCTGCCAAAGGGATTTTCCCCATTGCTGCAAAAGGGCCCTCCACAGAATGGTGTTCTGTGGAGGGCCCTGTCTGATTGCCGGTCTTAAAATTTTGTAGCGGCGTTGGTGGAGGTATAGTCCCAGTTGCGGCTGTCCAGCTCCTGGATGGCCTTGGCCACACAGTCCACCAGGGCGTTGGTCATCTTCTCCCCCTTCTCGGCGGTGGCCTTGGTGGGGTCGCCAGTGGCGGCAGTGTTGGTCAGCTCAGAGAAGTCCCACTTGATCTCCACGTGCTCCGGCAGGTGGTCGGGCACCACACCGGCGGCCAGCTCCGGCTCACACCACTGGGGGAACAGATAGTAGGCAATGGAGGTCTCCCCCTCTCCGGCGTGGCCCTGGCCGTTCCAGACCTCAAAGGTGCCCTTGGGCAGCAGATCCCCGGCGGTGACCCACCACTGGCCCAGGCAGGCGATACGGGCGTCAGGGTAGTCCTCCTTGATCCGGCGGGAGGCAATCTCAATGGGCGCAATGTTGCCATCGTGGCCGTTCATCAAAAAGATCTTGTTGATCCCGTTGCGCAGAACAGAGGCCACGATGTCATAGATCACCTGCACTGTGGTCTCATAGCCCAGGGTCAGGGTGAAGGGAAAGGTGTCATAGTGGCCGCTGTAGCCGACAGTCATGGGAGGTAGCACCAGCAGGCCGTCCACCTTGTCCGCCACTCGCTTGGACAGCTCATAGGAGACAATGGTGTCGCACCCCTCTGCGATGTGGGGGCCGTGGGCCTCACAGGAGCCAATGGCCAAAATCGCCTTGTCAAAGCCACCGTTTTTCACCTGGTTGGCGGTGAGTTTCATCAGTTCATGGTTTGCCATGGTTCATAATCCTCCTTGTTGCTGCATATGTTATGGGAGCGATGCAAAAGAATGCATTTTGGATCTTTTTTTATTATAGACGGTTGTTTCCTCCCTGTAAAGCCCCTGTTTTTTTGCAGGTAGTCTTGCTTTTTAGGGATAAATCCATTATTCTATAGATATCTCACATACAAAGTTGGCTGCGATGGCTTCCATCGATTTAATAGCACTGGGGTGCTTGTTTGCCAGATTCCAGTGGACAAGGTGACCCAGTTTCCACAGACGGCTTGCTGCCGTTTTTTCATGTTGAGCACACTGCGGGAGGTGGCGGGTATGTCAAATCAGGAGTCCCAAAAGGTCTACATTCTTCTCTCTCGGACCAATACAGTGATGGCCCGCTTTTTACATAGCATGACCGGGGATGAGTTCACCCATGCCTCTCTGGCGCTGGACCCCCACCTGGGCCGGATGTACAGCTTTGCCCGGCGCAATTTTTATATGCCGCTCATTGCCGGTTTCATTGCAGAGAACATCCACACCGGTGTCTTTGGTCGCCAGCTGGGGGCCACCTGCGCCCTGTATGAGCTGGAGGTCTCTGTGGATAGTTATCAACGCATCTGTGCCATCATTCAGAGCTTCTTTGACGAATATGCCCTGTACCGCTACAACTTTTTGGGCCTGGCTCTCATCAAATTCGGCATTGCGCACCACCGGCCCTACCGGTTTGTCTGTTCTCAATTTGTGGCCCACGTTCTCTCAGAAGCTGGGGCCTTGACCTTCTCAAAGGACAATTCCCTGGTGACGCCCAACGACTTTGCGCAGCTGCCCCAGCTCAAGCTGGTGTACAAGGGACTCCTCCATGGGCCGGCCTTTTCCCCCATGCAAGCTTTATCTCACCCCATCTAAACAACAGCTGTCCCCCGCCAAGCGGGGGATTTTTCTTTTCTGCCAACTTCATTGCCGGCAATACTGGATCGATCCATGCAACCTTATCCATACCCAATGTTAAAATCCATTGCTTGTGGCAACGGGCGGTATCACATACAATAGTGGTGACCATCACAAGAAAGAAGGTTTTCCGAATGTTGAGCGAAAACATCAAATCCATCAGAAAATCAAAGGGCCTTTCCCAAGAGGAACTTGCCATCAAGCTGAATGTGGTGCGGCAAACCGTGTCAAAATGGGAAAATGGGGGTTCACTTAGATAAAGATACCACATCAATCCCACGCTGACTTTTGCTCAACCGATACAGCCGGAGGGCTG
>CAJFOV010000045.1 GCA_904397835.1 Candidatus Aristotella avistercoris
GGCCACTGGGACCACTACAAGGACAACATGTACACCACCGTCATCGACGGGGAGGATTATGCCATCAAACCCATGAACTGCCCCGGCGGCATGCTGGTCTATAAGAGTGAACCCCACTCCTACCGGGACCTGCCCCTGCGCATGGCAGAACTGGGCCTGGTCCACCGCCACGAGCTCTCCGGCGCCCTTCACGGCCTGTTCCGGGTGCGCTGCTTCACCCAGGACGATGCCCACATCTTTATGACCCCCGAGCAGATGAAGGACGAGATCAAAAACGTGGTCAAGCTCTTTGACGAGATCTACTCCACCTTCGGCCTGACCTACCAGATCGAGCTCTCCACCATGCCGGAGGACCATATGGGCGATGAGAAGGACTGGCAGTTTGCCGAGGAGACCCTCCAGGCCGCCATCACCGAGATGGGCAAGGACTTTGTCATCAACGCAGGAGATGGCGCCTTCTATGGACCCAAGCTGGACTTCCATCTGGCGGACTCCCTGGGACGGACCTGGCAGTGCGGCACCATCCAGCTGGACTTCCAGATGCCTGAGCGCTTTGAGCTGGAGTACACCGGTGAGGATGGCCAGAAACACCGCCCCGTCATGATCCACCGGGCCCTGTTGGGCTCCATTGAGCGGTTCATCGGCGTGATCACCGAGCACTATGCCGGCGCCTTCCCCACCTGGCTGGCTCCCGTGCAGGTGAAGGTGATCCCCGTCTCTGAGCGGTTCAACGACTATGCCGGCAAGGTTGCCCAGCAGCTGTCGGCAGCCGGCGTGCGGGTGGAGGAGGACTTCCGCCCGGAGAAGATCGGCTACAAGATCCGCCAGGCCCAGCTGGAGAAGATCCCCTACATGATCATTGTTGGGGAGAAGGAAGTTCTGGCAAACAACATCTCCGTGCGCTCCCGCAGCCGCGGGGAGTTGGGCGCCCTGTCGTTGGAATCCTTCCAGGCGGAGCTGCTGGAGGAGATCCGCACCCACGCCAACCAATAATAAAAAAGAAGATGGGATACAGGGGGAGCCGCACCGGCTCCCCTTTGTTTTATAGACTGAAGGGGAAAGATAACCCCCGGCGCTGCCGGAGAAGTGGAAAAAGTTTTCGCTCCAGACAACGAACGGAGGAGATACCAACAGCGGTCTTACGATGGCAAAAAGCTACCGTTGAAAGGGGACCTGCCCGCTTATGGGCTGTGGGCCGATGATACAAAAGAAAGAATATGTAGAGTGCCACTTGCCGGCATCCCAGACATGTGGGCCCTGTGCAAATTACCCGCTTGATGGGGTCTCAATTGGAGGCAGAGGGGGCCCCAGAATTGGGCTCACCTTGAATTTTGCCGGGGTTCCTGGACGCAAAACTCTGGAGGGATGTCTCCCAGAGCGCGCCGGTGAGGGATAACGCTCTCCCTGGGCTTGTGGATAAATTAGGAAATTTTGATGGTGAAATTGACAAGTTTTTGGCAAAAATTTTTGTGTATTGCTGTTCATTTTCTCGCAGAAGGGCCGGACCAAGGGAGTTTTTCCTTGTAAAATGGACCCTTTTGCGGTACAATATACACATCAATGGTTTTGCAACCATCAAAGGAGGGGATGCCAATGCACAATGAAGTGCAGCAGGAACAAGAGCCCTGCCGGGCGCGCCGTTGGATGGATCTCCATTGCATCCCGGACTTTCTATATCACGCCTGTTACCTCACTGGCATGCAGATGCTACGCCTGATCAAGCGCAGCACAAGGAGAGTCCAGGGATGGGCCGTAAGGCTGGGGTCTCTGATCCAACAGAGAAGCCGGTCCGTCGGGACAAGGCTGAAATGCTGGTTTGTCTCCCGCAAAAAGGCCCTATCCACCAGCTGGTGTTTTTGGATGGACAATGCCAAGCGCTTTGTCTCCCATGTGCGCCAGCGCTGGAACTATGACCGCAAATTGGCGTTCCAGGAGATGCTCCATGGAACGGGGGAGTTTTTCCGCTGGTTCCACAAGCACGCCCTCAACTATGTACTGCCTGTGGTGGGCGTAGCCGTACTGTTTGGTACGGTTGGCCACTATATGGGCCAGGAGTATGGCCTGCAGGTGGTGTACAATGGCCAAACTGTGGGCACGGTGGCGGATGAGGCCACCTATGACTCCGCCCTGGCCTATGTGGAGGGGCGCCTGGTCACCGCCGATGGGGAGCAGGACGTGCCCACCGCCACCTTTACGTTAAAGGCGGTGGACGAGGACGAGCTGCTCACAGCTGACGCCCTCACCGATCAGATGATCCAGGCCTCGGGCAATGTCATCCATGAGGCTGCAGGTCTGTATGTGGACAATGAGTTCTTGGGTGCCACCACCGATGGGGATCAGTTGCTCCAGGCGTTGGAGGAGCGCAAGGCTCAGTACCGCACGGGTGACCCCCAGGAAAAGGTGGAGTTCGTGCAGAATGTCCAGGTCAAAGAGGGCCTGTATCCTGTGGAGAGCATCGTGGACCTGGAGAACCTGGAGGTCGAGATGGACTCTGAGGTGGCAGGTCAGCGGACCTACACCGTGGAGGCTGGGGATGCCCCCTACACCATCGCACAATCTCAGAACATCTCCCTGAGCGAGCTGGAGGCCCTCAATCCCGGCATCACCGAGACCTGCCTCCCTGGCCAGGAGGTGCTCATCTCCCAGTCGGTGAAACGGCTGTCGGTTAAGACGGTCAAGTATGAGACCATCACAGAGGAGATCGCCTACTCCACCGAGCGCACCAATGACTCCACCCTCTCCAAAGGGACCGAGAAGGTCACCGTGAAGGGGCAGAATGGGGTCCGCGAAGTGGATCGTGCTGTCACCTATGTCAATGGGCAGCGGGTCTCCACCGAGGTGCTGGACACCCGTGTCATCCAGGAGCCGGTGACAGAGGAGATCTCTGTGGGAACCAAGAGAAATCCCACCTATAGCAACTCCAGCCCGTCCTATGGTTCGGGTACCGTTTCTGATGCTGGCTTTATGTGGCCAGTGGCTGGTGGCTACATCAGCTGTGGCTGGTATGGCTATGCAGGCCATGCAGCCATTGACATTGCCGCCTCCATGGGTACCCCCATCTACGCCTCCCAGAGCGGCGTGGTGGAACGTGCCACCTGGGGCGTCACCGGAGAGGGCAACTATGTGAAGATCGATCACGGCAACGGCTATGAGACTCTGTACGCCCACTGCAGCGCCTTGGCGGTGCAGGCGGGGCAGTATGTGGAGCAGGGCCAGGTCATCGCCTATATTGGTATGACCGGCTGGACCACAGGCCCCCACTGCCATTTTGAAATTTATCGGAATGGTGTGAAGGTCAATCCTGCGTTGTATGTTCACAGATAGGTCACAAAATATTGAGGGAAATCCTCCTTCTTTCCAAAGAGGGAGGATTTTTCATATCCTATATTGGACAAAATCTCTGATTTTGCGCCCGAATCCCCCCGGTTTCATTGAAAAAGGGCAGAAAATCCGTTATAATAGTGACAATCTTTTTCTTGGAAGGGAGTGAATGCCATGGCCAACGAAAAGGAACCACAGAATCCACAGGATATGGATCTGCGCCAGCAGGAGGAGAATGTGGCCCCCCTTTTTCGGAAGCTACAGGAACTGTCAGATTGGTTCTATCGCAGCAGCTACTGCATTGGCATCTGGCTGATCCGCGGAGGAAAGCTGATCCGGCGTAAAGCCACAGCCTGTTTCCGCCAGCGGATTTTGCCCCTCAAGGATAGCGTGCTGCACGCACTCCAGCGCAAAAAATTGGCCATCACGGCCTGGGCCCAAGGGGTTCAGGAGGAGGCCGGATATTGTGCAGACAGCATACACCGCTTTTCGCGGCGCGTTAAACACCACTGGCGGCACGACCGTGCCATGGCCACCAAGGATCTTTTGGTGGGCGCAGGCGAGGGTGTGCGATGGTTCCGCAAAAATTTGCTGAGCTATGTGGCCCCTGTGCTGAGCATTGGCCTGCTAGTGGGAGTTATTTCCTTTTTTAACAGCATGACCTTTGGCCTGCAGGTGAGCATGGGTGGTACGACCCTGGGGGTCGTGGCCAACGAGTCGGTGTTGGATGGCGCCACCAACATGGTTCAGGAGCGCCTGGTTGACACCAGCAGTTTGGACGATGAGTCCCATACCATCAGCTTGACCTTTGCCCTGGTGAAGAAGGAGGATCTGATGGGGGAGGATGCCCTCACCGACCAGATCATTGCCGCATCAGGCAACGTAATCCATGAGGCCACGGGCCTGTACGTGGACGGGGAGTTCATCGGCGCCACCACCGAAGGGGAGGAGCTGCTGCTGGCCCTGGAGGAGCGCAAGGCCGCCTACCGCACCGATGACACCGTGGAACGGGTGGAGTTTGTCCGGGATGTGCAGGTCAAGGATGGCCTGTATCCCGTGGAGAGCATCGTGGACCTGGAGAACATTGAGACAGAGATGGACTCTGAGGTGGCAGGCCAACGCACCTATACCGTGGAGGCAGGGGATGCCCCCTACACCATTGCGGTGGCCAACGACATGTCTGTCAGCGAGCTGGTGGAACTGAACCCAGGCATTACGGAAAACTGCTATCCCGGCCAGGAGGTGCTCATCGCCAAGTCGGAAAAGCTGCTGTCCGTCCAGGTGGTCAAACGCACCACCCGCACAGAGAGCATTGCCTATGACACCGTGCGGGAAAATGACAGCTCCCTTTTGAAGGGCACCACCAAGGTCAGCGTAGCGGGCCAAAACGGTGTGCGGGAGGTCACGGAGGAAGTGACCTATGTGGATGGTCAGGTGACCTCCACCACGGTGCTGGACACCCGTGTGATCCAGGAACCGGTGACGGAGGAGATTCTGGTGGGGACCAGGGTGCCCACCTTCAGCGGGTCCAACAGCACCACCGGTTTTATGTGGCCGCTGCCCTCCAGCCGCAACATCACCTCCACCTTTGGCTATCGAGCCCTCTTTGGCGATTACCACACAGGCATTGACATTGCCGCGCCTCGGGGGACTAGCATCGTGGCCGCTGCCGGCGGCTATGTGGAAAAGGCCATCTACAGCGTGACCGCCTCGGAGGGAAATTATGTGGTCATCAACCATGGCAACGGCTACAAGACCCTGTATGCCCACTGTGACAGCTTAAATGTATCAGCGGGCCAATATGTGGATCAGGGCCAGGTTATCGCCTTTGTGGGCAGCACCGGCTGGGCCACAGGCAACCACCTGCACTTTGAGATCCATGTCAATGGTACACGGGTCAACCCCATGCCCTTTGTCTCTTAGGCTGGGGGAAGGCCTCCATTCCACAATCAAGCAGCGCCGCCAGAGCATCGCCCTGGCGGCGCTTTTGTAATGGTTGGAGGCTGTTTGAATGTTAAGACGCACAGCGGGGCTGCCTCCGGAGACGGATGTGGTTCTGCCCTCTGCCGCGGGAAGAAGCCCCTTTGAATTTTGATCAAGCACAAATTGGGAATATTTTTCTGCCCTGGAAAGATTGTCTGAATCTTGAACAAACTATGATGAAATATCCACTTTTTTATTGCGAAAACAATTGAAAACATTGTCTTTTTCATGTATAATAAAGGACGTTGACATGGTACCAATTGCTGTAGGTGAGGTGGCCTTGGAAGGGAGGGCCCAAGCCTTTTCGAAGGCCATCTTGACAGATAGCAGTTTATTGCATTGCAAAATACTAAGATAAGGAGAAATGAACATGAACATCGATTGGACATTGGCGGGTTCCGTCATCTTCAGTGGACTGGTCATTGTGTTCGCCGTGCTGTTGATTTTGATTGCATTGGTTATCATTTGCAGCAAGATTACAGCTGCGATCAGCAATGGGGCAGCCAAGAAGGCCCCTCCAAGCGCTAACAAACCCACTAACCAACCCAAAAAGCCTGCTGCTCCCGCAGCGACCAACCAGCCCGCGATGGCTGCACAGGGAGAGGAAGATGAAATTGCCGCGGTGATTGCGGCGGCGATCCATTGCATGTAGTTCCACCGCATGGGAAGGAAACTGGCAAATGCCGTTTTCTCCCGGCTTCGGACATATGCTGCGCGTGAGGCCGGCTCTCTTGGGCATTTGACCGTCCTGTGGTACGCGCGTCTTCCGAATCACTACTGAGAAGAAAGGACAAGATAATATGTGGGAAAGATTTCTTGAGACCATTCGGGATCTAGCATTGGATTCCGGATTTGCCAGCGTCAGCGGCGGCCAGATTCTCATGATTCTCATCTCCTTTGTATTGATGTATTTGGCCATCAAAAAGGGATTTGAGCCCCTGCTGCTGCTGCCCATCGCCTTTGGTATGCTGTTGGCAAACCTGCCTGTGGCAGGCCTGTCCTCCTATGATGAAGGCAACCTCATCTATTACCTCTATCAGGGTGTTAAGTTGGGTGTTTATCCGCCCATCATCTTCCTAGGCATTGGATGTATGACCGACTTCGGCCCCCTGATTGCAAGACCCAGCAGCTTTTTGATGGGCGCTGCTGCCCAGCTGGGTATCTTTATCACCTTTGTGGGCGCCCTGCTGTTGGGCTTCAACCCGCAAGAGGCCGGCTCCATCGGCATCATCGGTGGTGCTGACGGCCCCACCGCCATCTACACCACCTCCATTTTGGCCCCCGATCTGCTGGGTTCCATCGCCGTGGCAGCCTACTCCTACATGGCGCTGGTTCCCATCATTCAGCCCCCCATCATGAAGCTCCTCACCACCAAAAAGGAGCGCCAGATTGTCATGTCCCAGCTGCGGCCTGTGTCCAAGCTGGAGAAGATTGTCTTCCCTGTGGCTGTTACCGTGCTGGTTTCCTTCATCGTTCCTTCCGCCGCCTCTCTGGTTGGTATGCTCATGTTGGGCAACCTGTTTAAGGAGTCCGGTGTTGTGGACCGTCTGAATAAGACCGCCCAGAACGAACTGATGAACATTGTCACCATCTTCCTGGGTACTACCGTCGGCGCCACCGCCACGGCGGAGCGGTTCCTGGGCATCACCCCCGAGGACAATCTCCTGTTGCCCTCCACCTGGGCGAAGATTGTCACCAGCGATACCATCAAGATCGTTCTGCTGGGGCTGTGCGCCTTCGCACTGGGCACCGCTGGCGGTGTGCTCTTCGGTAAGCTCATGTGCTGGGCCACCAAGGGCAAGGTCAATCCTCTGATTGGTTCCGCTGGTGTGTCCGCCGTTCCCATGGCCGCCCGTGTGTCTCAGAAGGTCGGCCAGAAGGAGAACCCTGGCAACTTCCTGCTCATGCATGCCATGGGTCCCAACGTCTCCGGTGTTATCGGTTCTGCCGTCGCCGCAGGTGTTTTGATCAGCGTGCTCGGTTAGTCTGTCTTTCCATGCAAGCGCCCATCCTAAGGATGGGCGCTTTTTCTGTTGGATGCAGGAAAGGTATCGCCAAGGGCGCCGCTGGGCAGGGCTATTTCTCCAGTGCTTGTGACGGTGCAGGCCTGCCATCTTGACTTGTGTTTATTGACCGCTGAAGAAAAAACAATTGTGGGTGAGTCTGGCGTCTATCTGCAACTAATTTATGGTCAAATGGAGGGCTTCTGATCCTCTGGAGCAATCATTGCGTCCTCTGGGGCGCAGGAACCAGGAGAGGCGTCCCTTGTGAAATGGTTGGAAATTGGCTAGAGTAAATTGTATTTTTTAGGGGTAGCGTGTATACTAAAGGAGTTCATTTTTGCTTGGAGCAATGTAAAGGAGGCGTTGTTTGTGCGAGTTGGTGTGTCCACCGCCTGCTTCTACCCATTGGAGACAGAAAAATCCCTGCTGCTCCTTGCCCAGGCGGGTATCCAGGGGGTTGAAATCTTTCTGAACGCCTATGAGGAGCTGCAGGGCCCCTTTTTGGCGGAGCTGGAAGGGATTTTACAGGCCCATCGGATGCAGGTTTATTCCATCCACCCCTACACAGGGGCCTTTGAAGGACTCTGGTTCTTCAGCAACTACCCCCGCCGGTATCAAGAGGGACTGGAGCTCTATCAGCAGTATTTTGAGGCGGCGGCCCGTCTGGGGGCCAAGGTGGTGGTGCTCCACGGGGCGGGGATGCAGAATGAGATTCCCTGGGCGGAGTATTTTGAGCGCTTTGACCGCCTGGCTCAGGTGGGGCATGCCTTTGGGGTGGAGCTCTGCCAGGAGAATATCTACCGCTGCCTGAGCAGATCCACAGCCTTTATCTCCGCCATGGCCAAGGCCTTGCCCACGGCCCGCTTTGTATTGGATCTCAAACAGGCCATCCGTGCACAGCAGGATCCGTTGGAAATGCTCCAGGCCATGGGCGGCCAGTGCTGCCATGTTCACATCAGCGACAGCCGCCCCGGTGAGCCCTGCCTGCCCATTGGCAAGGGAAATTTGGATCTTGTGCAGTGGAAAAAAGCGTTGAAGCAGGTGAACTTCCGTGGAAAAGTGGTGTTAGAACTCTATCGAGAGAACTTTCAAGACCTTTCGGAGCTCAGCAATTCCTATAAGGTTTTAAAAGCAGCTTTGGAGGAACCGTCGAATCCATCGACGTAACCAAACGAAGTTCGACAAATGAGCTGTCTTTTCGTACAGGGATTGAATTCCTTGTGTGGTAATATTTCACAATACATTTTTTGGAATGTCGAATGGTGACGAGCAAATGGGCTTGAAAGGCCAAATAAGAACGGAATATAATGTTTTCGAAGATTTGCTTTACCCATGTCGGGAAGAAGAAAAATGATGTTTTTGTACATGTAAAAGTAATATGACAAAAAAGTTGGGATAAAGCGATTCTTTCCTGGTGGCCCTGGGTGCATCCGCCACCGTGTTTGATAAAACTCCTCTCAACCGCTCCAGAATCCGCAGAAAGGGCTGCAAGCCTATTTCTGCCCAAGGGCTTGCCGAGGGGATTGGGGAATGGTACAATGTGGACAAAAGCATCGTTGATTGGAGGGTGTCAAAGATGAAATGTCCCTACTGTTCCTATCCAGAGAGCCGGGTGGTGGATTCCCGCTCCACAGATGGGGGGGAGCGTATCCGTCGGCGCAGGGAGTGCCTGAAGTGCCTCAAGCGCTTTACCACCTATGAGATCGTGGAGACAACGCCCCTGATGGTGATCAAAAAGGACGGATCCCGTGAGAGCTTTGACACCACAAAGCTGCTGCGCGGTCTCATGCGCGCCTGTGAAAAGCGGCCGGTCCCCATGCAGACGCTGGAAAAAATGGTGGAGGATATTCAGAATACCCTCTACAACTCCCTGGAGCGGGAGGTGTCCTCCCAGCGGATTGGAGAGTTGGCCATGGGAAAACTCAAAACGGTGGATGAGGTGGCCTATGTGCGCTTTGCCTCTGTCTACCGGCAATTTAAGGACATCAATTCCTTTATGGATGAACTCAAAGGCCTGTTGGAAGCCAAAGGGTAGCCTCAAAAAAGGTTGCGCGGCACCGGCAACTCAGAGTACCAGATATGCTCCAACAGATGGGTGATGCGGTCCATCTCCGCCTGGAGCTCCCCATACTCCCCGTGGGCACAGAGGGCGGGCAGCCCCATGACCCGGTTGGAGATATCGTCCACTGGGACATGGCGGATGTACCGGATCAGGGCATTTTGTGCCTCCTGCCAATAGGAGGCCAATTCCTGGGTCTTCTCCAGTGCCTGGGAGATATCCTGCTGATCCAGGGCGTGTTGGATCTCCTCCAGGCGTGTAACGGTCTCCTCCTTGACCTGATGGACCCGCCAGAGGGAAAAACTGCTTATGGCAATAATTGCCAGCATGGCGACAATGCAAATGTAAATCCGTTTCATGTCTGACTCCTTTGCGAAGTTCTTGTTCTGTTGGTTTTGGAACAGGCGCAGGTGTCCTGTTCTTTTTTTACCCTTCCCGCAGAACAATGGCGTATTTGGCCCTGCGGTCACAGGTCATGAGGAAGATGTCCTGCACCTGACAGTTCTCCTTTTGCAAGGTGGCCTGGAACCAATCCTCGTCCAAATTGCAGTAGGAGAGGGCCTGGCGGATCAGGTGTCCGTCGCTCACCAGCACAACGGGTGGGGCGTTGCCATCGCCGGGGTCCTTGAGCCCCACCATATCAGGCGTCAGGCCCCGGGAGCCGTACTTTTTGTAGACGGTGAGCTTTCCGGTGGTCTCCATAATGGCAAAGGCAACCTCCTGCCAGTCAAAGATGTCCAGGGCCCGCAGCTGCTCCATCAGGTCGTCGATGGAGTAGCGCAGCTCCTCCATCACCTTCTGGTCCAGCTTGCCGTCCCGGATCACCACCCGGGGCCGCCCGGAAATGAGCTGGCGCAGCCAGCCATTTTTGAGCCCGCCCATGGAGACGAACACCTCGCAGCAGACCAGGGTCACAATGGGGATGATCCCACCCAGCACAGGAATGTCCGTGTTCTCAATGGGCAGGGTGGCAATGTTGGAGACCAGGATGGTCACCACAAATTCTGTGGGCTGCAGCTCCCCCAGTTGGCGCTTGCCCATGACCCGCAGGCTCAGAACAATCACCACATACAGGATCACGGTCCGCAACAGTACAACAAACATCGGCAAAACCTCCAAGGTTCCATTCTGTCTTAGTATGTGCCTCCACGGGCCATCCATACCCGTGGGAGAAACATTCCGCCCCGGCGACATAAAGATCCTCCTTTTTGCCCATACTGGAGGGGAGAATGTGCGCAAGGAGGCGAGACCTTGTTTGAATTTTACAAACGATGGTTCCACTACTATAAGGACAGTGCCTATGCACCGCCCAAGACGGACCCTGCCCTGAGCCAGCGCCTGGGGGAGAACCTGCTGGACAACATGGTGACCATCCGCCAGCTCTACGCCAACTCGGAGGATCTGGTGACCCGTGGGGTGCAGGTCTCAGGGCTCTCAGCCCAACTGCTCTTTTGCGAGGGCATGGTGGACAACCAGGCCTTTGCAGAACTGGTGGCGGAGCCCCTGACCAGCCTAGAGCTGCCGGATGCCACCCCTGCCTCCCTGCAAAAATGGCTGCGGGAGGAGTCCATCCTGGCCATCGACCAGAAGGAGTTCTACACTTTTGGGGAGCTGTTCACCTTTCTCATGTCGGGGTTTGTGGTGCTGCTCCTGGATGGTGTTGCCACCGGCACGGCACTGGGGATCCAGGGGTTTAACTTCCGGGGCGTCTCTGAGCCCACCACGGAGATCAACGTACGGGGTTCCAAGGAGAGCTTTGTGGAGCCGGTGCGGATCAACCTGACCCTCATCCGCCGGCGGATCAAGTCCCCCACCATGAAGTTTGAGTCCCTCACGGTGGGCAGCAAGAGCAACACATCCGTCTATCTGGTGTATCTGACCGACTGTGTCTCCCAGGATCTCCTCCAGGAGGTGAAGAACCGCCTGGCCAAGGTGAAGATGGATGTGATCCTCAGCTCCGGGTATCTGCAGCCCTACTTGGACGAAAAGACCCGCTCCATCTTCTCTGGGGTGGGGATCACCGAGCGGCCGGACACCCTCTGCGCCAAAATCCGGGAGGGGCGTATCGCCATCCTGGTGGACGGCACCCCCTTTGCCCTCATCGTTCCCTATCTGTTCCACGAACATTTTCAAAGTTTGGACGACTATGCCCAGCGGCCCTACTATGCCACCTTCATCCGCTGGCTGAAATATCTGTCCTTCTTTGTCTCCATGCTGCTGCCGGGGCTCTATGTGGCCATGGTGAGCTTCCATCCGGAGCTCTTTCCCCATGCACTGCTGCTGAATGTGGCCGCCTCAGAGACCATCACCCCCTTTCCCATCATGCTGGAGGCGCTGCTCATCCATGTGATCTATGAGATCATGCGGGAGGCGGGCCTGCGCCTGCCCCGGCCCATCGGACATGCCGTGGGCATTGTGGGGGCCCTGGTCATTGGCGATGCGGCGGTGACGGCAGGGCTCATCGGCGCACCCATGGTCATGGTAGTGGCGTTGACGGCCATCAGCTCCTTTGTGGTGCCCTCCCTCTATGAGCCGGTGACGGTGCTGCGGCTGGCCTTTATCCTGGTGGGCGGCATGCTGGGCCTCTATGGCATCACCCTGTTACTCCTGGTGGTGGGGCTCAACCTCTGTGCCGTGAACCCCTTTGGCATTCCCGCCACCTCCCCGGAGACGCCCTTCTCCCTCTACGCCATGCGGGATGTGTTGGTGCGCGCCGGCTGGAAACACCTGGGCGGGGAAAACCTGCGGGTGCAGGATCTCCCAGGCTCCGAGGTGCCAGAAAAGAGGGGAGGCGCCCAATGAACCGCACGGTCTACGTTGACACCCGTCAGCTGTTGATGGTCCTCTTCTTGAGCCGTATTTTTACGGCGCTGACCTTTACCCCTCAGGGGGACGAGCGCATCGCTGGCTCCACGGTCATGCTGGGGCAGCTGCTCTCCTGCCTGCTGCAGCTTCTGCTGCTGGTGCCAGCCTGGCTGCTGTACCGGGATCATCCGAGGGCCAGCGTGCTGGACTGTGCCAACACCCTGAACCGTCCCCTGGGCGGCATCCTGGCGGTGCTGTATGGCGCCTTCTTCCTGGTGAACGCCGTCTACACGGCGGCAAGTTTCGATTTCTTTTTGACCACGGCCATCTACCCCAACTCCAGCAGTTGGCTGCCGTTGATCCTTCTGGTGGGGGTGGCCTGGTATGGGGCCCACGTGGGCATTGAGCCCCTCTCCCGGGTCGCAGGCTTTCTCTTTGTGGGGGTGCTTCTGAGCGGGGTGTTCATCGCCCTGGCACTGATCCCCCGCTACGACCTGTCCAACTGGGTCTCCCCTCTGTATGATGGGGTGGAGCCGGTCTGGAGGGCCGCCTGGGGGAGTTTGACCCGCAGCACCGAGCTGGCCGCCGTGCTGCTTCTGGTGCCCATGGTCAAGGGCAACCTGCGCAGCGGCGTCCTCTGGTGGCAGGGGATCACCCTGGTGGCCTTTGAGGCCATCGGCCTTGGGACTCTGCTGGCTCTGGGGGAGTATGCCGGCACCCGGCTCTTCCCGGTCTACACCCTGTCCACCATTGCGGA
The DNA here is from genome assembly GCA_904397835.1 of Candidatus Aristotella avistercoris. GTDB lineage: Bacteria > Bacillota > Clostridia > Oscillospirales > Ruminococcaceae > Aristotella > Aristotella avistercoris. The sequence goes on from CAJFOV010000045.1 coordinate 12,929, forward strand.
GTTCTCCATCTTTCAGCGGATGGACGCCCTGCACATGGCCGTCTGGGTCTTTTTGGCGGCGCTCAAAACGGGCCTCTATCTGTTTTTGGCGGCCTTCTGCCTGCGGGACATTCTGCCCCAGGGACAAAAAAAGTTTGCCCTGCCCTTCTGTGCAGTGCTGCTGCTGGTGGGCAGCATCTGGCTGGCCCGGCAGGGCGGGCTGCTGGTGGGGCTGACCTCCCCCTTTGGCGGGGTGGTGCCGCTGCTGCTTCTGGTGGCGGTCTGCCCACTGCTCCTGTGGCTCTGGGAGCGGATGCGGGGAAGAAGGGAGGTCCACCATGGTGCGTAAGACGTGGCTTTTGATCTTCTGCACCCTGCCTCTGCTGCTGTCCAGTGGTTGTCTGGGGGTCACCAGTCTGGATGACCGGGCCATTGTGGAGCTGTTGGCGGTGGACTGGGATGGCAGCGAATATGAGATCCAGCTCTCCCTCTTTCAGGCGCAGGAGAACGTAACGGCCCAGGCCGGGGGTGAGACGGTGCAAAACCTGATCTCCGGCCGGGGGAACACCATGGCCCAGGCGATGGAGAGTGCTTCCTCCCAGGCGGGTAAGGAGCTGTTCTTTGCCAACAACGAACTGATCCTGCTGGGGGAGCAGGCTGCCGGAGAGCAGCTGAACTTCCTCCTGACCTATTTGAACGCCAACCCCCAGATCCGGCCGTCGGTGCGGCTGCTCATCACCCAGGGCGCTGCCCGGGATTTTTTGCAGGAGCAGGCGTCCGACCAGCTGGCCAAGAACCTGCTGGGCACGCTGGAGAATGCGCAGGAGGAGGGACTCCTCAGTTCCGCCCAGCTTATTGATGTGCTCCGGCAACTGGAGGGCCCCAAGGGCTGTGCCCCCATCCCCATTGTGGGCTCCGGCCAGGAGCAGTTGGAGCAGGTGGTGCTGGCCACCCCCCAGGGGATCGCCCTGGTTCTGCAGCAACGGGAGGCCTACGGGGCCTCCTGGCTCACAGATCGGGTCCGGGCCCGGCTCCTATCGGTCACGGATGGCAGCGGGGAGCCGGTCACCCTGAGGGCCTCGGCCGGAAAGGGACGCATCCACCTGACAGAGACAGATCCCCTCTCCTATACCCTGGAGCTCTCTGTGACACTGCGGGTGGAGGAGTCTATGGCGCCCATTGAGCCAGAGGAGGTCCCGGATCTGGAGCATACGGTGGAGCAGGCCATTGAGCAGGAGGTCCAGCACACCCTGCAGGCCACCACTCTAGATCGAGGATTGGACCTAGTGGGGCTGAGCGCCGCCCTGCGGCAACAGAATCCCTCCTATTACCGGGACCACCGGGAGGAGTTGGGGGACCTGCTGCAGCAGGCGCAGATTCAGGTTCAGGTTTCGGCCCGTCTGGAGCGGGTCGGCATGCAGGCCTCCCAATAGCCCCGGCATCTGAGAAAACCCAGAAAAACAAAAAATGGAAATCCACACATGGATTTCTTCCCCCGCCAATATCCGCTAAAAGCAACTTGATTTGCCTGCCATAAAACGGACTGTCTGTGGAACAGTAACAGAGGGTACAACCCAATTGCAGACTCAGGGGTTTGCGGCCCCCTGAATCGATGGAGGGAAATCAATGAGAAAGAACTGGAGCCAATGGCTCTTTGGAATTGTCAGCGGAGCGGTGGCGGCGGTGATGATGCCGGCCCTGTATCTGCAGGCGACATTGCCGGACCGTTTTTTGGTGACGCCCGGCCAGGAGCTGACCATCCAATCCGATGTGGCCCTTGAGGCCCAGCCCACGCTGAACAACTTGCCTCTGGAGGTATACTCCTCCGCAGGGAACACCTACCGGGCGGATTTGACCATTCTGGGTGGCATCAAAGTCAAAACGGTCACGGTCCAGGTGGTGGAGCGCCAGAGTGTCACCCCCTGTGGAACCCCCTTTGGGATCAAGATGTTCACCGACGGGGTCATGGTGGTGGGCATGAGTGATGTGCAGACGGAGAGCGGCCGGGTGAACCCTGCCAAGGAGGCAGGGCTGCAGATGGGGGATCTGATCCTGACCATGAACGGCCAGCAGGTGACCTCCAACACTCAGGTGAGCCAGGTGGTCTCCGCCAGCAACGGCAGCCCCATCACAGTGGTATTCCGCCGCGGGGAGGAGGAGCACACAACCACCCTCACCCCTGCCTACTCCAAAACGGATGCAGGCTACAAGGCGGGTATGTGGGTACGGGACAGCTCCGCCGGCATTGGCACCCTGACCTTCTATGACGACAGCACCAACGTGTTTGCCGGCCTGGGCCACCCCATCTGCGATGCGGACACAGGGGACATCATGCCCCTGCTCAGCGGCGAGATTGTCAATGCCCGCATCACAGGAATCGAAAAAGGCGCCTCCGGAGATCCCGGGGAGCTCAAGGGCATGTTTGTGGGGGAGGATCCCCTGGGCGTTCTGGAGTACAATGGGGAAACAGGTATCTATGGCACCTTGAACCGCCTTCCTGTCAGCGTCAATCGAATGGAGGTGTCGCATCGGCAGGAGGTCAAGGAGGGGGACGCGAAGATCCTCACCACCATTGATGGAACAACCCCCAAGGAGTACGCCATACGCATTGAAAAGATCAATTTTTCCGACAGCAACCCCACCAAAAATATGGTGATTCGCATCACAGACCCGGATCTGTTGGCCCAAACCGGGGGCATTGTGCAGGGAATGAGCGGCAGCCCCATCATTCAGGACGGTCGACTTGTTGGCGCGGTGACCCATGTGTTTGTCAACGATCCGACAAGAGGTTACGGCATTTTTGCGGAAAATATGCTCAATACTGCTACCAATCTTGCAAAAGAGATCCCCCAGACATCTTAGTAAAAATCGACAAAAATCTTGCTGAAATAAGAAAAATAGCCCAAAAATACTACAAACTTTCTGTTGCAAATGTTGTAAGATCATGGTAGGATAAAGACAGTAAAGAAAAAGACGGAGGGTTACCAATGAACAACAAAGTCAAAGTGATGGTTTCGGACGACAACAAAGAATTCGTTTCCCAATGCTGCACGCTCCTGCGCACCTATGGGGCAGAGACGGTCACCGCCCCCAAGGATGGCGTGCGGGTTGTGGAACTGATCCGGGAGCATGCGCCCCAAATTGTTTTAATGGATGCCTTTATGCCGCGGCTGGATGCCATTGGTGTCATGAAACAGGTCCATTCCCTGCGTCCCCAGACGATGTTTATGGTCATGTCCACCTTTGATAACCCGATGTTGGAGCGGGAGCTCCTGAGCTCCGGCGCCAGCTACTACTTCCTGAAACCCTGTGACACCGAGATGATGGTGGAGCGGATTGTACAGCTTGCGGGCATTCGCATGGAGGAGAAGGGGATCCCCGTCTCCCGCAACGGTTTCACCCGCCACAAGCCGGATCTGGAGGTCATGGTCACCGACATCATCCACCAGGTGGGTGTGCCTGCGCACATCAAGGGCTATCACTACTTGAGGGAGTCCATCATGTTGGCTGTCAACGACAGCGAGATCATCAACTCCGTCACCAAGCAACTCTATCCCACCGTGGCCAAAAAGTTTGGGACCACCTCCTCAAGGGTGGAGCGGGCCATCCGCCACGCCATTGAGGTGGCCTGGGACCGGGGCGATGTGGATGTTCTCAATTCTTACTTTGGGTACACCATCCACACCGGCCGGGGCAAGCCCACCAATTCAGAATTTATCGCCCTCATCGCCGACAAGCTCCGTCTGCGGCTGAAAGCGGCCAATTAGACCCAACAACCCACGACATTGCGGGGTGGAGAAGGACAGCCTACACCCGGCTGTTCCCTCCGCCCCCTTTTGCTGCTCCCACCCGATGCTGGAAGGGGCACATGCAGATGAGACCTTGAGGGGGAAATGCCGTTAGCCTTGGTCAACTCAACCCAAACTTGTCTCTGGTTTTTGTAAAAAATGCTCATTTTACCTGGAGTAAATTGTCTATTTTCGTTGGAAACACGTCTTGCCTTCCAGGGCCTTTCCTGCTAAGATGATATCGCAAAAAAGACGCCAGGCCCGCTGGGCCCATCTGAATCGGGAGAGGAGATCAGGACAGTGCAGGTCGATACCACACGGGGCTCCATTTGGAAACCTCTATTGGCCTTCTTTTTCCCCATCCTGTTGGGGACCTTTTTTCAACAGCTGTACAACACGGCGGACGCCATCATCGTGGGTAACTTTGTGGGCAAAGAGGCCCTTGCCGCCGTGGGCGGCACCACATCGGTGATCGTCAACTTTTTTGTCAATCTCTTTGTGGGCATCTCTTCTGGCACCACCGTGGTCATCGCTCAACACTGCGGTGCTAGGGATTATGAGGCCCTGCAGGAGGGGGTTCATACCTCCATGGCCCTTGCGCTGACAGCGGGTTTGGGCATCACCGTGGTGGGGCTGCTGGTGGCAACCCCGGCCCTGAAGCTTATGGGTACCCCGGCGGACGTGATGGGGTATGCCCAGACCTATCTGAAGATCTACTTCCTGGGGACCATTGCCTCCTTCATCTACAACATGGGAGCCAGTATCCTGCGGGCCATGGGCGACTCCAAGCGTCCCCTGTACTTTTTGATCTGTGCCTGTTTGGTGAACATTGCCTTGGACTATCTCCTGGTGGTGGGCCTGGGGCTGGAGGTCCTGGGCGCCGCAGTTGCAACGGTGCTCTCCCAGGTGGTCAGCGCCGGGCTGGTGCTGCTGGCCTTGTGCAAAAAGGACACCGCCTATCACCTGACCTTCCGCAAGATCCGCTTCCACAAGCGGTCCATCCAGGCCATTCTGCGCATTGGGCTGCCAGCGGGGCTGCAATCGGATATGTATAGCCTATCCAACATTCTGCTGCAGTCCTGCGTCAACTCCTTTGGCACCAATACGGTGGCCGCCTGGGCGGCCTTTGGCAAGGTGGATGGATTTTTCTGGATGGTTTCATCCGCCTATGGGGTGGCCATCACCACCTTTGTGGGGCAGAACTTTGGCGCCAGACAGTATGACCGGATTCACCGAAGCGTGCGGGTCTGCGGCTTGATGATGCTGGCAACCACCGCCCTCTTCAGCGGAGTGTACTGCCTGCTGCCCCATCAGCTGCTCTCCATGTTCAATGGGGATCCTGAGGTCCTCTCCATCGGCACGGAGATCATCTACCTCATGTGCCCCTTCTATGTGACCTATCTCTGCGTGGAGCTCTTCTCAGGCGCCATCCGGGGAACGGGCTCCTCCCTGGTGCCCATGCTCCTGACCTGCGGCGGGGTGTGCGTGCTGCGGATCCTGTGGGTGCTGGTGGTTCTGCCGGTCTTTCCCCAGTTTGAGACGGTGGTTGTCAGCTACCCCTTCAGCTGGGTGGTCACAACCGTTCTCTTCCTCTTCTATTATTTTAAAGGGGGCTGGCTGGAAAAGCGCATTCGCGCCAGCGGGCACCTGCCTGAGGTTCCTGCACGGGAGGAGGCAAAGCCCGCCAAGGTGCTGCGTCCCACCGGCAGTGCCCTGTAGCGCCCGTATCTGATATAAGTGGCGGGCCTTCCCATTGCCACGGGCAATTGCATGACAAAAAATCCGTCCTTCGGCCAGAAGGACGGATTTTTCATGATCTAATGATATGATTGTAGGAGGGGGAAATGTCCCACAGGCACCCCCTCACATGACAGTGAAAGGGGATCAATCGGTCAGAACCTTCTCCAGAGTGATGCGCGGCGTCCCTGCCTCAGCGCCCTCTGTGAGCATGATTCTACCGCACAGAACAAAACCGCTCTTCTTCAGAGCGCGCTGCATGGCCTGATTGTCCGGGTGAGTGTCCACCCGGATGGTATGGATGTCCCGCTTCCGGCACAGGTCCTCTGCTCCTTTGACCAGAGCGCCAAATAGGCCCTGCCCGCGCCGGTCTCCCCGGACCGCTCCCCGATGGATCACCGCATAGGGCTCTCCCTTGGTGAGCCATTCTCCCTCGGTCATGGCGTCATAGAGGGCCTCCGGGGCAAAGACAACGGCCTCCAGCCCCAGGATCTGCCCCTCCTCCTCAATGACGTAGGAGTTGCCCTGTTGAATGTCCCGCTCCAGGTCCGCCTGGGTGGGGTAGCCCGCCTGCCACTGGTCCACCTTCTGGGATCGCATAAAGGCCTGGGCCTGCTGCACAATCTCCACCATGGCAGGCAGGTCTGCCTGGGTGGCTCTGCGAAAGATCATAGTCACCGCTCCTCTCCAATGGTTTTATGGGTTCCAGCCGCCCTTGTTCAAAATAGCCGGCTGCTTTTGTCCTATTATAACATAAAAAAGCCCCAAAGGGGCGATTCCTCGAAATGTTTCAACGTTCTCCATGCCGGAGGCATGGAGGTTGTTATAACATAAAAAAGCCCCAAAGGGGCGATTCCTTGAAATGTTTCAACGTTCTCTCAGGCGTCCGATGAAAAGCGCTACTTTTGAATCGGGGAAAGGCGTGGGGGTGATTGTTCCGAAGGTGTCCATTCGTCACAGGTCATGGCATGGCCTCTTGGAGCATCATCACGATGGGGAGGCGGCAACCAGCCGCCCTGCCGCTCCGGCCACGGGGGCAAAGGCGGGGGATAGGTACCCTCCCCAGGAGATCATTTGCTTTCTTGTGGGGAAAAGGTGCCATTGCTCACCGTCTGGGAACAGCTTGTTCATAAATTCTTGTTGAAATCCCTAGGAAGATCGTGTAAAATTTAACTGTTATTTCTCAGGAGGGGGGATTGCCAGTCCATTGTTTGGGTACATTACACCCTATAAGCCTGAGATGAAGATCATGGAATACGAGACCTACCGCGCCGTCTACTGTGGTTTGTGTAAGGAGCTGGGGCGGCAGTTTGGCCAGCTGGCTCGCCTGACCCTCAGTTATGATTTTGCCTTTCTGGCGCTGCTGGAACTGGCGATGCGGGAGGAGAAGCCCTGTTTTGCCCAGGAGCGCTGTATTGCCAGCCCTTTTCGCAAACACGGCTGTTGCCAGAGTGCCCAGGGGCTCACCTTCAGTGCAAATGTAGCCATGATCCTATTGTATAACAAGTTGTTGGACAACATTCAAGATAACAGGGGGTTCAAGCGCCTTGGGGCGCGGCTGCTCAAGGTCCTCTACGGCCGGGGATACCGCAGAGCCGCCAAGGCCTATCCCCAGGTGGATGAGATCTGGCAGCAGGCCATGGCCCAGCAGGCCCAGCTGGAGCGGGGCGCCTGCGCCAACATCGATGCGGCCTGTGAGCCAACTGCTCAGGCCCTGGCCCAAATCTGCCAGATGCTCTCCCCCCAGAAGAGCCAGCAGCGGGTCTTAAACCGCTTTGGATACCTGTTGGGGCGCTGGATCTATCTGATGGACGCCCTGGATGACCTGCAGGAGGACTGGCAGGCGGAGGGCTACAACGCCTTTTTGCTCTCCCAGCCGGTGGAGCAGGGGGGGACGCAGCCGGACTGGGCTACCATCCGGCAGCGGGCAAAAGGTTCTCTCTATCTGACGGTGGGGGAACTGGCCAAGACCTATGAGCTGTTGGAGCTGCAGCGCTATGGGAGCATCCTGGCCAACGTGGTCTACCTGGGCCTGCGGGAGCGCAGCCGCCAATTGGTGGCCGGGGAGACGGGCAGAGAGCTGATACAGCCAGGGGAGCAGGCGTAGCAGGCACCTCTGGCTCGTTGGAAGAGTACACACAAAGAGTTCATTGGCCCATGAGGGCAGAATGGTGGTTATAGACAGATGAAAGATCCTTATCAGGTACTAGGGGTGTCCCCCAATGCAACCGATGACGAGGTCAAGGCGGCTTACCGCGCTCTGGCCCGGAAATATCATCCCGACAACTATGTCAACAACCCGCTGGCGGATCTGGCCACCGAAAAGATGAAGGAGATCAACGAGGCTTATGAGGCTATCCAGACCATGCGTAAGAGCGGTGGCGGGAGCAGCAGAGGCTATCAGCAGTCCTCCAGCTCCTACCAGGGCGGTTATTCCCAGCAGCGCAGCGCCAATGGCCAGTTTATGGATATCCGGCGCATGATCGACGCTGGGCGGATCTCCGAGGCGGAGGAGCTGCTGGACGGCATCCCCAGCCATGCCCGAAGCGCCGAGTGGTTTTTCCTCAAGGGACATATCAGCTACAAGCGGGGTTGGTTGGACCAGGCCATGAACCAGTTCAGCACTGCCTGCCGGATGGATCCCTCCAACCAGGAGTATGCCAACGCCTACCGGCAGTTGGCCTGGCAGTATCAGACCGGCTCCCCCATGGGCGGAGGCAACTATCAGGGATCGGCCACCACCGGGGGCTGTACCTGCTGTGACATGTGCGCCATGTATGCCTGCCTCGACTGCCTATGTGGCAACGGCTGCTAGAGCGACGTGCCTCTGCAGGCCGAGGAAGCATTTGGAGGGGGATATCATTGACCAAAAAGAAAAGCAGCCAGGTAGCCATGGGCGGTCTCTGTACCGCCCTGTGTTTGGTTCTGATGTTTATGACAGGGATGGTCCCTGTCTCCACCTTTGCCCTGCCTGCTGTTGCGGGATTGGTTCTCATTGTGGTGGCAGTGGAGATGGGCCGCAGGACCGCCCTGGTGGTGTATGCGGCCACGGCGCTGCTGTGTATTTTTGTAGTGCCGGATGTGGAGGCCTCCATGCTCTTTCTCTGTTTCTTTGGCTACTACCCCATCATCAAACCAAAGATTGATGGCCTGCGCAGTGTGGTGCTGCGCTGGGTGCTCAAATTTGGCATCTACAATGCCGCCGTGGTGGTGGCCTACCTCTGTGTTATCTTTCTGTTTGGATTGACTCAAGTTTTGGAAGAGACTGGCCCCTGGGGACAGTATGGCCTGCTGATTCTGCTGGGACTGGCCAATGTGATTTTTGTGTTGTACGATGTGGTCGTCAAACGGATGTATCTTTTGTATCTCTGTTGGTTCCGGCCCAAGTTTTTGCACCGTGCCCATTAAGAAAAAAGTGAGGATATGACCATGGGAAAAAAGGCTCTTGCACTCATCACAGCACTCATCCTATCCCTAGGAGGCTCTTTGACCGTCTTTGCGGCCGTTCCAGACACCTGGGAGAGCACCAAGGAGTACCTCTCCGACCACAATAAGGATCCCCTGGGGCTCATTGCGTCCCAGCAGTTGGGGGTGGAGGTCAACACCGATGGGATTAGCGATCTGCGCATCGGCGTGCGCTCCGGCAGGGGGGAGGGCTTCAAGAGCCCGCAAAGTTTGGCCATGACGGTGCTGGCGCTGACAGCCTGTGGGTACAACATCCGCTCGGTGGACGATGTGGATCTGCTCTATGAGTTGGCAAATATGCAGGATATCCAGGTGGACAGTGTGTCCGGTGAGGCCTGGACCCTGCTGGCCTTTGACTGTGTGGATTATGAACTGGACCCCTCCTGGACTGTGACCCGGGAGAACCTGGTCTCCCTGCTGTTGGCTGCCCAGCGCTCGGACGGGGGCTTTGCCTCCTCCCAGAACGGGGCCCAGGCGGACACCTACACCACGGCCCTCTGCCTGTTGGCACTGGCCCCCTATGCCCAGGATCACCAGGAGCAGATCCAGATGGCCTGGGATTGGCTCAGTGGGCAGCAGAATGCCGATGGCGCCTTTCTGCAGCTGGGGGAGAAGAACGGCAGTACCACTGCCCTGGCCGTGGCAGCGTTGGATGCCTATGATCTGTTGGGGGATTCCCGTTTTGTCAAGGCGGAGGGGGACGCCCTCCAGGGGCTCTCCACCTTTTATCGGGAGGGCGGGGGCTATGCGGACCGCTTGAGCGGATCGGCGGAGTCCACCAGCACCCAGTTGGCCTGCATCGCCATTGCCGCCAGTGAAAAGGATGCCGGGGCCTTTGATTTTGCAGAATACTATCTGACTTATCAGGAGAAATCTTCGGTGGAAGTGGCCTCTCAGTTTATCTTTTACACCATTGGAATCATGGCGCTGATCTTCGCAAGCCTGGCGATCATCAGCTTGGCAGGCTGGCTCAAACAGAAGAAGAAAAAACAGGCCCGTGCCGCCCGGGAGCTGGAAAATCAGCCGCCGGATGGGACCGATGCGGACCAGAGCCCGGAAGTATAGAACCTGGATGGACCAAAACTTCCCCTCCCAATTGGGAGGGGAAGTTTTTTAAACCATTCTCCTGACAGACAGCTGCTGCTCTCCTTGCTATAAAAAGGAAATCCTTTTAGGAAAAGAGGGATGGGGACATGTTTTTGCGAAAAAATGCTCCATAAACAAGTCATGGAGCATTGCCAACCTTGTTGTTGGCCGTGTTTCTAAAGATACAATTTGGATTAAATGATTTAAATAGTACAAATCGTCTATAAAATTTTCCTGTTGACCAGGGGTTCTGCCAGCTTTTCTGCCAAGGAAGGCAGAAGAAGATGCCGCTGTGCCCGGGCTGCATCTTAGGGTTCCTCCAGCTCCCCCTGGAACAGCTGATGGACCATGTGCTCCGGGGCGTTGAGGAACTCCCGGGTCAGGCGGTAGGGCTCGCAGTCCCGATAGGCCACAGGGGAGATCCCCCGGTGATCCAGCTGGTAGATCTGTGCGCCAGGATAGGCCAACAGAATGGGGGAGTGGGTGGCCACAATCAGCTGGGATCGATCCTGTACCAGCTGGTGGAACAGGTTCAGCAGGGCCATCTGCCGCAGGGGGGATAGGGCCGCCTCCGGTTCATCCAACAGATAGAGGCCCTCCCCACGGAACCGGTGGGACACCAGAGAGAGAAAGCTCTCCCCGTGGGACTGGCAGTGGTAGGAGGCATTGCCATATTGGGCCAAAAAATCTCCCACTCCCTCATCCAGCCGTTCTATCTCTGAGGCCATGTTGTAAAAGCTCTCCGCCCGCAGGAAGAAGCCGTCCTTGGGCTGGTGGATACCCCGGCTGACCGTCAGATGCTGGTACAGGCAGGAGTGGCTGTCCCGGGAGGAGAAGGAGAAATTCCGGCTGCCGCCCTCCGGGTTAAAGTGGCAGCAGAGGGCCAGTGCCTCCAACAGGGTGGATTTGCCCGTGCCATTTTCCCCAATGAAAAAGGTCACGGGGGATGGAAAGGCCAGAGTTCCCAGTTCCCGGATGGCGGGGATGACAAAGGGATAGCGGTTTTCTTCCCCGGGCGGGATCTCCACCGAAACATCGCGGATATAGAGGGAGGAGAACACAAAAACACCTCCAACTTCCCTAAAAATCAGGCAGGCGGAGGGTGTAGCCGTCTGCCTGCCAGTTGGGAGTCAATCTATTCTCCAGTGAAGTGCTTGCAGCAGCAGGCCAAACAACATTTGGCGCACTGGGGCCGGTTGGCAATGCACACCGCCCTGCCGTGGAGCACCAGCCGGTGGCAGAAGTCGTTGGAGCGCTGGGGATCAAGCAGGGGACGCAGCTGATTTTCCACCTTCAAGGGATCCTTACTGGTGGCCAGCCCCAACAGATTGGTGATACGGATACAGTGGGTGTCACAGACAATAGCGGGCTTGTGGTACACATCCCCCACAATGAGGTTGGCGGTTTTACGCCCCACACCGGGGAGCTTCACTAGCTCCTCCACCGTGTCGGGCAGCACGCCGTTGTAGTCCCGCAGCAGCATCTGACACATGGCCACAATGTCCCGGGCCTTGGTGCGGAAAAATCCGCAGGAACGGATGAGCTCCTCCACGTCGGCCACATCCGCCTGGGCAAAGGCCTCAATGGTGGGATACTTGGCAAACAGGGCGGGCGTCACCAGGTTCACCCGGGCGTCGGTGCACTGGGCGGCCAGGCGTACAGAGATGAGCAGCTCGTGGGGCTTTTCGTACTCCAGGGAACAGACGGCTCCTGGATACTCCTGTTCCAACAGATCGGTGGCCATGGCCGCCCGTGTCAGGTTATCCATGGTTTGATTCCTCCTAACAGACAAAATATCAAGGGTTCCCCGTCACCAGGGCCAGCAGATCCTGGTAGCCAAAGAGCAGGATTCCCAGCGCCGCGCTGAGAAGAATCAGGGGAATGGGGTGCAGCTTTTTCTTGCGGGAGAGATACAGCAGCACCGGGAGCATCAAAATCCCCCGCCAATTGACGGCGGAGAGCTCCCAGGAGGGCAGCAGGGTGGACAGGCCAATGGTCAGCGCCGCCGTAGTGATCAGGCCGATGACCGCAGGACGCAGGCCACTGAGGGCCGCCCTGACATAGAAGTTGTCCTGAAAGTTTTGGAAAAACTTTGCGATGAGCAACAGGATCAAAAAAGAGGGCAGGATGACCCCCAGGGTTGCAATGGCGCCCCCAAGGATACCCACCTGATGGTTGCCCACAAAGGTGGCCATGTTGACGGCCACCGGCCCCGGAGTAGATTCGCTTACAGCAATAAAATCCACAAACTGCTCCAGGGTCATCCAGCCGTGGCCTAGAATTTCATCTTGGATCATGGGGATCATGGCATATCCCCCGCCAAAGGTGAACAGGCCGATCTTAAAGAAGGTGTAAAAGAGCGTCCAATAGATCATGACGGGTTCCCTCCCCCCTGGCGGCGGATGAGCACCTGCCGGGTGACCCCTGCCACAGCGGACACCAGCAGGAGGACCACAATGTCAATCTCAGTAAAGAGGGAAAGTGCCAGCACAATGGCTGTCACCGCCCCGTAGAACTTGCCCCACTTGATGTTTTTGGCCAGGCTGAACACAGCGTTGAGGATCAGCACCACAATGGCCACCCGCATCCCTTCAAAAGCATAGGAGACCCAGACATTCTGCCGGAACAGGTCAAAGAAGTAGCTGATAACCGTGATGATCAAATAGGAGGGCAGCACCACCCCCACCGTGGCCCAGAGGGAGCCCCAAAAACCTGCCACCTTATAGCCGATGAAGGTGGCGGAGTTGACCGCCATGACCCCGGGAGTGGATTCGGCAATGGCCAGCATGTCCAAAATTTCCTCATCGGTCACCCAGGTATGCCGCTCCACACACTCCTTCTCAATCAGGGGGACCATGGCATAGCCGCCGCCGATGGTAAATGCGCCAATCTTCATAAAGGTCAAAAATAGGGATAGAATGGCCGATCCCCTTGATGGTTTTTCCATGTGAGCCTTCCTTCCAATGTTGGTCTTACAGGGTAAAGTCGTCCTTGTCAAACTGCTGGAGTTTTGGTGTGGGGTGGGGTATCCGTTTGAGGGGGTCATAGACAAATTTCCGGCAGCTATAGTAGGGGGCAACCACCCCCTGCTTTTCACAGAGGATCATCTGATTGTCCCGGATGCCGGTGCCGTACCTGCAATATTCACAGGCGGGCTCAATGTGCGCTCCAAAGAGCTTTGGTCGAAACATATCCCATTCCCCTCTTCAAACCAGTGGTTTCCATGGCGCCTCAACGGTGGGGCGGCCAAATCCCCTTTATTTTAACACAGGCCGGCGGGAAAATCTATGCCTTTGTCGATTTCCCGCAGGTTGGGCGCATCGCTCCATGGAGAGGAGCATCAGTGCGCTCATCCCCAGCAGGCACAGGGTGATCAGAGCGGTGTTGGGCCCCATCTGCACCGGCAGCGGCCCACCGGCGGTGCATTGGACGGCGCAGCCGGTGAAACGATAGAGGGGATAAGCAATGGTTGCCGTCAAAAATCCGTGGGCAAACCGGGAGATCAGGAAGGGCCGCAGGGAGACCTTGCGGGGCAAGATACAGGCGGACACCTGGCAGAAGATGGACAGCCCCCCAAAGGAGAGGAAGAAGGCGCAGAGGAGGAAGGCCATCTCCGGCCTGGTCTCAACGGCGGCGTTGCAGCCGTTGACCACCTCCAACAGGCCGTAGACCAGGGCGGTGAAAAAGGCGCTGTCCAACTGGGGGGCGGCAAAGCTCCTGGAGAGGAACTGCACCAGATCCGGCAGCACCTTGGCGGAGAGCAGTGCAGTGATGCTGGAAAAGAGCAGCACAAAGGCACAGATGGTCACCATACCGGATACGCCATTGGCCACCGACTGGACAAAGGCGTTGGCCAGGGGGACGGGGGTGTGCCGTCCCTCCGCCGGGGCTGGCACCGGATGTCTCCTGGCCAAAACTGCCCCAATGAGAACGGCAGAGGCCACCTGGCTCCCCAAAAGGATCCAGCCCGCCTGGGGGCTGCCCAGCAGCTGGGTGCCAACGATGGTGACAATAAAGGGAGGGCCTGCATTGACGCAGAAGCAGAGCATCCGGGATGCCTGCTGGGGGGTAACCCGCCCCTCATCCAGCAGGGGCCCCAGGGCCTTGGCCGCCACCGGGTACCCGCCGATGAAGCTCATGAGGATCACGGAGGAGAGGCTCCCGGGCAGGTGAAACAGGCGCCGCGTGATGCCCTGGAAGGGCTTGGCGATCCAGTCGGATACCATGCTCAGGGTCACAAAGCCGGAGAGCACCATAAACGGAAACAGGGAGGGGATCACAACATTTCCACAGATGGCAAGGCCGCTGCGGATGCCGTCCCCCGCCACCTTTGAAAAGGCCAGCAGCCCAAAGGCCAACAGCAGAACACACAGGCAGAGCAGCAGTGTTCCAAGGGATTTGAAACTTCGAGGGCGTGAAGACATGGTTCCCACTCCTTTCCGGCTGTCAGAGGGGCCCTGCAGCAGGACAGTTCAAAGCAGATGCAGGGCTGAGGCGGCGTCAAAGCCGCTGTTCTATTCCTATGAAAAAACGGGGGTGGAATATCCATCTCCCAAACCGGCTCCTCATACCAGGGGAGAAAAACACATATAGATACACCAAACGATGTGGTCCCAACGGGAGGTGCAGTTCCCCAATGAAGAAAAGAAGAAAGCCCCAACCTGACCCCCTCAAGCCGGTGCGGGGCCTGAGCGGTATGCTGGAATCCCCCCAGGGCCTCTTTTCCAGCCCGCTGCAAATCGACATTGAGGGCAACCGCGAGGCGGTGGTGGACGGCTGCAAGGGCGTGCTGGAATACAACGACTGCCGCATCCGCCTGCAGACCGGGAAGATGATTGTACAGTTCACCGGCCATGACCTGCAGATCCGCAGCATGACCGAAAAGCAGGCGGTGATCCAGGGGTACATCACCGCCCTGGAATACATCAGCATCTAGAGGGGGAACAGAGATGGTCAACTGGTTGCGCTCCCTGCGGGGATATGTCTGCTTTTCTGTGGAGGGCGCGGGGGCGGAGCGCTTCTTCAGCCTCCTGGCCCGCAACGGGTACCAGGTCTTTTCCAGTGCGCCCATCCCCAATGGGATGCAGGCCTGCCTGCCCGTCTCCCAGTACCGGAAGGTGCGGGCCTATGCCAAAAAATGCGGGGTCCATGTTCGAGTGGTGCAGCGGTACGGCTGGCGTTTTTTGCTCCACCGCTACCGCCGGCGGGTGGGGATCTTTTTGGGCTGCGGGGCCTTCCTCCTGTTCCTGTGGATCATGAGCGGCTTTCTCTGGAAGGTGGAGGTGGTGGGGGACGAAAATTTGGATTCCCAGCAGGTTTTGGAGCAGCTGGAGCAGGTGGGGGTCCACGTGGGGGCCTGGAAGCGGGACATCGACGTGACCATGGCCCAGTGGACCATGCTGCGGGAGATGGAGGACCTGGCCTGGATCGCCATCAACATCCAGGGCAGCACCGCCACGGTGGATGTGCGGGCCCAGGTGAAGGCCCCGGAAATGCTGGATACCACCACCCCCTGCGACGTGGTGGCCGCAGCGGACGGCTACATCACCTATATGGAGGTCTACCAAGGCCAGAAGGTCCTGGAGGTGGGGGACACGGTGCGCAAGGGGGAAGTTTTGGTCAGCGGTGTGGCCCAGTGGCCCACGGGAGGGACCAACCTGCTCCACGCCAGTGCCAAGGTCCTGGCCCAGACCCCCCGCACCTTTGAAGTGACGGTTCCCCTCCAGGAGGAACAGCTGGTGCCCGTGGGGTCGGTGGAGGAGTACCCCTATCTGCAGTGGGGCAGCCAGAAGCTGCGCCTGTTTTGGCGGGATATCCCCGATGGACCCGCCATCCTCCGGGAGTCCCAGCGCCCTGTCACCCTGTTTGGATGGGACCTGCCCCTGCAGCTGGTGACGGTGCGGCGGTATGCCGCAGAGAAACAGCTGGTGTCCCGCACCCCACAGGAGGCCAAGGAGCTGGCCCAGCAGAGGCAGAACGCCTTTGAACACACCTTGGAGATGGGCGGGACCATTGTGGAGAAGACTGTCCAGGGGGAGGAGACGGACCAGGGCTACCACCTGAAGGTGGAATATATCTGGGAGACCAACATCGCCCAGCAGCAGCCCCTGAACCTGGAGGAGCCCCAAACGTAAACGAGAAACGTGAAAAAACACGTCGAGATTGCTCATTTTTAGACAATTTGCCAATATGAACGGCAGCAAAAAATTGGTATAATAAGTACCGCCATGAGAAATCGTATAAAATAGATAAAAATGCGTCCAAACATTGTGTAGAAAAAACAGAATTTTCCAATGATCAAAGTAAGGTGAAGGAATGGTAGAACAGGCGATCAACATTGACCGTATGGAGTATGTGCTGGAGCTCTTTGGCAGTTTTGACGGCAACATCAAGCTCATTGAATCCACCTATTCCGTACGCATTTTGGCCCGGGGTGGGGAGATCACCGTGTCCGGCGAGGCGGAGAACGTCTACAAGGCCACCAAGGTGATCGAAAACCTCCTGGGTATGCTGGGCCGCGGCGAGCAGCTCAGCGAACAGAACATCCGCTATGTCATGGCCATGGTGGAGGAGGGGAACGAGGAACAGCTCCCCGCACTGACCCAGGACTGTGTGTGCATCACTGCCAAGGGCAAGCCCATTATGGCCAAGACCCTGGGGCAGAAGCAATATGTGGAGGCCATCCAGAACAACACCGTCGTCTTTGGCGTGGGCCCTGCCGGAACAGGCAAGACCTACCTGGCGGTGGCCATGGCCGTCCAGGCCTTTCGTGCCCACGAGGTGGACCGCATTATCCTGACCCGCCCGGCTGTGGAGGCGGGGGAGAAGCTGGGCTTTTTGCCCGGCGATCTGCAGCAGAAGGTGGACCCCTACCTGAGGCCCCTGTACGACGCCCTGTTTGATATGCTGGGGGCAGAGGGGTTCCGCCGCCACCAGGAGCGGGGCAGCATTGAGGTGGCGCCGCTGGCCTACATGCGTGGGCGCACGCTGGATGATTCCTTTATCATCCTGGATGAGGCCCAAAATACCACGCCAGAACAGATGAAGATGTTTTTGACCCGGCTGGGGTTCCACTCCAAGGCGGTCATCACCGGGGATGTGACCCAGATTGACCTGCCCGACCCCAGAAAGTCCGGCTTGGTCCACGCCACCCGGGTCCTCAAACGGGTGGAGGACATCGCCATCATCCGTTTTACGGAGAAGGACGTGGTGCGCCACCACCTGGTGCAGGAGATCATCAAAGCCTATGAACGCTACAAAGAGGAGGGCAAATCGAGTCGATAATATGGGAAGTGTAAAAGTTTATATCTCAAACCGCCAAAAGGATGTTAAAATTCCAACAGGCATCCGCCTGTTGATCCGCCGCTGCTGCCATGCGGTGCTGGTGCTGGAGAACTTTACGGAGGATGCAGAGGTCAGCGTCAGCTTCCTCAACGATGAGCAGATTCAGCAGCTCAACAAGGAGTACCGTGGCAAGGATGCCCCCACGGATGTCCTCTCCTTCCCCCTGGGCAGCGATGGCAAATATGACCGCAACCAGGAGACGGGCGCCTGCATGCTGGGGGATATTGTCATCTCCGTGCCCCGGGCTATTGAACAGGCCCGGATGTATGGCCACTCCCTGCGCCGGGAGATGGGCTTTTTGACCGTCCACTCCATGCTCCACCTGCTGGGTTATGACCATGAGGAGGGCGGCCTGGAGGCTCTGAAGATGCGGGAGAAGGAGGAGACCGTCCTTACCGAGCTGGGCCTGCAGCGGGACAGCAGCTACGTATTGGATCAGGATGAGGTCTAGCCGCCCCTTTGTCCGCAGCCTGCTGGATGCCCTGCGGGGCATCCGCTTTGCCGTTGGGGCAGAGCGCAACCTGCGCATCCACCTGGTGGTGGCCCTGGCAGCTGTGGCGCTGGGTCTTGCCGTCGGGCTGGGCCCGGGGCAGTGGGGTCTCCTGGCCCTGACCATCGCCTTGGTGGTGGCTGCGGAGCTATTCAACAGCGCCTTGGAGGCGGCAGTGGACCTGGCCTGTCCCCGGCGGGATCCCCTGGCGGGTAGGGCGAAGGACCTGGCTGCCGGTGGGGTGCTGGTGACGGCTGTGGGCGCCCTGGCGGTGGGGGTGTGCCTCTTTTGGCGTCCGGCCCTCTATGTCCAGTGGCTTGCCTGGGCTGTGGAACACTCCTGGAGCTTTTTGCTGTTGGCTCTGGCGCTGTTCCTGGGGGCCTGGTTTGTCCGAGGTCCCAGAAAGAAATCGAAAAATTGATCCGCACAGGGAGCGCCCGCTGGGCTCTGCCTCCCTGTGCTTTTGTATGGATGGTGTTTGGAAAAGAATATGACAAAATCAGCTTTTGTGGCCATTGTTGGCCGGCCCAATGTGGGCAAATCCTCCCTGCTCAACGCCCTGCTGGGGGAAAAGATCGCCATTGTCTCCGACAAGCCCCAGACCACCCGCACCCGCATCACCGGCGTGCTCACCCAGGGGGAGACCCAATTTGTCTTTATTGACACCCCGGGGCTCCACAGGCCCCGCACCAAGCTCAGTGAATATATGGTTCAGCAGGTGCGGGAGTCGGTGGCCGATGTGGATGTGGCAGTGCTGGTGACCGAGGCCTTCGGCAAGATCACCAACGCGGAGCGGGAGCTGGCGGAAAATCTGAAGAGCCAGCACATCCCGGTGCTGTTGGTGCCCAATAAGATCGACCTGCTCCAGGATAAGGAGCAGCTGCTGCCCAAGATCGCGGAGTTTTCCGCCCTGCTGCCCCTGGATGAGGTGGTACCCATCAGCGTCAAGGAGGGGGACGGGGTGCAGACCCTCCTCGCCCTGCTGGACAAGTACGCCCTGGAGGGCCCCCACTTTTTCCCCGACGACACCCTCACCGACCAGCCGGAGCGGGTCATTGTGGCCGAAACCATCCGGGAGAAGATCCTCCTGCACATGCGGGAGGAGATCCCCCACGGGGTGGCCGTGTCGGTGGAATCCATGAAGCTGCGGGAGGAGCAGAACCTCTGGGATATCCACGCCACCATCCTCTGCGAAAAGGCCAGCCACAAGGGGATGATCATTGGCAAGGGCGGGGCCATGCTCAAAACCATCGCCAGCGAGGCCCGCGCGGATCTGGAGGGCTTCCTCAATGCCCGGATCAACCTGCAGTGCTGGGTAAAGGTCCGGGAGGACTGGCGCAATCAGGAGCGGGTCATCCGGGACCTGGGGTTCCGCTAAAAATCAAATTTTGTCAATGGGCTCTGGCCCATTGTGATCACCTGTGCGCCGCTGGGCCAAATTCCCGCTCATAACTGCGCCCGCCGGGGGACACACTGATAACACCACCTGCAAAAGCGGAGGGATGTTGTGTGAATCCAAAACAGGCGTGGCAGCAGTTTATGAGGACCGGCTCCGTCCAGGACTACCTGCGGTACCGGCGGGCCCTGGACCCGGCCCAGACGGCGAGCGAGGAGGAGAGCATTCCCCATGCGCAAGTCGGTGGACGGCATCGTCATTCGGGAACAGAATAGCCGGGAGGATGACCGGCTCCTGAGCATCCTGACCCGGGAAAACGGGGTCATCGACGCCTATGCCCGGGGGGCAAAGCGGATCAAAAGCAGGCTTCTGTCCTCCACAGAGCTGCTCTGCTACTCCCGCTTTGAGCTGTTCCATTACAAGGGGCGCTACACGGTGGACGACAGTGAGAGCATCCGGGTGTTCTTTGGCATCCGGGAGGATGTGGAAAAGCTGTCTCTGGCTGCCTACTTTTCCCAGCTCTGCCGGGAGCTGGTTCCAGAGGGGGAATGCTCCCCCCTGTACTTACGCCTCTTTTTAAACAGCCTGCACCTGTTGGAGAAGGGCAAGCGCAGCCCGCTGTTTTTAAAGCCCATGTTTGAGCTGCGCATGCTCACCATGTCCGGCTATATGCCGGATCTGGTGGCCTGCCACAGCTGCGGCCAATACCAGGAGGGCCCGGTCTGGTTCTCTCCAGTTCAGGGGGAGATCGACTGCCTCAACTGTGCCCCTTCGCCGGGGCCCGGCTGGGTCCGCCTGCCCGCCGGAGTTCTGGCCGCCATGCGCCACATTGTATACAGTGAGTTTGAAAAGCTCTTTCAGTTCACCCTCTCCCCCAAGGGGCTGGTGACCCTGGAGGAGGTTTCGGAGCAGTATCTCAAGGCCCAGCTGGACCGGACCTTTCCGGCCCTGGATTTTTTGCAGCCCCTTTTGGCGGATCTGCGCCGGGCGGCCCTGCTCCAGGGGGAGTAGGGTCCCCTTGTCTCCGGCCCTGTGGGGGAACTTGCTGTGCAACAGCAGCGCAGGGGCTCTCTTGCCAGAGGGCCTGCCCCCTCCATGGGTGCAGTTCGGCGTGAAGAGGATCAACCCCAAAGGGTTCCTTTTTGACCTTTGGAACCCCGTGGGGGAGAGAAGAACCGCAGGCCGACCCTCCCAGGGCCGGCTGCAACCGCTTTTTAAGGATCAATATTCGTCTGATGGACCGCGCCGGAGACAGCCGGCGTAACAGGAGGACATCTATGCCATATAACCCTCAAAAACACTACCGTGCCCTGGAGCTGGATAAGGTCCTGGAGATGCTCACCAGCCAGGCAGTGACTGCCGGCGGCAAGGCCCTGGCCCGGAACCTGACTCCGGCCGGGGATTTTGGCACGGCGCAGCGGTGGATGAACCTGACAGAGGCGGCCCACCGCATGTGTGCCCTGTATGGGGACCCCACCATTGTCAATGTCAAGGAGTGCGGCCCCGCCATTCAGAGGGCCAGCCTGGGCAGCTCCCTGAGCCTGCGGGAGCTGCTGGATGTGGGCCAGCTGCTGCGGGGCGTTCGGCTGCTGTATGAGTACAAGCAGAGCCACAGCGACACCCAGACCGCCCTGGATTTTCTCTTTCAACAGCTGGTCCCCCACCGGGAGGTGGAGGACGCTTTGAGCAACGCGATCCTCTCGGAGGAGGAGCTCTCCGACGCCGCCAGCCCGGAGCTGGCCAGCATCCGCCGGAAGATCCGCAACGCGGGGGTGCGCATCCGGGAGCAGTTGGAGAAGCTCATCCGCTCCCCGGCCCATCAAAAGCACCTGCAGGAGCAGATCATCACCCAGCGGGACGGCCGGTATGTGGTGCCGGTGAAAAATGAATACCGGGGCGAGATCAAGGGCCTGATCCACGATACCTCCTCCAGCGGCGCCACCGTGTTTGTGGAGCCCATGGCGGTGGTGGAGGCCAACAACGAGATCCGCCTGCTCCAGTCCCAGGAGAAGAAGGAGGTGGAGCGGATCATTGCCGCCCTTTCGGCCCTGGTGGGGTCCTGTGCGGCGGATCTGCTGGACAGCTACGACCTGCTCATCCACCTGGACCTGCACTTTGCCAAGGCAAAGCTTGCCTATCAGATGAAGGCCACGGTGCCCCAGCTGACGGAGGACCATGCCACCAATCTGAAGCGGGCCCGCCATCCGCTGATTCCCAAGGAGAAGATTGTCCCCATCGACCTGTACATCGGGGAGGAGTTTGACACCCTGGTCATCACCGGCCCCAACACCGGCGGCAAGACGGTGGCCATCAAGACCCTGGGGCTCATGACCCTCATGGCCATGTGCGGCCTCATGCTCCCGGTGGAGGAGGGGAGCAAGGTCTCCTTCTTCCGGCAGGTGGCGGCGGACATCGGCGATGAGCAGAGCATTGAACAGAGCCTGTCCACCTTCTCCTCCCACATGGTGAACATCGTCTCCATTTTGAACATTGCCGACGGGGACACCCTGGTGCTGCTGGATGAGCTGGGGGCGGGCACCGACCCTGTGGAGGGGGCGGCCCTGGCCGTCTCCATCATTGAACACCTGCGGGCCCAGGGGGCCCGGATTCTGGCCACCACCCACTATGCGGAGATCAAGATGTATGCCCTCAAGACCCCAGGGGTGGAAAATGCCAGCTGCGAATTTGACGTCCAGTCCCTGCGGCCCACCTACCGGCTGCTCATCGGCGTGCCGGGGCGGTCCAACGCCTTTGCCATTGGCCAGCGGCTGGGAATTCAGGACAGCATCATCCAACGTGCCAAGGAGCTGGTCTCCACTGAGAACATCCGCTTTGAGGATGTGGTGGGCCAGCTGGAGAGCAGCCGCCAGGAGCTGGAGCGGGAGAAGGATGAGATCCGCCAGCTGCGGGAGCAGGCCCGCCAGGCCCAGCAGGAGGCCCAGCGCCTGGTGGAGGAGACCACCCGGGAGAAGGAGCGGGAGATCGACCAGGCCCGCAAACAGGCCCGGCAGATTGTGGAGCAGGTGACCTATCAGTCCAACCGCCTGATGAACGAGCTGGAGGAGATCAAAAAACAGAAGGACAGCGAGCGGTTTGGCGAGCTGACCCTCCAGGCCCGGCAGAAGCTGCGCAGCGGCGTGCGCAAAATTGAGGATGCGGCGGACCCGGTCATTGGCCGCACCAAGGAGGCCTACCAGCTCCCCCGCAAACTCAAGCGGGGGGATCCGGTGCGCATTGTGGACATCAACAAGGAGGGCACCGTCCTCTCCGAGGCGGACGCCAACGGCTATGTGTTGGTCCAGGCGGGCATCATCAAGACCCGGGTACCCCTGTCCAACCTGCGGCTGCTGGATGAGAAGGCCCAGCCCAAGGTGCTGGTCAACTCCCGCCGGGTGGACACCAAGAAGGTCCGCTCCGTGCGGGAGCGGGATCCCCACAGCGAGCTGGATCTGCGGGGCATGACGGTGGAGGAGGCCCTCCTAGAGGTGGACCAGTTCATCGACAACGCAGTGCTCACCGGTCTGCCGTCCGTGACCCTCATCCATGGCAAGGGCACCGGTGCTCTGCGCAAGGCCGTTCAGGAGCACCTGCGCCACCACCCCAGCGTGCGTACCTACCGCCTGGGGACCTTTGGCGAGGGGGAGAGCGGGGTCACCATTGCAGAACTCAAATAACAGATGAAACCGGCGCTCCGCCTCCCCTTGGGAGGTGGGGCGCCCTCTGTATTCCCTTGGAACGGCAGGTGGTTTCAGTCTGCGGAAATGGGCCCATTGTGTCCCGGGCAGGGAGCAGCGGTGGGAGCTCTTCCACCCCGTGGGAATGCCATTGAAGCGGCGGTATCCCCCTCTGTAGGGCCTCCGGGGGCGGAGGAAGAGCGGCTGTTGTCCCCGGAACCTTTCTCTGGACATAGCGGGCAGGGCCCCATAAAACGGTATGATGGGCCTTCAGGGCGGGGGGGCATCCCATCGGTTCAAGATGTTCCCAAGGGCGGGACGATTTACACCCACCGCCCACCCTGATATAATAGGGGCAGATGGCGTTTCCCCACGGGGGAGGCGGAATGCGCACGCAGCGCAGCAAAAACAACATGGGAAAGTGAGGTTTTTCACATGCGTCTGTTGACCTTTTGTCACCAGGGCCGGGAGATGGTGGGGGCCCTGAGCCCCGATGGAGAGCGGGTGTTCCCCCTGGAAGAGCTGGGCCACCCCGTTGCCAGCATGGAGGATCTGATCCGTCAGAGCACGCCCCAGCTGCTCCAGGAGCTGGATGCCCAGGTCCGCAGCCGGGATGGGGGCGGCCTGGCCTATGCCAGCGTCCAAAAGATGGCTCCTATCCCCCGGCCCCGGCAGGACATCCTCTGTCTGGGAATCAACTATATGGACCATGCGGAGGAGTCCGCCCGGTTTAAAAAGGAGGCCTTTGGCGGGGAGCGGCCCTATGCGGTCTACTTCTCCAAGCGGGTCAACCGGGCCGCGGGGGATGGCGAGGTGCTGCCCAACTATGCCCACCTGGACCCCTGCATCGACTATGAGGCGGAGCTGGGGGTGATCCTGGGCCGGGATGCCAAGGATGTCCCCCTGGAGGAGGCCTTCCAGTATGTCTTTGGCTATACCATCATCAACGATATGAGCGCCCGGACGCTGCAGACCCGCCACAAACAGTGGTATTTTGGCAAGAGCCTGGATGGCTACTGCCCCATGGGCCCCTGGATCGTCACCAGGGACGCGCTGCCTGAGCCCCCGGAGTTGGAGATCTCCTCCCGGGTCAACGGGGAACTGCGTCAACACAGCAACACCCGGCTGATGATCTTTGATATCCCCCATGTGATCCATGAGCTCTCCCAGGGGATGACCCTGCAGGCGGGGACGGTCATCGCCATGGGTACCCCGGCGGGGGTGGGCATGGGCTTTGTGCCGCCCCGGTTCCTGCAATCCGGGGACGCGGTGACCTGTGAGATCCAGGGCATCGGCGCCCTGACCAACACCCTGGGCTAGCGCCCGGCATTGGGAGGGAGCAGCATGAAAAAGTGTTTTGCCCTGGGGCTGGTGTTCCTCTGCCTTCTGGCGGGGGGCTGCTCCATGCTGCGCATGGACCAGGGGGAGATCACCGCCCTGGTGCAGGATCACACCCAGGAGCTGGAGGACATCGCCCGCCGCGCCCTGGAACAGGGCGATGCCCAGGGGCTCTCCTATGCCGGTGTGCAGGAGGTGCTCTACCATCCGGAACACCAGATGGTGGACTTTTTGTGCGGCGGCTGGGGCGAAGGGGACCAGACCGTCTATGTGGGCTTCTACTACGTCCCCCAGGACCAGCCCCAGGGCTTCCAAGGGACAGAGATGACTCTGATCCAGGAGGGGGAGGCCTGGACCTATGAGGACCCCCAGGGAAACAGCCGGTACCGCACCCAGCGGATCCAGCCCGGTTGGTTCTATTATGAGATGACCTTCTGACGGCGGGCCGGGTACCTGGCCGTTGCCGCTGTGAGACCCCTGGCCCACCCTTGCGGGAATATGGGGCATGGGGTGGCAGCTGGAAGCGAGCTGGGGGATAGGAACGAAGGGTCTGCAATTGGGTACCGGAGGGCAGAAACAGGAAAGGGCCCAGGGAATCTCCGATTCCCTGGGCCCTCTTTCTGCCCCAATCTGGGTGTTCCCATGAGACCGCTGCCCCGCCGCGGAGGCAGCAATTTGAAGGGAGCTTGGCGGAGAACAGAGGCAGATCCCCTTGGCAAGACCGGTTTTGGATGGGGCAGGGCGCCGCTTGCAAGGGGGCCGGGCTCCAGCCATAGCTGCCCATGGGAACGGCCCCTCCGCTGGATATGCGCAGGCCCAGGGGAGATCCCCTGGGCCTCTTTTATGATGCGGGGAAAATGCAACGTTAGCGGCAGTCCTTCTCCGCCTGCTTGTCCTGGATCTCCATGGTGGGAGGAACCTGGTTTTTCATCTGCTGGTTCTTCTTGTTTTGGGTTTGATTCTGGTTCTGGTTCTTCTTGGCCACTGTGCTCACCTCACTTTCACAAGGGGCTGGAACAGATCCCTCTGTCTGCGGAATTAGTATTTGACGGCAGGCACATAATATACTGGCAAGACCGCTGCAACCCCACGCCTTTGACAGACGGGCATTGCTTTCACCAGAATAGCGGTGTGATGGGCTGGGGAATGGGGAATTTTGTCTTCCTAGGAAAAGCGCGGAGGGATCCGTTGCCCCCTTGACAAACGGGCAAAGCCGGATATAATAAAGCTAGACACCCCACCAGGGTGTGGTGATATCGCATTAGGAGGGACCATATGAAACACCAACGGTTTGATGTGACAGGGATGACCTGTTCGGCCTGTTCCGCCCACGTGGAAAAGGGCGTGAGCCAGGTGCCAGGGGTCACCCAGGTGGTGGTAAATTTATTGACCAACAGCATGACTGTGGACTATAATGAGCAGCAGACCAACGAGCAGGCCATCATCCAGGCGGTGGAAACGGCCGGCTATGGCGCCAGCGTGCAGGTGGAGCCGGGGCAAAGGGCCGCGGCATCGCCAAAGTCCCCTGGGGCCGCCCGGCTGGAGGAGGAAGAGGGCATGAAGCACCGGCTGGTGGTCTCCATTGCCTTTTTGATCCCCCTGTTCTACATCTCCATGGGGCACATGATGGGCCTGCCCCTGCCCAGCTTCTTTCATGGCAACAGCAACGCGTTGACCTTTGCCTTCACCCAATTTCTGTTGACCCTGCCGGTGGTCTATGTCAACCGCAAGTTCTACCAGGTGGGTTTTAAGACCCTCTTCCACGGGGCGCCCAACATGGACTCCCTCATCGCCATTGGCTCCGGGGCGGCGCTGGTGTACGGCATCTTTGCCATCTATCAGATCGGCTATGGCCTGGGCCACGGGGACATGGCCCGGGTCAGCCAGTACTCCATGGACCTGTACTTTGAATCTGCGGCTATGATTTTGACCCTCATCACTGTGGGCAAATTTTTGGAGAGCCGCTCTAAGCGCCGGACCACCGATGCCATCAACAAACTCATGGACCTGGCCCCCAAGACCGCCCTGGTGGAACGGGGCGGTCAGGAGCTGGAGATCCCTGTGGAGGAGGTGGTCGTGGGGGATGTGGTGCTGGTCAAACCCGGCCAGAGCATCCCTGTGGACGGCGCCATTCTGGAGGGCTTCTCCTCCGTGGACGAATCCGCCCTCACAGGGGAGAGCATCCCCGTAGAAAAAAAGGTGGGGGACCGTGTCATTGGGGCCACCATCAACAAGGGCGGCTTCTTTAAATTCCAAGCAACAAAGGTGGGGGGCGATACCACCCTGGCCCAGATCATCCAACTGGTGGAGGAGGCCTCCGGCTCCAAGGCCCCCATTGCAAAGCTGGCGGACCGGGTCAGCCGCATCTTTGTGCCGGTGGTCATCACCATTGCGGTGCTGGCGACCATTGTTTGGCTGCTGCTGGGCCAGAGCTTTGAATTTGCCATCTCCATCGGCATCGCCGTGCTGGTCATCTCCTGCCCCTGTGCCCTGGGCCTTGCAACCCCGGTGGCCATCATGGTGGGCACCGGCAAGGGGGCGGAACAGGGGATCCTCATCAAATCCGCCGAGGCCCTGGAGACCATGCACCTGGTCAAAACGGTGGTCCTGGATAAGACGGGCACCATCACCCAGGGCAAACCCCAGGTGACCGACATGGTCTGTGCCGGGCAGCTGACGCCACAGGAGCTCTTGACCTTGGCGGCCTCCCTGGAGAAGCCCTCAGAGCATCCCCTGGCGGACGCCATCCTCACCTATGCCCAGGACCAGGGCTGCCACCTCGAACAGGTGACAGACTTTGCCACCATCCCCGGCCAGGGCATCCAGGCCAACCTGGCGGGTGAGACCTATTTTGCCGGCAACCAGCGGATGATGCAGGCCCAGGGGATTCCCATGGGCCCCCTGCAGGAGAAGGGAGAGGCTCTGGCCCAGGAGGGCAAGACCCCCCTGTACTTTGCCGATTCCCGCCGGCTGTTGGGCCTGATTGCCGTGGCGGATCCGGTCAAACCCACCAGCAGGGCGGCCATCCGCGCCCTGACCGAGATGGGGATTCAGGTGGTCATGCTCACAGGGGATAACCAGCGCACCGCTGCGGCCATTCAGCGCCAGGTGGGTATCACCCAGGTGGTGGCGGAGGTCCTGCCCCAGGATAAGGAGCGGGAGGTCAGCCGCCTGCAGGCCCAGGGCCAGAAGGTGGCCATGGTGGGGGACGGCATCAACGACGCCCCAGCCCTGGCCCGGGCGGATGTGGGCATCGCCATCGGCGCCGGAACGGACATTGCCATTGACTCTGCAGACATTGTTTTGATGAAGAGCGATCTGATGGACGTGGTCACTGCCGTGCAGCTGAGCCGCCAGGTGATCCGCAACATCAAGGAGAATCTGTTCTGGGCCTTCTTCTACAACTGCATCGGCATCCCCCTGGCGGCTGGGGTGTTCTATCCCCTGCTGCACTGGAAGCTCAACCCCATGTTTGGCGCTGCGGCCATGAGCCTGAGCTCCGTCTGTGTGGTGAGCAACGCCCTGCGGATCAAACGGTTCCGCCCCAAGCTGCCTCCTGTGGAGCAGGACCAGCAGGGTGGGAAACAGGCCGTTGAAATCGTCGTCTATGATCAACCATTGCCAGAAAAAGGAGAGACTGCAACCATGAACAAGACCATGAAAATTGAAGGTATGATGTGCACCCACTGCTCCGGCCGGGTGGAGAAGGCCCTCAACGCCATTCCGGGCGTGCAGGCCACCGTCAACCTGGAGGAAAAGACCGCCCAGATCACCTGTGGGCCGGAGGTCTCCGACGAGGCCCTGACCAAGGCGGTGGTGGATGCCGGGTATGAAGTTGTGGAGTTGAAGTAACATGAAGGCAAATCAAGCGCAGGTGCTGCGCCTGCTCAAGACTGCCCGGGGCCAGCTGGATGGCATCATCAAAATGGTGGAGGAGGACCGCTACTGTATGGATATCTCCACCCAAGTCATGGCTACCCAGTCCCTGCTGGGCAAGGTGAACCGCCAGATCCTCCATGCCCACATCCAGGGCTGCGTCCAGGAGGCCTTTGAGCAGGGCACCCAAAAGGAAAAGCTGGAGGAGATTGAGGCAGTGCTGGATAAGATCCTACGCTGATCCCACGGCAACGACAGATCAGGCCCCGGGCTCTCACAGCCCGGGGCCTGATATTTTTGACCATATGGGACAGGTTAGGGCCTCTGGGGCTCCTCCTGGTCCAGGCGCTTCTCCTCCCGGGCCATGCGGGGATCCAGCCAGCCCATCACCCGGCGGATCTGTTTGCCAAAGCCGGCCAGCTCCTGGGCCTTCTCCTCGGTGATGTCCGGGGATTGCCGCTGCTGGCGGGCAAAGCGGATCAAGCTGTCACACTCCTGGACAAACTGCGCCGCGGTGAAGACCTTCGCATCGGAGATCATCTCCAGGCAGGCCCGTTCCTCCCCCTTTTGAAAGGGGGTCAGGTTGCCGGACTTGTACTCCGGCAGACTGCGCAGGTAGTTCAACTGGTAGTAGAGCAGGTCCGAAATGGTCATATTCCCCACAGAATCATCAAAACGCATCTCTCTCATCCTCTCATCCTGTTTTGAAGTGGGATACAAAAATCAGCGGGAGTGGGGAACACCCAGGAATCCGTTGCCTTGTCCTGGGGTTTGCCCATTTTCCTCCAATCCTTGTGGAAAATTCCACCCGTATTATAGTACAAAACCGGGGAAAAATCAATTTGCCCATGGGGCGGCAGCAGGCCATTTTTACCCCAGTGGCGGTCCTGGTGACCATGGAACAGCGGCAAATGGCAGCACAAAGAACTGGGAGAAAAAGGAAAAAGTGCAACAATTTTGTGAATATTCTCTGAATAGTCTGGCGCTTTATTGACAGATTGCTAGGCTTTCCCTATGATATATGTAGCTAGCTAACTAATCAGGCGGCAAAGGGGGTGTGCGGATGGAGGATCTTTGGCTCCATGGAATCCTTTCGCAAGTGGCGCGGCTGATGATCGGCCGCTTTTATCATTTGTTGGAGGGGATGGAAATCCACCCCGGGCAGGTTGCACTGCTGATGCAGCTGCGCAAACAGGACGGCCAGAGCCAGAAGGAGCTGGTGGAACGTCTGTGTGTCAAGGCGCCCACAGTGACGGTGATGATCAAACGGATGGAGCGCAGCGGTCTGATTTACCGCCGCCAGAGCCGGGAGGACCGGCGCAGCTCCCTCGTATACATCACCGACAAGGGCGTTCATGTGTTGGACCAGGTGGAAAAGGCCCTGCAGCAGTTGGAGCAGGAGGCCCTCAGGGACTTCACCCAGGAGGAACAGCTGCACCTTCGCCGGATGCTCACCCAGATGCGGGACACCTTGCGCCAAGGGGACGGCGCAAAGGGCCACGATCCCCCCTGCAACCTGCTGCATCCCTGAACCATCAACGTTAGAAAGGAACGGATTTCATGCTGAAACTGTTGAAATATTTGAAAAAATCCGCCCTTCCCATGGTGATTATCATTGTTCTCCTTGTGGTCCAGGCCATGAGCGACCTGGCCCTGCCCGACTATACCTCCAAGATTGTCAATGTGGGCATTCAGCAGGGGGGCATTGAGGAGGCAGTGCCGGAGGTGGTCCGCCAGAGCACCATGGAACGGCTGCAGCTCTTTGTCTCCAGCGGGGATCAGGAGCTGGTGCAGAACAGCTACCAGCTGTTGGACCGCAGCGCCCTGGGGGAGGAGGACTACCGCACCTATCAGCGGGAGTATCCGGCATTGGAGTATGAGAACCTCTATCTTCTGTCGGAGGATGCAGATCTCCAGGCCCTGGAGCCGGTCATGAGCAAGGCCCTGGTGGCGGTCAACACCCTCTCCAGTGATTCCCAGGAGAGCCAGGCCATCCGGGATCAGATGCTCGCCGGCCTGGGCGGCACCCTGCCGGAGGGCATGGACCTGTTCCAGGTGCTCTCCATGCTGCCCCAGGAACAGCGGGACCAGATGGTCCAGGCCATGGATGAGACCCTCTCCCAGATGCCGGAGAGCATCCTGCTCCAGAGCGCCATCCCCATCATCACCGCGGAGTATGAGGCCATCGGGGTGGATACCGGCCGGCTGCAGACCAACTATCTCCTGTTGGCCGGGGCAAAGATGTTGGGTGTGGCCTTTTTGAGCATGGCCGCCTCCATCGGTGTGGGCTTTTTGGCCTCCCGGATGGCTGCGTCCCTGGGCCGCGAGCTGCGGGGTAAGGTCTTCCACAAGGTCCTCTCCTTCTCCAATACGGAGATGGACCGCTTCTCCACCGCATCCCTCATCACCCGCAGCACCAACGACATCCAGCAGGTGCAGATGATGATGGTCATGCTCATCCGTATCGTCTTCTATGCCCCCATTATGGGCATCGGCGGTGTCATCAAGGTGTTGGGAACCAACACCTCCATGGCCTGGGTGCTGGCGGTGGCGGTCATGGCCATCCTCTCCCTGGTGCTGGTGCTCTTTGCCGTGGCCATGCCCAAGTTTAAGATCATGCAGAACCTGGTGGACCGGCTGAACCTGGTGGCCAGGGAGATCCTCACCGGCCTGCCGGTGATCCGCGCCTTCCACACAGAAAAGCATGAGGAGGACCGCTTCGACGGCGCCAACCGCAATCTGATGCGCAACCAGCTGTTTGTCAACCGGGTCATGACCTTTATGATGCCCACCATGATGCTGGTGATGAACAGCATCAGCATCCTGGTGGTGTGGGTTGGCTCCCACGGGGTGGACAACGGCACCATGCAGGTGGGCGATATGATGGCCTTTATCCAGTACACCATGCAGATTATCATGGCCTTCCTGATGATCTGTATGATCTCGGTGATGCTGCCCCGTGCCAGCGTGGCCGCCGGCCGAATTGAGGAGGTCATCAGCACCCCTCTGACCATTGAGGACCCCCAGCAGCCCAAACAGGGGGATCCCGCCCAAAGGGGTGTGTTGGAGTTCCAGGATGTGACCTTCCGCTACCCCGGTGCAGAGGAGGATGTGCTGCACAACATCAGTTTTCGGGCGCTGCCCGGCCAGACCACGGCCTTTATCGGCAGCACCGGCAGCGGAAAATCCACCCTGCTGAACCTGATTCCCCGCTTCTATGACGCCACCCAGGGTAGGATCCTGGTGGACGGGGTGGATGTGCGGGACTACACCCAGCACGACCTGCGGGCAAAGCTGGGCTATGTGCCCCAGAAGGGTGTGCTCTTCTCGGGAGACATTGCCTCCAACCTGCGCTTCGGCCGGGAGGATCTGAGCCAGGAGGAGATGATCCGCGCCGCCCAGATTGCCCAGGCGGAGGACTTTATCACCGCCAAGCCAGAGGGGTACGAGGCCCCCATCGCCCAGGGAGGCACCAACGTCTCCGGCGGACAGAAACAGCGCCTGTCCATCGCCCGGGCCATCGCTGTGGATCCGGAATTCTACCTGTTTGACGACAGCTTTTCTGCCCTGGATTACCGCACCGATGTGGCCCTGCGCAAGGCCCTCAAGGAGGTCACGTCCGAAAGTACCGTGCTCATTGTGGCCCAGCGGATCAGCACCATCCTCCACGCGGACCAGATCATCGTGCTGGACGAGGGGCGGATCGTGGGCAAGGGCACCCATGAGGAGCTGATGCAGAACTGCCAGGTCTACCAGCAGATAGCCCTCTCCCAGCTTTCAAAGGAGGAATTAGGCGCATGAGTCAACCAACAAAGCACACCCCCATGCGCAGGGGCCCCGGTATGAGGGGGGCCATGGGCGCAGGGGAAAAGGCAAAGGACTTTAAGGGGACCATCAAGAAGTTGCTGGCCTACCTTGGAAAATATAGAATTGCCCTGGTGTTCGTCCTGATCTTTGCCATTGGCAGCACCTGCTTCAGCATTGTAGGGCCAAAAATCCTGGGTAACGCCACCTCAGAGATCTTTGAGGGGATCATGCGCAAGATCACCGGCACCGGCGGCATCGATTTTGGCGCTGTGGGGCGCATCCTGCTGACCCTGCTGGGCATGTATCTCATCAGCGCCTGCTTTGGCTACGTCCAGGGCTTTTTGATGACCGGTGTCACCCAAAAGCTGGCCTACCGGCTGCGGGGGGATATGTCCAGCAAGATCAACCGCCTGCCCATGCGCTACTTTGACACCAAGACCCACGGCGAGGTGCTCTCCCGCATCACCAACGATGTGGACACCTTGAGCCAGAGCTTGAACCAGAGTATGACCCAGCTCATCACCTCCACCACAACCCTGGTGGGCATCCTGGTGATGATGCTCTCCATCAACTGGCTCATGACCCTGGCGGCCCTGCTGATCCTCCCCATCTCCCTGGGTGGGATCCTCACGGTGGTCAAACACTCCCAGAAGTACTTCCGGGCCCAGCAGACCTACTTGGGCCATGTCAACGGCCAGGTGGAGGAGATCTATGGCGGCCAAAATATTGTCAAGGCCTTCAACCGGGAGGAGAAGGTGAGCCAGGAGTTCAATGCCCTCAACGACCAGCTCTACCAATCCGCCTGGAAGAGCCAGTTCCTGTCCGGTGTCATGCAGCCTTTGATGAACTTCATTGGCAACATGGGCTATGCGGGTGTGGCCATCCTGGGGAGCTATCTGGCCATCCAGGGCACCATCCGGGTGGGGGAGATCCAGTCCTTCATCCAGTATGTCCGCTCTTTCACCCAGCCCATCACCCAGGTGGCCCAGGTGACAAACCTCCTGCAGTCCACGGCAGCGGCTGCGGAGCGGGTGTTCGAGTTCTTGGAGGAGCCGGAGGAGGTTCCCACCAGCGACCAGCCTGTCTCCATCCAGGGGCTGGAGGGGTATGTGGAGTTCCGCCACGTCCACTTTGGCTACAACCCGGATAAGATCATCATCAACGACTTCAACGCCTCGGTTCGCCCGGGGCAGAAGGTGGCCATTGTGGGCCCCACCGGCGCTGGCAAGACCACCATGGTCAAACTCCTCATGCGCTTCTACGATGTCAACAGCGGCGCCATCCTGGTGGATGGCCACGATGTGCGGGAATTTGACCGGGGGGAGCTGCGCAAGATGTTCGGCATGGTGCTGCAGGACACCTGGCTGTTCCACGGCACCGTCATGGAGAACCTGCGCTATGGCCGTTTGGACGCCACGGATGAGGAGGTCATCCAGGCCGCCAAGGCCGCCCATGTGGACCGGTTTATCCGCACCCTGCCGGAGGGGTACAACATGGTTCTCAACGAGGAGGCCAACAACGTCTCCCAGGGCCAGAAGCAGCTGCTGACCATTGCCAGGGCCATTCTGGCAGATCCCAAGATTCTGATTTTGGATGAGGCCACCAGCTCGGTGGACACCCGCACAGAGCTTCAGATCCAGCAGGCCATGGACGCCCTCATGAAGGGACGCACCAGCTTTGTCATCGCCCACCGCCTGTCCACCATCCGGGATGCGGATCTGATTCTGGTGATGAAGGACGGGGATATTGTGGAGCAGGGCAACCACGAGGAGCTGCTCAAGCGGGGCGGCTTCTATGCAAACCTTTACAACTCCCAGTTTGAGGGGATGGAGGAATAGCCTCCTTCTCCCAACAGAGACATAAAAAACGGGACGGCGCTCCAAGGAGCGCCGTCCCGTTTTTCTTTCTTGATCTGTCAGGGAGAGAGCCCATCCCCTAGGGGATCAGGCCCAGGAGCTGCCAGTAGGGCACGCTCACCAACAGGCCAATGAGGGAGATGGCCATGTACCCAAAGGACATCTTGGCCGTATCCTCATATTTGACCTGCTCATCACCGCCAGCGGCGGCAAAGGCGGACAGGTAGTTCGCATTCATATACCGCAGATACCAGACCATCACCGAGACGTAGGAGATGATGCCCACCACCCAGGGATTGATGCCGGCGGCCTGGGCAATGGGGACCAGGATGACGGTGAAGATGGTCATGCTGGCGGTCAGGCTGGTGATCACCATGCGCAGCACATAGATGGCCAGGGTCACAGAGAGTACCAGCAGATAGGGGTTGCTGGCAAACTGGGAGAGGAAGGGTCCAAAGGTGTCTCCCAGCCAGGCGGTGACCCCCACCGCATCCAGAACGGCGCCCAGGCCCATGACGCTGCCGATGAAGAACAGCAGGCCCCAGAGCATCTTGCTCTGGAAATCCTTCTTATCCAACACGTTCAGGTAGAAGAGCACGCCCATGGCAATCAGAGTGGTGATGGTGGAGGAGATGCCAAAGGCAGACTCCCCAATCCAGAACACCAGGCAGATGGCCAGTACCACTGTGGTGATCTTCTCCTCCCGGCTCATTTTGCCCAAGGTTGCAATCTCATTTTTGATCATATCCGGCGGCAGCTTCTCGTTGGTCTCCGGCCGGTAGAACCGCGTGATGAAAAAGTAGGAGCCCACCAGCAGCACAATCCCCCAGGGGATCATGCACACAAACCATTTGAGCCAGTCAAACTGCTCCTGTGTCTCCTGGGGCAGCACGCCCAAAATGGTGTATCCCAAAAAGGACGCGGACAAAAAGATGGTGCCCGTCAGAGAAAAACCGGTGTACATGGCGCAGTAGAGCCCCGTGCGTCCCCGGCTCTGCTTGGGGAGCCCCAACTGATCGGCGATCCCCATGGCGATGGGCGCGGTGATGGCGCACTTGGCCGTGGTGGAGGGAATCAGGGGCGCTGCAATGGTCCCGGCCCCCAACATGGCCATGACCTGGCCCTTAAAGGTGGGGGGGAACAGACGCAGGGCATACAGGGAGACCCGCCGGAGCAGGCCGCTCTTGTTCACCGCCGTCCCCAGTCCCAGAGCGCCGATGAGGATCCACCAGGTGGAACCAGAAAAGCCGTTGAAGGCGGTGGCAAAGGGCACCGTCTTAAACAG
Source organism: Candidatus Aristotella avistercoris (assembly GCA_904397835.1). Lineage (GTDB taxonomy): Bacteria > Bacillota > Clostridia > Oscillospirales > Ruminococcaceae > Aristotella > Aristotella avistercoris. Next base: position 48,050 of record CAJFOV010000045.1, read on the forward strand.
GGCCCACAGCACACACATGAGGATGGCCACAATAAAGTCATCCATGCAGTTGAAGATCCAGTTGACCACGGCCCAGGCCAACACTCCCAACGTGATCAGGGAGTTCCTTGTGAGGCCCTCCGGCACGGGGAGCAGGCTGATCAGGGCTAAGACAGCAATGGCCAGCACTTCGCCCACAATTTTTTTGGCTGTACCTTTGCGCAGTTTTGTCTTCGATTCGGTTGGCATTTTGCACTCTCCTCTCAAACCAGCTAAAATTGATTCCTGTGGAGCAGCAGAGGGAACAATGGTTTGGAAAAGGTGCGCCCTACCCATCCAGGAACCCCCTGCCTGTGCCGCAAAACAGTGTGGGGTTCCCTGTTGCTCTCATTATAGCAACCCTTCCCCTACTGTGGGAAACAAATCATATTTGTGGTAAGACAACATAAATTTGTATTGACAATCGATTTTATCTATAAAATTTGTTGTATTTTATCGAGTGAAAATATAAAATAAAGATAGAGAAGATCCAAAATATGACCCAACGAGGAGGGTGGAACATGGAACTTCGGCAGCTCAAATATTTTGTCCAAATCTGCAAAGACCGGAGCTTTACCAAGGCCTGCTCCAACCTGTTTATCTCCCAGCAGGGGCTGAGCATCTCCATCAAACGCCTGGAGGAGGAGCTGGGGTGCCGGCTGCTGCACCGCACGGAACAGGGGTATCTGCCGACCCCCCAGGGGGAATATCTGTTGGAGCGGGCGGAGCAGATCCTCTCCCTGGCCCAGGAGTGTGAGGCCTACTTCCGCCGGGAGCGCCAATCTGCAACCTGCCTGACGGTGGCCTGTGTGGTGGGGCTCATCGGCTATAACTATGATTTTTTTACCCGTTTCATGTTGGGGGATGCAGGGGAGCGCCGGGTAAAATTTGTGGAAAAGCCCACCAACCGCTGTGAAGAGATGGTCTTAAAGGGGGAGGCCAACTGTGCCTTTGTCCCCGGGCCCATGGACCCCAAACTCTTTCAGTGGCATCCCCTCTTCCGGGTGCCCAACTATGCAGTGCTCCACCGGAGCAATCCTCTCGCCCGGGAGAAGAGCCTGTCCTTTGAGCAGCTGCGGGGTCAAAAGCTCATCACCTTCAACCAGGAGTTCAAGGTCTACCACCAACTCCGGGCCCGGTGCCGCCAACTGGGGTTTGAGCCCAACATCGTCCTGACCTTGGATCAGACGCCGGAGATCTTTCACTTTGTTCAGAACAACCCCACCCTCATAGGCATCAGCCACGCCTATGGAGTGCGGCGCTGGCTGCTGCCGGAGCTGTGGGCCGTGCCGGTGGGGGACGATTCCTTCTGCTGGGAGGTGAACCTGGCCCGGAAGAAGGGGGAACCCCGCTCCGAATTGGAAGATTGGTTTCAAAATGAGACCATCGCTTTCTTTCAGTCACACCCCTTCTATGATGGTGAAACAAGCAAAGGTTGAGAATTTTTGAATAGAAGTTGTTTTACAATATGATTTTTTTTAGATAAATTATGGATAAGGATGTGCCTGCCCATCCAACGGGAGGAAGAAGGTGCCGCAATGTTTCTTCCTTCTGCAAGAACCCTTCAGCAGCGATGGAACAGATTGCAGCGACAGAAAGGAGTTCAGGCACATGAACTTACAGCGAGAATATGTGGACATCCAGGATGTGGTGTTTGATGAAAAGACCGCCGTCCAAGGCCATGTGCTGCACCTCTGCCGGCAGGAGCTGGCGGACCTGGTGCAGGACAGATGCTTTGCCCGGGTGGAGATCGACGTGGCGAAGCCAGGGGAGAACTGCCGGATCATGAGCATCGGCGACGTGGTCCAACCCATGGTCCGTCTGGACGACGAGGAGGCCACCTTCCCCGGCGTGGTGGGCGCCATGCGTCAGGCAGGGAACGGCAGAACCCTCTGCCTGCGGGGCGTGGTGGTCAGCGAGGTGGTGGAGGTGCTGCTGAACCTGGGGAACTTCATGGATTTCACCGGTCCCGCCACCCAGTTCAGCGAATTCAGCGGCATGATCCATGTGACCATCGACGCCTTCCCGGCCCAGGACGTGAGCAAGGACGACTATCTGCACGCCCTGACGGTGGCCTCCAAAAAGGCGGCCAAATATCTGGCCCAGGCGGCCAAGGACTGCCAGCCGGACCAGGTGGAGACCTTCACCTTGGAGCGGGAGAACCTGGAGGGCCTGCCCCGGGTGGCCTATCTGTGCAACGCCTTCTCCCACGCCCCTCTGACAGACTTCACCCTCTATGGGGACTCCATGCAGACCTCCCTGCCCACCATTGTGCACCCCAACGAGTTTTTGGACGGGGCCATGCTGGACCGGGATTATGGCCAGCTCATCAATGCGGACCCCTCCTACTACTGGCAGAACCAGCCCATCATTCTGGAGCTGTACCGCCGCCACGGGGTGGATCTGAACTTTGTGGGGGTGGTGCTGTCCAACACCCCACACACGGTGACGGACAAACAGCGCAACGCCATGATCGCCACCGGCCTGATCCACCGGGTCCTCAAGGCCGATGGGGTGATGATCACCAAGGAGGGGGGCGGCCATCCCCAGGTGGACGTGCAGATGGATGTGGAGCTGCTGGAGGGCAAGTATGGCATTGCCACCACCCTGGTGCTCTGCGAATTTTTGTCCCCCAACAACGGCAGCTATGAGCAGGTGCTCTTCACCACCGAATATGCCAACGCCATGGTCTCCACTGGCTGTGTGGAACCTCTGACCGTGGGGCCGGTGGAGAAGGTCATCGGGAGCAACACCATCCCCTTCTATCCGGGCTTTGGCAAACCCGGCCCCATCGATGCCAAGGCTGGGTTCATCCACCGCAACCGGTCGGTGCGGGGATCCCTGGGTCAACTGGGAGGTTCCTACTTCACCACCCGGAAATTTTAAACCAGGGGACAAAAGGAGGTTTGCATCATGGCACAAAAGCTGAGAGCTGTTCACTATATCAACCAATTCTTTGCCCAACTGGGGGGCGAGGACTCCGCCAGTGTGGGCATCCAGGTCCGGCAGGGCCCCGTGGGCCCCGGCCTGGGGCTGCAGAAGGCCCTGGGGGACCGGGCGGAGATTGTGGCCACCATCATCTGCGGCGACAACTACATCGCAGAAAAGCTGGATGAGGTGGTGCCCCAGGTGCTGCAGGAGATCAAAAGCTGCGCCCCGGACCTGTTCTTTGCCGGGCCCGCCTTCAACGCCGGACGGTACGGGGTGGCCTGCGGGGCCCTGTGCGCGGCGGTCAAAAAGGAGCTGGGCATTCCGGCGGTGACGGCCATGTATCAGGAGAACCCGGGGGTGGAGCTCTACCGCTCGGATCTGTTTATCCTCAAGGCGGGGGACAACGCCCGTACCATGGCTCAGGAGACCCAAAAGATGGCCGATTTTGCCTTCAAGCTGCGGGAGAACCAGGTTCAGGGCTTCCCCGAGGAGGAGGGCTTCTATGAGCGGGGCTGGATGAAGCTGACCCGTTCGGATAAATTGGCCAGCCAGCGGGGGGTGGATATGCTGTTGGCAAAGCTCCAACACCGGCCCTTCCAGACGGAGATCCCCCTGCCCCACAGGGACGAGGTGCCAAGACCCGCCCCGGTGAAGGATCTGCGCCACACCACTGTCGCCTTTGCCACCGACGGCGGCCTGTACCCTGCGGGGAACCCGGATAAGATGCCCCCGGCCAACTCCACCACCTTCCACGCCTACTCCATGGATGGCCAGGACACCCTGAAGAAGGAGGACTACACCATCATCCACAATGGGTTTGATAAGACCTTCCTCCTGCAGGACCCCAACCGGATTGTGCCCCTGGACGCCATGCGCACCCTGGAGAAGGAGGGCAAGGTGCGCATGTACCCGGAGTTCCTCTCCACCACAGGCCTGACCACCAATGTGGTCAACAGCCAGAAGATCGGCAAGAGCATGGCCCAGTACTGCCGGGAACACAATATTGACGCTGTTGTCCTCACCTCCACCTGAGGCACCAGCACGCGCTGCGGTGCAGTGATTGTCAAAGAGTTGGAGCGGGCTGGGATTCCCACCGTCCAGTACTGCAACATGACCCCGGTGGCCGAGTCCATCGGCGTCAACCGGATCTGTCCCTCCACCAGCATCAAATACCCCTTTGGCGCCCCGGACCTCCCCCCGGAGGAGGAGAAGGCCGCCCGGGTCAAAATGTTGGAGAGGGCCCTGGATTGCCTGACCGAGTAGTCCCCAGGATAGAGCGCCAGGTGATTGGCCACATCTACAATCGGATCTGACAGAACAAAGGTCCCCCGCCGGATCATACCGGCGGGGGACCTGATGTATCTCAATGGATTGGTACCTACCCCTCCTGATGGACCAGCACCAGCTGGTCGTCGGTGGTGGCGTTCTGATAGGTGATGGTGTTCTTCTCCGGGTCATAGGTGCCCACGGTGTCCTGGCCGTTGACGGTCATGGTCAGCTGCTCCCCCTCCAGGGTATAGGTGCCCTCCACGGTCATCCCCATCATGGCGGCGGTCATTTTGCCGTCGCCCTCAAAGGTGTAGGTGATGTTGGTCAGGCTCTTGAGGGACTCATACTCCTCGCTGCCCTCCAGGAGGCCGGTGCGCTCTAACCCCTCCTTGATATAGTCGTCATAGGACTGCTCGCTTCCATCCCCGGCAATGACCGTGCCAGGGACATAGGTGCCGCCCAGGGTGTTCTTCTTCTCCCCGCAGCCGGTGAGGGCCAGCAGCAGGGCGGCAAGGGTCAGGGTGAGGGCAAAAACTTTGGTCCATCTCTTCATATTCTTCTTCCACCTTTCCAATTGTTGGACCCCACGCCCCAGCCACGGGGGCGGGCGGTGCCGATGGTTTCAGTGTACCACAGACCGGAAAGATCTGGCAATAGGTCCGCTGTTGCAGCTTTGGACTTCATCCCTGGATTTCCCACCCCTAAAACTTGGGTAAATTCAAAAAAATAGAATATTGCACCAAAAAACATAGATTTTACAAATTTTAATCCAACTGCTAGAATAGAAGGGGGAAGTGGCATCTCCCATCCCCAAAAAGGTTTGAAGAAGAAAGAAGGGATTCCGTTGATTTGCAACATGTGTGGAGCCAGCTACGAGGATAGTCTGCCCCAATGCCCCTACTGTGGCGCTCCCCAGGGGCAGACTGCGGAGCACACCGTCCCCGTGCCGGAGGAGGGGGCAGCTAGCCTAAATGCAGAAGCTGCAGTTGACCTGCCCAGAACAGGGCGGCCCACCTCCAAACGGATGGTCCTTATTGCTGCGGCTGTGGGGCTGGTCATTGTGGCACTGCTGGCGGTTCTGTTGGTGGTCTGGCCCAACATGACCCAGAAGCGATTTCATGAGGAACTTCAGGGCACCTGGGCCATCCAGCTGGGCTATTCTGACGAGCCCTATGGCGCCAAGATGGTCATTGCTGAGGAGGAGATGGATCTGGTCTTCTATGCCGGCACCGTTGAGTTGCCGGTGGGCACCATCTCCTATGAAGTGGTGAAGGATGGCGTCATCCGTTTCCCTGAGGCCAAAACCGAGGAGCCGCCGGAGTTCCAGGTGGAGATCCGTGACCAAAGGGGAACCATGCGCATTTCCCCCGCCCCCTTTGGCGACGGAACCGACGGCGACTGGTACCGGGAGGAGTGATCCCCCTTCCGGCGGCCGCTGCCTGCCAGTGCAGCAAAAGAGGACATGCCAAAGGCGCGCCCGGTGGGACGCGCCTTTGGCACATTTTTTTCTTCAAACCCAAGTGGGTGGTGGCAACATTGCATGGCCGAAGGGGTCTGGCAGAATCCGTTCCCCTACTGGCTGGCGGAGGTGTCTGCCTCCGGCTCAAGGATCCACACATCCCCGTCCGACTCTGTGAAGGTCAGGGTGTTGTTCTCCGGGTCATAGGTGGCGCTGGTCTCCTCGCCGCCCATGGTGATGGTCACAGTGTTTCCATCCAATGTGTAGGTGCCCTCCGACTGGGCGGCAACTGTGGTCTGCACCACAACGCCGTTCTCTTGAAAGTCGTAGCTGTAGTAGTACATGGCCCGCAGGGACTCATAGAAGGGGTTGTCCCGGATATCGGCGGTGGCCTCGTCCACATACTCCTCATAGGACTGCTCCTGACTGCCGCTGGGGATGATCCGTCCCGGGCTGTAGACGCCGCCAAGGGTGTACTTCTCTCCGCCGCAGGCCGCCAAAGAGAGCGCCAAGAGCACCGCCGTCAGGCGGAGGGCCAGGCGCTTGCATGTCTGTTTCATGTTCTTCTTCCACCCTTCTGCAATGGCTTGTTTGATTTTCAGTATAAAATAAACTATTCTGGAATTCATTGTAACATCATTGAGCCGCCTGGCGTAGAAAGTGGAGTTATCTCCTGGAGAGAATTGGAGGAATGCAGAAAGAAAGCCGCCCGCCTTTGGACACTTTGCCAAGGGCGGGCGGCCACAGACTGTGCTATGATCTCCTGAGAGGGCTATAGCCCCAGGGTATGTTCCAAAAAGATCTTCAGGCCGATCAAGATCAGAACCAGGCCCCCAAAGATCTCCGCCTTTTGGCTGAAGAGGGTCCCCACCTTTTTGCCCAAAAAGACCCCCACCAGGCAGCAGAGGAAGGTCACCACCGCAATAAACCCGGCGGCCTGCAGGATGTTGACCCGCATCACTGCAAAGCTGACCCCCACGGCCAGGGCGTCAATGCTGGTGGCCAGGGCCTGGGTGAGCATCAATCGCACGGTGAAGGTCCTGCAGACGGGCTCTGTGGAGGGGTGGCGCAGCTCATGGACCGATTCCACCACCATCTTTCCCCCGATGAAGCCCAGCAGGATCAGAGCCACCCAGTGGTCAATGCTGGAGATGGCATCGCTAAAGGTGCGCCCGGCAAAGTATCCGATGAGAGGCATGAGCCCCTGAAACAGGCCAAAGAACAGGGCCGAAAGGGCGCCGTACCGCACGGCGTCCTTGCGGTAATAGATGCCGTTGGTGATGGATACGGCAAAGGCATCCATGGAGAGCCCGACGGCAATGGCAAAGAGGGTGAAAAATTCCATTGGGTTTCAAAAACTCCCTTCCGTGGTGAACTGACAACATAGGACGAATGCCCTACATCATATCCTGGGATTCGGGCCAATATCACCGGCCCAGGGGCAAAAAAGAGGGACACGGTTCCGTGTCCCAAACTGGGTGCTTATTTTTGGTTGGGGAACAGCTTCTTCTGGTAGTAGGACTGGGCGGTGTAGACCGCCGCCAGGGGGTTGTGGCCCAACACCCGGTCCTTGACCGCCAGGACGGTGACGGGGGCCTTGGTGTTCTGCAGGAAGATGGTGTCGTGTCCCACACACAGGCCCAGTACCACATTGAGCTGGGTGCCTGCTTTGGCCAGGAACATGGCCTGCCCAGCGGGGTTGCACATGGCCTCAAAGGTGCCGTCGGGCTCCATGCCAGGGATCCCCACATCCGCCTTGTTGACGGAGGAACACTTGCAGCAGACGGTATGCACCGTCAAGCCCTGCTCCCGGAAGTACCGGGCCACCACCTTGCACTCGTTCTGCAGGCCGGTGCAGAAGGCGATACCGATGGTCTCATAGCCCATTTTTTTGCAGAAGAGGGCGATCTCCTGGATACGGGTCAGCTGGCAGTAGCCCTCCTTCTCCACTTCGGCGGCCTTTTGGGCGATGGCAAAGGTCTCAGGCTCCTTGGTCTTGGCAATGGCTTGGGCGGTGGTCTCCTGGTCCCGGCAGGGGCAGTTGGCAGGGTAGGGGGTGGCCCCATGGTTGGTGCAGGATTTGACCGCACATTCGCTGCAGGTATACATCATCACAACAAGCTCCTCTCCAAAAGAAATGCCAGAAGGTCGCGGGGAGATTCTGGCAGATGGCGGGGCAGCAGAGCCCCGGATTCGACACAAGATTCAATTTCCATCTTATCGCAGGGCCAGGCGTTTGTCAAATCCAAATTGACCGTTTGGTACCACAAAATGCGGCTGGCCCTTTTCCAGCAGATTGCAGCCCCCTGGGAGATCCCCAGAGCGGCCTTTGATGCGCTCCTATTCTGCAAAACCGTTGGCCTGGTACCAGGCCAGGGCGCGCTGCTCCAGGGCTTTGACAAAGGCGTCCTTCCCATCGCAGTAGCCCTCAATGTCCAAAGGGTATTGGGCGGCCAATGCTACCTTGAGGGCCCCGTAGTCCTGGCAGTCCTGGGGATGGGTGCGCAGGTAGTCCCGCACCGCCAGGTGGCGCTGGATGTCGTGGCGGTTGTCCTGCTGAAAGATGTGGATCTGATGGGTGCGGTGATCCCCGCCCTTGCGCAGGTAACGCCTCCCCGGGAGGCCAAACTCCCCCAGATATTCATATCCCAGGGCCTCAAAGGCCCCCTGCTGCGCATCCGCCCGAGCCAGATCGGTCACCACCGGCAGAATGTCAATGATGGGCTTGGCCGAAAGGCCTGGCACGCTGGTACTGCCAATGTGGTGGATGGCAACCAATGCATCCCCCAGAACCTGCCGGATGGCTTCGGCCTCCTGTGCATACGCCTCTGGCCAACGGCTGTCATAGGGCACCACTGTCACATACATTGGACATGCCTCCTTTGATGTGGGCGCTTCCGGCCCGGTTTGACAGGGGAGCCACAGAGTCCCCTGTGGCCGCAGGATCCAGGCATCCCCTCCAATTGCCCTTATTCTACCAAAACCGGCGTGAAAAGTCACGGCCAAAGAGAAAATACATGCCTCCTGAGGGGGCAAAGGGTCTATCGACGGTTTTCCCCTTGCTTGCCAAGGGGGCCGCGCTATGATACAGTGGTAGACAAGCCATTGTTGCACTGACAGAAAGGATGATACCATTGCGCCGTGTGATCGCTCTCTTGTTTGCACTGCTTCTCCTGTGCCCCATGGCCTCCTGCGGGGAGGACCCTATGGATCAGGTGCAAGATACCTTTACCGCCAAGGTCACAGATGTGGTGAACGCCACCACCCTCACTGGGGAGTACCAGGATCAATCCCTGACCCTGCGGCTCATCGGGGTAGCAGCCCCGCCGGAACAGTATGAGGAATCGGTGGTGGCGGTCCACCGGGAGTATCTGGTGGACCGGTCCTTCACCTTCCAGCTGGACACCCAGCGCCAGGATGAGGAGGGGGCCTACTGGGTCTATCTCTGGTACAACGACAGCACCACCTACAACGCCATGCTTTTACAGAGCGGCCTGTGCCCGCTGGGGGATCTGAGCCAGAACACCGCCCTGGCCCAGGCGTTGACAGAGGATAACCAGTACGCCCAGGAGCACTTTGTGGGCATCTATCTGGACAACTTTGATCCGGAGAACTACACCTATGACCAGGGGACCTATGACCAGATCCTCCAGACCATGCGCCCCCAGCCCCTGCCGGAGGACGCTCTGACGGCGGTGATGCACACCTCCATGGGGGATATGACCTTCCTGCTCTTTCCACAGCAGGCCCCCAAGGCGGTGGAAAATTTTGTGACCCACGCCCGGGAGGGGTACTATGACGGGGTGACCTTCCACCGGGTCATCCAGGACTTTATGATCCAGGGCGGGAACCCCGGCGACGGCGGGGAGAGCATCTGGGGGGAGCCCTTTGAAAATGAGATCAGCCAGGATCTGTGCAACCTGCGGGGGGCCCTGAGCATGGCCAATGCCGGGCCGGACACCAATGGCAGCCAGTTCTTTGTGGTTCAGGCCCCGCCCCTCACCCAGGAGGAGGTGATCCAGATGGTCCAGGGGGGATATGACCTGGCCAAGGTCAAGCTCTATGAGGACTATGGCGGCGCCTTCTGGCTGGATGGGGATTACACCGTCTTTGGCACACTGCTGGAAGGGTTTGATGTGCTGGACGCCATTGCCGCCGTGGAGACCGACGATGGGGATGAACCTCTGGAGGATGTGGTGATCCAGTCCATCGACATCCAGGGAGATCTGCCATAATTCCTGCATCAAGTGCCGTCTTTGCTGGAGCCGCCTTGGGGCGGCTCCAATTTTTTTTGAAAGATGGGGCGATGTTGATAAAATGATTGATAAGATTATGAAAAAACCATTTGATTTGTGGAAAAAGGAGAAAAATGCAGGAAAAGTTGCATCATGGGTCTTGCTTTCCCAGGGTGGGGTGGTACAATATCCCCCGAAAAGATAGGCCGTCCCGGGCGGACGGCTGTGTGCAGGAGGAACATGATGTCTTGGAACACGCCTCAGGATCCCACGGAACCTCAGAGTAAGCTGCCCTTCTGGCTCAGCTTTTTGCTGCTCAATCTCTTGGGCAATGGCCTGTATGCCGTGGGTGTCCACTGTTTCACCCAACCCCACAACATTGCCCCCGGCGGCCTGACCGGTGTGGCCACCATCCTCAACTATCTGGTGGGGCTGCCCATCGGTACGGGAACCTTTTTGATGAACATCCCGCTGTTGATCCTGACCTGGCGGCATCTGGGCAAGCGGTTCGCCGTGGGTACCACCTTGTCCATCGCCATATCCTCCCTGATGATCGATTTGGCGGTGACCCCGCTGCCCCAGTACCAGGGGGATCCCCTGTTGGCGGCCCTCTTTGGCGGGGCCTGCATGGGGACGGGCCTTGCCTTCATCGACCGGAGCGAATCTACCACCGGCGGCACCACCATCATCGGATATCTGATCCAAAAGCGCTACCCCCAGTTCCCCATTGGCCAGCTGCTGATGTATGCAAACCTGGTGGTGGTGGGCCTTTCGGTCCTCACCTTCCACACCATTGAGTCGGCCCTCTATTCGGCCCTGACCATCTACATCTCCAGCACCTTTATGGACAAGGCCATCTACGGCTTTGAGACCCGGAGCCTGCTGCTGATCATCTCCGAGCGGAATGAGGCCATCTCCGCCCGCATCCTGCAGGAGATGCACCGGGGCACCACCTTTCTCAACGGCAAGGGGGGATACCACCACCAGGAGAAGGAGATCCTTCTGTGTGTGGTGCGCCGCACCGAATACTACCGGGCCAAACGGATCGTCCAGGAGGTGGATCCCCGGGCCTTTGTCATCGTCTCTGACGCCAACGACGTCATGGGCAAGGGATTCCACAGCCTATCCGTCTAAAAGTGGAGATTTTTTGTCGAATTGCCAGTTGACAAATCCCACGGTGGCAGATAGAATAGATTGGTAAATTGAATATTACCACCTTATCAAGAGTGACGGAGGGAACAGGCCCTGTGAAGTCCAGCAACCTGCCATGTGCAAGGTGCTACATCCTGCGGTGAACCGAGAGATGAGGAATCATAGCGCGCTCCGGTCCCCGGGGCGCCTTTTTTGTCCGGCAACGGCAAGGAGGACCCGGGATAGCCTGAGGGCGCTGTCATGAAAATCCAGTGGTAATGCGCAGTTTGAACCTGCGGCCGAGGGTGGTGTATTCCAAACCAACAACCGACCAGATCAAAGGAGGACAAACATGGCACATTATCTCTTTACATCCGAGTCCGTCACAGAGGGACATCCCGACAAAATCTGTGACCAAATCTCCGACGCAATCCTGGACGCCCTGCTAGAGCAGGATCCCAACTCCCGGGTGGCCTGTGAGACGGTGGTCACCACCGGTCAGGTCATCGTCGTGGGAGAGGTCACCAGCACCGGCTATGTGGACATCCCTGCCATCGCCCGGGGAGTCATCAACGACATCGGCTACAACCGGGCCAAGTATGGCTTTGATTCCGACACCTGCGGCATCCTCACCGCCATCCATGACCAGTCCCAGGACATCGCTCTGGGGGTGGATCAGTCCATGGAGGCCAAGGAGGGCCGGGACGAGGCCGACAGCCACGGCGCTGGAGACCAGGGCATGATGTTTGGCTACGCCTGCGACGAGACGCCGGAGCTTATGCCCCTGACCATCTCCCTGGCCCACAAGCTGGCCAAGCGCCTGACCCAGGTGCGAAAGGAGGGGATTTTGCCCTATCTGCGGCCCGACGGCAAGACCCAGGTGACGGTGGAGTACGATGGGGACCGGCCTCTGCGGGTGGACACCATTGTCATTTCCAACCAGCACTCCCCCGATGTGGAACTGGCCCAGCTCAAGGAGGATATCATCCGCCAGGTGATTCTGCCGGTGGTGCCCAGCGACCTGCTGGATGAGAGCACCCGATACCTGGTGAACCCCACCGGCCGGTTTGTCATCGGCGGGCCCCAGGGGGACTCGGGCCTGACGGGACGCAAGATCATTGTGGACTCCTACGGCGGCGTGGGCCGCCACGGCGGCGGCGCCTTCTCCGGCAAGGATCCCACCAAGGTGGACCGCTCCGGCGCCTATGCCGCCCGGTATGTGGCCAAAAACATTGTGGCCGCCGGCCTTGCCCGCCGCTGTGAGATTCAGCTGGCCTATGCCATCGGCGTGGCCCAGCCGGTGTCGGTCAATGTGAACACCTTTGGCACAGGAAAGGTGGAGGACGAGACCCTGGAGCGGGCCGTGGAGCAGGTCTTTGACCTGCGGCCCACCTCCATCATCCGGGATCTGGATCTGCTCAAGCCCATATACCGCAAGCTGGCCGCCTATGGCCACATGGGCCGGGAGGACCTGGGGGTCGCCTGGGAGAAGACCGACCGGGTGGACGCCCTGCGGGAGGCGGTCCAGTTCCAGGGATAAAAAGCGCCCGACAAGGGGGACGGCCTACGGCCGCCCCCCTTGGCCTGTCCGTGGAAAAGCGGAAGGAGAAAGCTTGATCTGCAGCGGACGGCTTCGTCGGAGGGCGTTCTGCCCAGAAGCTGGCGGTGGAGCCAGTTCCTGATGCACAAGAGCGCGGAAAATTTAAAAACATCCTCTTTTTCTCCAGGGAAAAAGGAGTATAATAAGAGGCAGTGGATCAAACCGTGTCCGGCGGGAAAAGGGCATTCGCCGGGGACCGTCTGCGGAAAGCGAGGTGCCCTGAGATGAACATATTGTGCCTGGGCGACGTGGTGGGCCAGGCGGGGTGTGACTGCGTGCGCAGCAAGCTTCCCGGTCTCAAGGCCCAGTATCAGGTGGACCTGGTGGTGGCCAACGGGGAGAACTCCGCCGAGGGCAACGGGGTGCTGCCCCACAGCGCCAGACACCTGTTTGACAGCGGGGTGGATGTAATCACCACCGGCAACCACGCCCTGCGCCGGCGGGAGAGCTACGACCTGTTTGACCAGGAGATCGGCCTGATCCGCCCGGCAAACTTTCACCCCAGCGCACCAGGTTCCGGGGTATATCTCTTCGACCACCCAAGATTCAGTTTGTGCGTCATCAACCTGCAGGGGGTGGTGTACCTGGACAATCTGGAGAGCCCCTTTGACTGTGTGGACCGCCTGCTGCAGCGGGTGCAGGCCCCCAACATTCTGGTGGATTTTCATGCAGAGGCAACAGCAGAAAAACTGGCCCTGGCCTACTATTTGGACGGACGGGTCTCGGCGGTGGTGGGGACCCACACCCACGTGCAGACCGCCGATGAGCGCATCCTGCCCAACGGAACCGGCTATATTACAGATTTGGGCATGTGCGGGGGCAAAAATTCCATCCTGGGCGTGCGCAAGGAGCTGGCCATTGAGCGGCTGCGCACCCATCTGCCGGTGCGCTTTGAAAATGACCGCCAGGACTGCGTCCTCAACGGCGTGCTGCTGACCATCGACCAAAAGACCGGCAAAACAACCAAAATCCAACGAATCGTTGCGGGATGAGTATAGAATTTGTGGGAATATCTTGATCTATCTGTATTTTTATTATACAATATAGTCGGAATTGGTTGTTAGACTACATCAGGAGGGTTTTTCATGGAAATACTAAAAATCTCGGCAAGATCTGTACCAAACTCCGTAGCAGGTGCAATTGCAGGCGTCATCCGCGAAAAGGGCGCCGTGGAGGTCCAGGCCGTGGGCGCTGGGGCGGCCAACCAGGCCATCAAGGCCGTGGCCATTGCCAGGGGATACCTTGCCCCGTCCGGCATGGATTTGATCTGCATCCCGGCTTTTGTCAACGTGATGATCGACTCGGAGGAGCGCACGGCCATCAAGTTGATTGTGGAGCCCCGATAACTTGGAATATCAAGGACCCGTTGAACCGCTTGCATCCGTGTTCAACGGGTCTTTTTCCTTCTGTGGTGGAAATCTGACCGTCCCCCTGGGGCAGCTGAGGGGTAAGGGTGCAGGAAAACGCAAAATCCCACCAACAAAGGTGGCAAAATGGCTTGCAGAAAGAAGAATTTTTTTCTATAATAAAGGGTATGAATCTTACTGTGGGGGAGCAGCCGCACCCCCACCCCGGCGGGCGGAGGGACCGTCCGCTGGACCAGGATACAAAGGAGGGCGACCAATTATGATAAAGATGGAGAATCATCTTGGCACCATTGAGATCTCCCAGGAGTATTTTGCAAACTTGGTGGGACACGCCGCATCCGAGTGCTTCGGTGTTGCTGGCATGGTGATCAGCACGGCGTCCCAGGGCCTGCGTTCGGTGGTGTTCCGCAAGGAGACCCAGGACAAGGGGGTCAAGGTCAAAATCTATGGCGACAAACTGGTGATTGATCTGCACATCATGGTCACCTATGGGGTGAACATCGCCGCCATTGTCAAAAGCATTGTCCACAAGGTCCGTTACACGGTGGAGGAGGCAACAGGCCTGCAGGTCGCAAAGGTGAATGTGTATGTGGATGGCATGCATTCCGGGGAGTAGGCCTCCCGCCGTTTTTCCGGGGGATCTTCCCCACATTGCCTGTTAAGGAGAGTGTCAAATAACGTGATAAATGGAGCAAAGCTGAGAGACGCCATGATCTCCGGCGCAAACAACATTGCCAACCACCGCCAAGAGGTGGATGCGCTCAACGTGTTCCCCGTGCCCGACGGAGACACAGGCACCAACATGTCCATGACCATGACCCCCGCCCGGCGGGAACTGGGCAAGATGGGGGACGATGTATCTGTGGCCCAGGTGTCCCACGCCGCCGCCAGCGCTCTGCTGCGGGGCGCCAGAGGGAACTCTGGGGTGATCCTTTCCCTGCTGTTCCGTGGTTTTTCCAAGGGGCTGCAGAACAAGGAGTCTGCAGATGCCAACGACCTGGTCCACGCCCTGACCCTGGGGGTGGAGGCCGCCTACAAGGCCGTTATGAAGCCCACAGAGGGCACCATCCTCACCGTCAGCCGCCTGGCTGCGGAGCACGGCGCCCAGGTGCTCACCGAGCGGCCGGACATCTCCGCCCAGGAGATGTGGCAGGAGCTTGTGGCCGCCGCGGCCCAGGCCCTGGAAAAAACCCCCGACCTGCTGCCCGTGCTGAAGAAGGCCGGCGTGGTGGATTCCGGTGGCAAAGGCCTGCTCTTTGTTTTTGAGGGCATGAAGCAGGTCATTGACGGCGGGGATGTGATCCCTCTGGAGGAGGGCGATCAAAAGTCAGAGGCCCCCAAGGCGGTCAGCGCCGCAGGCGCCTCCCAGGAGGAGATCACCTTCACCTACTGCACCGAGTTCATTGTCCTGAAGAAAAAGGGCTGTGGGGACCCGGTGAAGCTGCGGGCCTTCCTGGAGTCCATCGGCGACTGTGTGGTGGTCGTGGAGGATGAGAACATCATCAAGGTCCATGTCCACACCGACAACCCCGGCAACGCCCTTCAGGCGGCGCTGAAATATGGCATGCTCACCAACATCAAGATCGACAACATGCGGGAGGAGCATGAGAGGGCGGCTGCCAAGGCCGCCAGCGAGGAGCCGGCAGAGCCCACGCAGGATGCGTTCCCCTACCGGGCGGTGGATCCCGACCAGGACTATGGCTTTGTGGCCGTTGCCGCCGGAGAGGGCATCAAGGCCCTCTTCCAGGACCTGGGTGTAGAGAATGTGGTCAGCGGTGGGCAGACCATGAACCCCTCCACCGATGAGATCCTCAAGGCCGTGCACGCCACCCCTGCCAAGACGGTCTTTGTGCTGCCCAACAACAAAAACATCATCATGGCCGCGGAGCAGACCATCAAGCTGGCAGACCGCAAGGTGATTGTGCTGCCCTCCCGGTTTATCCCCCAGGGGCTGTCGGCCATGCTGGCCTTTGATCCGGAGGCAGATGTCAAAACCAACCACCTGAACATGACCAAGGCCCTGGAGAAGGTGGGAACCGGTCAGTTGACCTTTGCCGCCCGGGACAGCGAGTACGACAACCAGGTTATCAAAAAGGGCGAACTGCTGGCCATGGAGAATGGCAAGATCGTCTTTACCGAGAAGAGCATGACCAAGTCGGTTATCCGCCTGACCCGCAGCCTGGTGAAAAAGGCCTCCGGGGAGGAGGGCTGCTTTGTGACCCTGCTCTACGGCGAGGACGTCACAGAGGAAAAGGCTCAACAGGTGGAGCGGGACCTGAAGGCCAAGCTCCCTGAGGACGTGGAGGTCACCCTGGTCAACGGTGGTCAGCCGGTCTACTACTTTATCATCTCTGTGGAATAAAGGCATCCGTCATCCAAGACGGTTGGATCCCTCCCCCGGCTGGGGGAGGGATTTTTTGCGCTATTTGCCCCTGTTCCATCCGTCGGAGCCTCCTGCCAGTCCCCGCTTTGGAGGGAAGGAGCCATCCCCCAACAGGGGGCGAAAGATGCGATGATCCAGGTGTGGCCGGTTTTGCGGCGCTCAGGGGCCGCGGTCCCCGGCCACCAGATGTGCCAGTGTCTGCTTTGTTATGGTGGGAATGGGATCCCACAAAAATTTGACACAGGTTTTTCAGAAAAATGGTAGCGGCCTCTCCTGCAAATTCTGTACCATGAAGGGGAAACATCATGGGTCAGGTTATGTGTAAACAGGCGGCGCAGGCAGCCTGAACCCGCCTGGACAAAGGAGAGGAAAACAGCATGAGACAAGGTTGGAAGAAGAAAACGTTGGCCGGCGTTCTGGCCACCACACTGGCGGTATCCCTGGTGCCGGGGACTCTTTTGCGCGCCGCGGAGGGTCCCCAGATGGGGACCCCCTACAACACCCAGGGGATCTATGACGTGGGGGTGGCCCATGTTCTGGTGAACCAGGTCTATGGCGGCAGCGACGACGGCGCGGCCAGCCACAGCTTTGTGGAGCTGTACAATCCCTGTGCCACGGAGGTGGACCTGTCCGGCTGGTACCTGCAGTATCAGGCCAGCGCAGATGGGGAGGGCCATGGCTGGCAGTCCCTGGAGCTGACGGGCACCATCCCGGCGGGGGGCTACTACCTGGTGCGCTGCGGCGCCATCGATGACCCCGCATCGGCCGATTATCAGGTGCCCCAGGGGGATCAGGAGTGGGATCTCCAGCTCCACAACAAAGGGGTGTCCGTGGCCCTCTTCAGCCAGGAGGTGGCCCTGACCGAGGACTTCTCCGGCGCCGTTACCGATGAGAACCGTCCCGTGGGGTATGTGGATCTTTTGGCCGTTCAGGGCAACGATGGGGAACCCCAGCAGGAGCCCCCGGTCTACGAGGGGGCGTTTGAGGACCTCCAGTCCAAAAAGAAGGCGGTGCGCCGGGAAAACTTTGCCGACACCGACAACAACAGCGCTGATGCCCAGGCGGTGGACTACAGCGACCCTGTGGACGGGGCCCAGGGTCCCCACAACTCCCAGATGGAACAGGGCAGCGGGGACCAGGAGCCCACAACACCTGCAGACACCTACCGGACCGGCAGCTTTGAGCAGGGTGCCGGCCTGACCCTGGAACTCCTCAACAGTGTGGGCATCGGCCAGGCGGACCCCGACGGGGGCGTGGCTGAGATTGTGGCCTACAATGCCGACCGGAGCCAGGCCTATGTGGTCAACGGCAAGGATGGCCTGCTCTACACCCTGGACCTGGGGACAGAGGGGCTCACTGTGGCAGGCAGCCTGGATGTGCGCACCCTGGTGGAGGGCTTCACCTATGGGGATATGACCAGCGTGGCGGTGGATTCTGTCAATGACCACATCGCTGTGGCCCTGCAGTCCCAGGACTATGCTGCCAACGGCCGGGTCCTGCTGCTGAACTACAACATGGAGCTGCTGGCCAGCTACGAGGTGGGAGTCCAGCCGGACATGGTCACCTTCACCCCGGATGGCAGCAAGATCCTCACCGCCAACGAGGGGGAACCCCGGGAGGGCTATGGAAATGGCGCCGTGGACCCAGAGGGCTCCGTGACCATCATCGACCTGGAGGACGGCACGGTCACCACCGCTGGATTTGCGGCCTTTGACGCCCAGACATTGGTTCAGGAGGGGATCCTCATTGGCAAGGTGGATGGCCAGCTCAACGAGGCGGCGGCGGATCTGGAGCCGGAATATATTGCAGTCTCCGCCGATGGCAGCAGGGCCTATGTCACCCTTCAGGAAGCCAACGCCATTGCCACCGTGGATCTGGAAAGCAAGGAGATCCTCTCCGTCAAGAGCCTGGGGTTCCAGGACCTGAGCCAGGGGGAACGTGCCATTGACCTGGTGGAGGACGGCGCCTACCTCCCTAAGACCTATGAGGACGCCGTGGGGGTCTATATGCCCGATGGCATTGCCGCCTACGAGGTCAACGGGATCACCTACCTGGTCACCGCCAATGAGGGGGACGCCAGGGAGTGGGGCGACTACTGCAATGAGATAGAGGAGACCCTGACCGCTACCGACGGCACCGTGGCCCAGGAGGTACGGGTGCTGGATCAGGACTTGGTGGCGGTGCCGGACAGCACCAAGGCCTACCTCTACGGCGGCCGGTCCTTCTCCATCTACCGGGCGGACACCATGGAGCAGGTGTATGACAGTGCCAATGACTTTGAGGCCCTCACCGCCCAATATCTGCCCGACTGGTTCAACTGCTCCAACGACGACATCGATGTGGATAGCCGCAGCCCCAAGAAGGGCCCTGAGGCGGAGAGCGTCACCCTGGGCCAGGTGGGCAACAAGTTCTACGCCTTTGTCGCCCTGGAGCGGATCGGCGGCGTGATGGTATATGATGTCACCGACCCCGCCAAGGTTCAGTTTGTCAACTACATCAACACCCGGGATTTTGCCGGGGAGGTCCAGGGGGATGTGGCCCCTGAGGGCCTGGCATTCCTCCCGGCCAGTGTGACCGCCACCGGCAAGCCCATGCTGCTGGCCGCCTGCGAAGTCTCCGGCACGGTGGCAGTTTACACCATGGATGGGCCGGCCACCGAGATCCCCACCCCGGAGGAACCGGACGATGATCCCCAGCCGGGTGGCGATGGCACTCAGGATGATGAGGAACCTGGCGTACCCCAGAACCCCAACACCGCCGATGGCTTCGGCCTGTGGGCCGGCCTGACGGCGCTGGCGGGTTCCCTTGCCGGTATGGGGCTGTTTGCCCGCCGCAAGCGCAGAGTGAAATAAGTTTTCCTCTTTCCCCAATCATAGATGAGCCTCCTTCCGCCGTTTCTTTGGGCGGAAGGGGGCTCTGCTGTTGTATGCGGCCAGGTTGCAGTCCCTGTGGGAAGGCAGCCGTGCAGGCGCAAAAAAAGAGCACCCCGGCAAAGGAGTGTACCGGGGTGCTCCCAAAGGAAGCGATCTTCTTCCTGGCTCTAAGGGAAGAAGAGAGGGTTAGCGTAAATCAATGACCTGGCAGGCGTGGCCGTAATCCTCATCCCGCACCAGCACCTGATAGGTCATACCTGCACTCCGCAGGGCGCGCAGTCCAGAGAGGGAGGGATCTACTCGCCTGGGAAAGGCCTGGTTGTCGAAGGGAATGCCGTAGTAGGCCAACAGGCCGCAGACGGTGTTAAATTCCCGCATGGAATTGCCAAAATACACAGCCCGTCGTTCTGGATACATGCCATCTCCTCCCATCTCTTCTGTGGTTCAATTAAAATATAACATATTCCATTGAATTTTACAAGATGTTAAAAAATATTTGTTTAAAAAATCAAAATAGCCGCCTGGCTTTTGACAGGGTCAGCTGCTCCCTGTTAGCATGTCCAACCTTTGACGTAATATACGGCGCCGTGCCCCTGTTTGATCGAAAATTTGATTTTCCCATGATGGTTCGGATGGCGGCAGGGGAAAGGGGTGGCCTGGATGTCCACTGCCATAGTTGCGGCAGGGGGTTGTTGTGCCTGGAAGAGAGGAAATTCCCCTGAAGGTAGCAAGCCCCCTTTGGAGATGTGGTAGAGGGCGCTGTCTGAATGGGTTCGGTTTCATTTGGGGTTCCTGCAAGGTGACAAAAAAGAGGGGAGGGCACCAGCCCTCCCCTCTGACAGATGTTCTATTACACATTGAAGCGGAACAGGATGATGTCCCCATCCTGCACCACATAGTCCTTGCCCTCCAGACGCATGAGCCCCTTCTCCTTGACGGTGGCCATGGAGCCGCCGCACCGCATCAGATCGTCAAAGGAGACCACCTCCGCCCGGATAAAGCCCCGCTCAAAGTCTGAGTGGATCTTGCCTGCCGCCTGAGGGGCCTTGGTGCCCTTGGTGATGGTCCAGGCCCGGACCTCGGGCTTTCCAGCGGTCAGGTAGGAAATGAGCCCTAGCAGCTCATAGCAGGCCTTGATGAGCCGGTCCAGACCGGACTGGTGCAGCCCCAGATCCTCCAGGAACATGAGCTTGTCCTCCTTGGACATGTCGGCGATCTCCGCCTCCATCCGTGCGCAGATGGGCAGCACCTGGCTGTGCTCCTGCAGGGCAATCTCCTTGACCTTCTGGTAGTGGGGGTTCTGCTCAATGTCGCTGGTGAAATCCTCCTCACTCAGGTTGGCCGCATAGATCACCGGCTTACCGGAGAGCAGGGGGATGGTAGCAAGAATCTCCCGCTCCTCGTCGCTTTCGCAGACAAATCCTCTGGCGGAGCGCCCCTCCTCCAGATGGGCCTTCAGGCGCTTGAGAAGATCCACCTCCGCCAGGAACTTCTTATCCCCTTTGGCGGCCTTGGTGGCCTTGTCGATGCGCCGGTCCACCAGGTCCAGGTCAGAGAAGATCAGCTCCAGATTGATGGTCTCAATGTCCCGCACTGGGTTGACCTCTCCGTCCACGTGGACCACCTCGCCGTCCTCAAAACAGCGCACCACGTGGACAATGGCGTCCACTTCCCGGATGTTGGCCAAAAATTTGTTGCCCAGGCCCTCCCCCTTGGAGGCGCCCCGCACCAGCCCTGCAATGTCCACAAACTCGATGACGGCAGGGGTGTATTTTTCCGGGTTGTAGATCTTTGCCAGCTCATCCAGCCGCTCGTCCGGCACGGCCACCACGCCGACGTTTGGCTCAATGGTGCAGAAGGGATAGTTGGCAGATTCCGCCCCGGCATTGGTGATGGCGTTAAACAGGGTGCTCTTGCCCACATTTGGCAGACCGACGATGCCCAACTTCATAATTTCTCAGCCTTTCCTGATACAATGTTCATTCAAATTGCCGGCCGCCTGTGCTCCAAGGCCGGCGCCATGGGAAGTTTCTTTTTATCCCACAGCTTGCAATAGTTCATTATACCAAAGGTGGTGGAAAAAAGCAATTTTCTGCCGCCCGCTTCTCCAGATTCTGATGGAAAAAGCAAAGGTTGGTCAAAAAACTATTTAAGAAAAATTCACCTTTCGACCATTTTTTATTGTATAATGGAAGAGAACAATGGAGCACTGTAAGTTCCAGGCCCACCGCTCGGGAAAAGACGGGTTCTGGCGGCCGTGCAAATCGGGTCGGTCGGGATGCCCCGCCGTGCCTTGTATCCCATAGAGAATTTGAGAAACGAGGAGGAAGCGCGATATGTCCATGGAGAAAATTCTAGTGGCCGATGACGATAAAAATATTGGGGAGCTGCTACGCCTGTACCTGGAGAAGGATGGCTACAGCGTGAGCTTTGCCCGGGACGGGGAGGAGGCGCTGAAGATCTTCCAGTCGGAGCATGTGGATCTGGTGCTGCTGGATATTATGATGCCCAAGCTGGATGGTTGGCAGGTCTGCCGGGAGATCCGCAAAAAGTCCAACTGCCCTATCATCATGATCACCGCCAAAGGGGAGACCTTTGACAAGGTCCTGGGCCTGGAGCTGGGGGCTGATGACTATGTGGTCAAGCCCTTTGACGCCAAGGAAATTGTGGCCCGCATCAAGGCGGTGTTGCGCCGTACAGGCAAGAGCGCCACAGAGAACGACAACAAAGAGGTCAGTTACGATAAATTGGTGGTCAACATGACCAAGTATGAGCTGAAGGTGGACGGCAAGGTGGTGGACACCCCGCCCAAGGAGCTGGAGCTGCTCTACCACCTGGCCAGCAACCCCAACCGGGTCTACACCCGGGATCAGCTGCTGGATGAGGTCTGGGGCTTTGAGTATTACGGCGATTCCCGGACGGTGGATGTGCACATCAAACGTCTGCGGGAAAAGTTGGAGGGCGTCTCTGACCAGTGGTCCCTCAAGACCGTCTGGGGTGTGGGGTACAAATTTGAGGTCAAGGAGTAATTCCTTCCCTGGAGGCGGGCCCAGCCGCGGGAAAGGAGCAATCTTCTGTGCAAAAGAGCTTATTTACCAAGTATTTTACCATCTGTCTATCCATGCTGCTGGTCTGCATCGTGGTGTTGGGGGCCATTCTGATGGCCTTTGCCGCCCGCTACTTTGAGCAGGATAAGTACAGCCTTCTGGAGACCAGCGTGGATGAAATGGTGGATATGACAGAGGGATACTATGAGGGCAACACCCCCTATGGATCCAAGGAGCAGCTGCTCAAGAGCTATTCGGTGCTGGCCAACGCCATTGACGCCAGGTTCTTTTTGGTCAGTGCGGATACCAACAAGACTCTGTTGTGCACCGATGAACAGCCCTGTGAGCACTTCACCTACATGGTCTCCGACGAGATTGTCACCACCGCCATGGAGGAGGGCGTCTACCGGGAGCTGGGCAGGCTCTCCGGCATCTACCAGGGGCAGTACTACACCCTGGGCAAGCCGGTGGTGACCAGCAGCGGAGTCAAGGGAGTGATCTTTGCCTCCATCTCTGCCAACAGCCTCCTATTTTTCCTGGGGGAGATTTTAAAAATGTTCCTCCTGAGCGCTGTGCTGGTGGTGGTCATCGCCTTTGTGGTGATCTACTTTATCACCGCCCGGATGGTGCGGCCCCTGCGGCAGATGGTGTCTGCTGTAGAGAGCTTCTCAAAAGGGGATTTTAGCGTCCGGGTGCCGGTGCAGGACTACAGCGAAGTGGGACGTCTTGCCATGGCCTTCAACAACATGGCCTCCGCCCTGGCCACCCAGGAGAGCTCCGGCCGCTCCTTTGTGGCCAACGTCTCCCATGAGCTGAAGACCCCAATGACCACCATTGCCGGCTTTATTGACGGCATTTTGGATGGCACCATCCCGCCGGAAAAGCAGCAGCACTATCTGCGGATTGTCTCTGATGAGGTCAAGCGCCTGTCCCGGCTGGTGCGGTCCATGTTGGACATTGCCCGCCTGGAGGCGGGGGAGATGAAGCTCTCCCCCACGACGTTTGACATCAACGATATCGTCTGCCAGTCCGTCTTTACCTTTGAGCAGGCCATTGACCAGAAGCATCTGGATATCCGTGGTCTGGATGCAGGCAAGGTGATGGTGGAGGCGGACCGGGATCTGATGCACCAGGTGGTGTACAACCTGTTGGAAAATGCGGTGAAGTTTGTCAACGAGGGGGGCTATATCCAGGTCTCCTACCATACGGAGAATGACGAGACCATGGTCAGCATCAAAAACTCCGGCCAGGGCCTGACCAAGGAGGAGCTCTCCAAGGTGTTCAACCGCTTTTATAAGACCGACAAGTCCCGGAGCCTGGATAAGAATGGCGTGGGTCTGGGGCTGCACATTGTGCGCTCCATTGTCAACCTCCACGGTGGGCGCATCATGGCCCGCAGTGTGGAGGGGGAATATGTGGAGTTTATGTTCACTGTTCCCACCGCACCCCACAGCAAGAAGAGCCACAGCCGCACCAAAGAGAGCAAACCTGCCCGTGAATCCAGGCAGGAGAACCCTCAGGAGGCGGAGGGGGAACCCCTGGCCGCCCAAGATGCGTCTGCTTTGAACAAGGAAGCCAACCAACCGGAAGGGAGGGATATGGATGAGTGAATTTGATCCAAGGGATCCATGGCAGAACGGCCAGGGTCCGGCCGGTGGCTCTGAAACTGGCGCTCAGCCGGACCAGGATCAGACAGAGCATCCCAGCACTGGGGCAGGGGAGACAAACTTCTACGATTTCAGCCAGGATCCCAGCGCCTATGAGCGGGGCTATCAGTGGAATTTTGAGGACTACGACCGTTCAGCCCAGGCGGTCAAACCGGTGGGGCGCCGCAGCCGGGGCATGACCATGTTCCTCACGTTGTTGCTGGGGGTGCTGATTGTGGCCTTGGTGTCCTTTGCCGGCATTGGGGTCTACACCGTGGTGCGGGGTCTGGCCCAGCAGAACCAACTCCCCCAGAAGAGCCCGGGCCTGACCACCGACGTGCCAGGTATTGAGATCAACGATGTCCCTCAGGTGCCCGATACCTCCACAGAGGATGGGCGGCTGACGGCCAAGGAGGTTTACAACAAGGTGGCGCCCTCTGTGGTGGGGGTGATTCAGTACCAGACAGGGTCCGATAACACCCTGCAGGCCATTGGACAGGGGTCAGGGATCATTCTGACCTCCGATGGATACATCGTCACCAACCAGCACGTTATCGAGGGGGCCAATGCCATCAGCGTGGTGTTGGCGGATAGCTCTGTCTATGATGCCCAGCTGGTGGGGGCGGATGAACGCACCGATTTGGCGGTGCTCAAGATCAATGCCAGGCAGCAGCTCTCCTATGCGGAATTTGGGAATTCCGACCAGATGGAGATTGGGGACGTGGTCTACGCCATTGGCAATCCCGGCGGGCTGGAGTTCGCCGGCAGCATCACCGACGGCATCATCTCCGCCACCAATCGTTCGGTCCAGGTGCAGGACTCCCCCTATGTGATGAAGTGTATCCAGACCAATGCGGCCATCAACCCGGGGAACTCGGGCGGCCCTCTCATCAATGAGTTTGGCCAGGTCATCGGCATCACCTCCTCCAAACTTTCTGGGGTGGACTATGAGGGCATCGGCTTTGCCATCCCCATCTCCAGTGCCCAAGGCATCATCTCAGACCTTATGGAACACGGTTATGTGACTGACCGGGTCCGGCTGGGGATCACTGGGCGCGCTATCAGCAAGAGCCTGGCCCAACAGAGCGACATTCCAGCTGGAATCCTGGTAGAAGAGGTGGATGAAAGTTCCGATGCCGCCGGCAAGATCCTGGTGGGGGATATCATCACCCATGCGGATGGCCAGGCCATTCAGAGCTTCAGCGATATGTGGGAGATCCTGGCCCAGTTTAAGCCTGGGGACACCATCCAACTGACGGTTTACCGCTATCTGGCCGATGGAGAGCGTAGCCAGACGCTGGAGATCACCGTCACCCTCCTGGAGGACACAGGATCCAACTCCTGATTGTATTGTTTTCATCACAAGAGGCCCCCTTCGGTTATTCCGAAGGGGGCCTCTCACGTTCTGTCCAGGTACCCGCCAAAGAGATAAATTCCCTTTGACTCTTGCCTGTTACCCACAACTCTGATAGGATAGAGAAAGATAAAATTGGAAGGGGAGAGGCGCAACGATGCATCCCAAGTTGATTATGATGTTGGGAGTCCTGGGGGTGTCCGTCTCCTCCATTCTGGTGCGGTGGTCGGATGCGCCATCCCTTATCATTGCCACCTACCGCCTGGGGTGGACGGTGCTGCTGATGCTCCCGGTGGTGCTGCTGCGCCACCGGAAGGAGTTGATGGGCCTCACGCTGCGGGATCTGCTGCTGTGCGGCGCCAGCGGCGTATTTTTGGCGCTGCACTTTGCAACCTGGTTTGAATCCCTCAAGTGGACCTCAGTGGCCAGCTCCACCGTACTGGTCAGCACGGAGGTGCTCTTTACCGCCCTGGGATTTGCCCTGTTTCTTCACGGCAAAATCCCATCCATGGGGCTGGTGGCCATTGGCCTGTCCTTTGGCGGAAGCATCCTGTTGGCCCTGGCCGACGGCGGTGGCGGCGGCAAGCTCTACGGGGACCTGCTGGCAGTGGCGGGGGCGGTGTTTGTCTCCATCTACACCCTCATTGGCACGGTGCTGCGGGGGCATCTGTCCACCACCATCTACACCTTTGTCACCTACTCGGCCTGTACCCTCACCCTGTTGATTCTGGATGGCGTCACTGGCACGCCCCTGTGGGGGTATCAGAGCAAGGATCTGCTGGTAGGCCTGGCGCTGGCGGTGCTCTGCACCCTCATGGGCCACAGCGTCTTTAGCTGGTGCTTAAAGTATTTGAGTCCCTCCTACTGTTCGGCGGTCAAACTCTGTGAGCCGGTGTTTGCGGCCCTGTTGGCGGCCGCCCTCTTTGGCGAGATCCCCAACCTGCAGCAGCTGTGGGGGGCGCTGCTGGTGGTGGGCGGCGTTGTCCTCTACACCAGGGCGGAGCGCCCCGCCAAAAACAAAGATCCTCTCCCCGCACAGGGCCCCGCCGAGGGGGATGGTGGGAATGCATGAGCTTGTTGAGCGGGTCTCTCTGGGATGACCGGCAGATGCAGCAATATGGGCAGACGCCCTGTCCCCGTTAGTTTACCTCCTCCACACATGGGCCAAAATATCCTTGAAAACCAACATGGCGTCCAGGTCATTGTAGCCATAGCGTTCTTTCAGACTGTTCAGCAGTGCTCGGATTGGAGCGGCATAATCGTCAACTGCCACGATCCTCTGGTAGGTGGTGAGAACGGGATACTTTTTGTCCCAGACCCGGGTCCAGTCGATTTTTTGCTGCTGATCCTCACCAATACGCTGGATGGCTTGCTCAATCTCCTTTTGCTCCGGATCCAAGTCAATCAATTCGTCCAAGGTGAGATGATAGAGCTGTGCCAGCTTTTTGGCCTGCCGGATGTCGGGGAGGGTCTCGTCAAGTTCCCACTTTGAAATGGTCTGTCTGCTGACGCCCAGCCTCTCCGCGACCTCCTCCTGGGATAGGCCGCTCTTTTTGCGGGCCTGAAACAGGTTGCTTCCCAAATACATTTCCATTGCCTCCTATGCTTTTTCTCCTATCATAGGGGAAAAGGCCCTCCATGTCTACCAAGGCGCACGGGCAATTTGGCCCGTTTTCCTTCCATGTTTCATGCGCTGCTTTTCCCGTGGGATTTTGAGGCATGGCGCAGCAGAAAGCGGTACCGGGAGGAGAGGGCGTTGCTCTCATAGATAAAGCTCTCGGTCAGGTCCTCATCGCTGGTGAGGTTGAA